>CANQLX010000094.1 GCA_947624835.1 uncultured Clostridia bacterium
TGTCTTGGACTTTTCTTCCATTTTAGTTTCAAACGGTTTTTCCTTTTTCAGAAAATCCTCATAGCTGCCCTCAAATTTCTTTATGCCCTCCGGTGTAAGATAAAATATTTTATCGGCAAGGGCATTAATGAGGTATCTGTCATGTGAAACAATAAGTAATGTTCCCTCATATTCTCCGAGTGCCTTTTGCAGCTCGGCACAGGAATTTATGTCAAGGTGGTTTGTAGGCTCGTCAAGCAGAAGAAAATTCGCCTTTGTAAGCATAAGTTCTGTCAGAAGTACCCTCGCCCTCTCCCCTCCGCTCAGTGTTGATAACGGCTTGAATACATCATCATTTTTAAACAGAAACCTTGCAAGTGTATTTCTTATTTCGGTATTTGTCATTGCAGGAAAGCGGTCTGATAATTCCTCAAAAACAGTCTTTTCACTGTCCATGCCTGTCTGTATCTGATCATAATAACCCTTTTTAACACCCTCGCCATAATGTATTGTTCCCGAATCTGCCCTGTACCGACCGAGAAGTGTTTTCATAAGTGAGGTTTTTCCGCAGCCGTTCGGACCGAGAAGGAATATCCTTTCTCCCCTGTGTATTTCCATATTGACATTTTCAAAAAGCTTATTACTTCCAAACGAAAGCGATAAGTTCTTAACCTCAAGCACATCATCTCCGCTTCGGTTTTTTATTCCCAAATCAAAATGTATGGCTGAGGGTGCATTTTCGGGCTTTTCAAGGTTATCCTCAAGACGTTTTATCACTTTCATTTTACTTTCCGCTGTTTTAATATTTTTCTCCCTGTTCCAGCGTCTTTGCTGTTCAACTATTCCTTCAAGCCTGTTTATCTCCTTAACCGTATTATCATATGCCCTTTGCAGACTCAGAAGTCTTTCCTCCTTTTGTGGAATGTATGCAGTGTAATTTCCGTTATACTGCGTCATTTTTCTGTTTTCAAGCTCAAAAGTCCTGTTTGTTGTTTTGTCAAGGAAATATCTGTCATGTGAAATTACCATATATGAGCATTTTGACTCCGTAAGATAGATTTCAAGCCATTCGGATGCCGCTGTATCAAGGTGATTTGTAGGTTCGTCAAGTAAGAGTAAATCTGCTCCGCAAAGAAGAAGCTTTGCAAGCTGAAGCTTTGCCCTTTGCCCTCCGCTGAGTGAACTTATCGGCAACTCCATATGTTCATCATCAAAGCCAAGTCCGAGAAGTGCCGCCCTTGCTCTGCTCTTGTATGTAAGTCCGCCCAGCCTTGTAAATTCATCATGAAGAAATGCCTGCCTTTCCACATTTTCCCCAAGCAGACCACTACCCCTGTCTATAACCGAATTGAGTTCCTCAAGTTCCTTTTCTATTTTCATAACCTCCGAAAATACCGTAAGAACCTCGTCATATGCGCTTCTCTCAAGGTTCCGGCACACGTGCTGCTCCATATACCCCACTGTCGTATTTTTATTTATTATAATTGATCCCGACGTAGGATAATATTCCCCTGTCAGAAGCTTGAACAGAGTCGTTTTTCCGCAGCCGTTTACTCCGATAAGACCTACCCTGTCACCTGACTGTATCTCAAAATTCATATTATCAAAAAGCCGCTGCTCTCCGAATTCCATTGATAAATTACATACTGTAATAACCGCCATTTTCTTCACCTGTAATTTCTTTATTTTCAAAAAACAATTTCCCTATAATACTAACATAATAACATTTTCAGTCTTTTTTTTCAAGACCGCATATAATCTATGTCATCACAGGCCGCTGACTGCCGTTTTTTCATTTTCAGCCAGCTCACAAAGCAGAATAAATCATTTATAAGAAATACCATAAAGCAAACCATAACAGATATGTAGGAACTGTCCTTGCAGGACGCAAGCAACCACAGGATTATAAGCACAAAATCATTCATAGCATATACAAGTGCAAACCACGGACTTCTTTTGAATGTAAGATAAACAGCAAGAAAGCTTGTAGCCACGGATACTGTACTCGGAATAAGATTAACCGTATTGAAATATCCCAGTACAAAATAAAACAGTACAGTGATCACAGCCGTAAGCCCAAACCCGAATATCCATTCGGACTTTTTTATTGAATTTACCCTGACCTCAGAGTGATTACCCCCATAGGGATTTTTTAGCCATGATACGAGAGAAAATACACACATTGGTGCTGTCATTCCGAGATATGTAAGCATTTCTCCGTAATATGAAAACGAATAGGATATTACACCGTAGAACACACTGAAAACAATCATAAATGCCTGACCGACAGGATTTCCCTTTGAGCAGAATATAAGTGAGGATGCCCCTATTATTGATGCAATAAGTGCAAGATAGTTTGAAGAGTTGAATATAACAAATGATAAAGTAATAGTGAGTATTGACAAAAACCATAATGAAGCCTCACCAACCGAAAAATATTTCAATACCTTTTTCTTCATAAGTAACCTCCGAACATAGATATCCGACCCTGTTTGATCGGTTATGCTTTTTTACCGGCACGTCTGTTTATATAACATTAGTAGTATAACATTTTATATAACATATTGCAATTCGGATGTACAAGCTTTAATCTTGACATATATCCTGTGTGGTGCTATAATACCCTCATGAAAGGGACAGAATGTCGGTGATTACGGAAATAGTCCGTTATCTGCCGATAGTATTATGGCAAATTCAGAAAGGATGGAAAAATAAATGTCGAAATTTTTATTTACGTCTGAATCCGTAACAGAGGGACATCCCGATAAGGTATGCGACCAGATATCGGATGCAATACTCGACAATATCCTGAGTGCCGACCCTGAGGCTCATGTTGCCTGCGAGGTTACTGCCACAACAGGACTTATCCATGTAATGGGGGAAATTACCACAAGTTGTTATGCCGACATTGATAAAATCACAAGAGATGTTATAAACGAAATAGGTTATGACAGACCCGAGTGCGGTTTTAACGGAAGCACCTGTGCGGTTATTTCATCAATAGATTCGCAGTCTCCCGATATTTCTATGGGTGTCAATACCTCATATGAATACCGTGAGGGCGAGGACGACCAACTGAATATCATCGGGGCAGGTGATCAGGGAATTATGTTCGGATATGCCTGCAATGAAACTCCGGAGCTTATGCCGCTTCCTATTTCACTTGCACATAAGCTTGCAAAAAGGCTTGCGGATGTACGCAAAGGCGGAACTCTTCCATATCTCCGCCCGGACGGAAAAACCCAGGTAACCGTTGAATATGATGACGGAAAACCCGTCAGAATAGATACAGTTCTTGTATCCACACAACATTCAGAAAGTGTAAATACAGAAACTATACGTGAGGATCTTAAAAAATATGTTATATTTCCCACAATACCTGCCGAGCTTATTGATGATAAAACAAGGATATTTGTAAATCCTACAGGAAGATTTGTTCTCGGCGGTCCCACTGCTGATACAGGACTAACGGGAAGGAAAATTATAGTGGATACATATGGCGGATATTCAAGACACGGAGGAGGAGCTTTTTCCGGAAAGGATCCTACAAAGGTAGACAGAAGTGCCGCATATGCAGCTCGCTGGGCAGCAAAGAATATAGTTGCAGCAGGTCTTGCCGATAAGTGTGAAATACAAATGTCCTATGCAATAGGGGTTGCAAAGCCGGTTTCTGTTATGGTTGACAGCTTCGGAACCGGTAAGGTAAGTGATGAGCTTCTTTCAAAGGCAGTAAGTAAGGTATTCGACCTCCGTCCGGCTGCGATAATCAAGGCTCTCGATCTAAAAAAGCCAATATACCGCCAGCTTGCGGCATACGGACATATGGGACGTGAGGATCTTGGTGTTGCATGGGAAAAAGTAAATAAAACAGAGGAGCTTCTCAAAGCCCTGAACATAAAAAATAATTAGAAAGCAACGTATTAATTCTGACCTCTGATGTCACCTGTGTACAGCTCCTGCTATTATGCTTACAGTTGGCCCTTTATCGCCGGGCTGCCGCACATTCCGAACAAACTGATACTTAATCGGAGACCGACAGATCGGACTCCGATTTTGTTTAGCTTGTACTTAATTTTAGCTAATGTTTTTATATATGCTATAATTAAACACATAAAAATTAATTTTTAATAAAAATGTTAAAAAACTATTGCAATAAATAGGATTTTATTGTAAAATATGTATATTAGAACTAACAACAAAACGTAAAATCGGTGCTCAACTGAATTTTGTTGCGTACCTGCACGAGGCGGTGTGAAAGTTGTACATGGATTATAAGAACCTTTCCGATACTTTGGAACCGAGTGAGCTTGAAGGTTATTTCAATGCATTTTTGAATCAATACTCGAATAAACCAAAATCTCTTAAAGCCTTAAGGCAGCTTTATGAGCTGTCATACCGTCAGTGGGATACATATGAGGTCCTTGCACCTGAAATTTCAAAAAAAATCAGTGAATATATTATATCCTCTATTAACTTCAAGTCTTTTGATATTATGGATACAATAATTAGTATAGTTGAAAATCTGTTTCTTAAGGATGTATTTGATTTCATAGTTTCAAAAAAGGATATCGTTACTTCCGAATCCGTAAAAATGCTGATTACAGAAGCTGAAGAAGAATATTCCGAGTCAATTTGCAATCCCTACGGCGATTTGGATGATTTCTGATTTTTTAATTTTTTTCAAAAAACCCTTGACAAGTATAGGAAAACGTTGTATAATTACTATTGTTCTCACCGAAGAGAAAACTAAATACTGCGGAATTGTGTAACGGTAGCACGACAGACTCTGACTCTGTTTGTTGGGGTTCGAATCCCTATTCCGCAACCATATTTAAGCCTTGAATTATTTCAAGGCTTAATTTAAGACGAGGTGTAGCTCAGCTTGGTGGAGCGCTACGTTCGGGACGTAGAGGCCGCTGGTTCGAATCCAGTCACCTCGATTTGCTTGATTGCCCTTCGCAGGGTGCATAGATTTATCCTATACTTCCTGCAAAAGGCAATCGTGGGGATTGCCTTTAAAGCATACAAAACTATTTTTTCCTAGAAAAAGGTTCACGGTGTAGTCAGCCAACGCAATGCAGCGGTTTACAGGTTTTGCACGGCGTCTATCATCTCGACGGTCGCCGTTTAACCACACAGTTACTTTGATTCCTGTATTTTTCAGGTTAAAAGCCTTACCCACAACCGAAAGGTATCAGCAGATAGTCCACATTCTGCTGGCTCGCTTTTCCCGGAATGGAACGGGGGTCATGGCAAAACTGTTATTCGGTGCTTTGTATTTTCGTCTTGTCGCTTTCCTATTTAATTTTTAATTAAGAGCAAGTTTGTGAATTGTGTTTACTCTTACGGTAGTGTGTATGGGGTTGATATATACGCACCGCCGTAAGAACAAAGAACAGGAGGTGAAAGATATGGTGCTTAGTATTTGTAGTTATGGGTTTGCCGTAGGCATGACGTACTTGTTGGTTAATTTTTTTAAATTTCGAAGTGACCTTAGAGCAGGCAAGTACGATGAAACAATATGCGGTAGCGGATTGGAAGTTCTTTGCGACTGGATTCGTAAATAAAAAAGTCAAGCCTTTGATCGCCTTCTCCACTCGATCACGAAAAGGCATTAAGACTTGACAATTTATCCCAAATAGGCTATAATAGCCTAAGAATGGCATCTATCAGTCGTGAGGTACCTTAATTACCTTTTCGGCGTATGCCCATTGGTTGCTGGTAACAACTGGTGGGCTGTAGGTGTCTTTTTTATTACCTACTGTTGTTATTATACATCATTTAAAACCATTTGTCAATGTTTTACAGTAATTTTGTTCGGAAAATTTTATGAACATTACAATATAACAACGGGTGGGACTTGAAGTCCCATATTACGAAGTCATATCATAAGAAAAATCCCCTTATACCACTCAAAAGAGATTGGTATAGGGGAATTTATTATAGGCTTTCGCTCCGCTTGTCATCACGACAGTCATCGTTTAGCTTTACGACTACTTTCTCGCAATATGTAGGAATATGCGAGGTGCAACGGTTGTAGGTAAGGTTTTATACCTGTTTAATACCTCGCAATATGTAGGAATATGCGAGTTGCAACCGCTACATATTGTGCATACGGCTTGAATGTATGCAATTTAAACCTCACCGAGTGTATCTGATACCCTCCGAAGAGGGAATTACTCATACTGCTCTCGATTTTCGGACGTCGAGTCGCCCCATTTAAAAATAACCCTACGAATATTTTACAGTAACAAGGCACCGTTTAGCTATACAGTTACTTTCTCGCAATATGTAGGAATATGCGAGGTGCAACGGGCATAAACTGTGGAGATGTGATCCGCAAACTCTCGCAATATATAGTTATACACGAGTTGCAACCGCTACATATTGTGCATACGGCTTGAATGTATGCAATTTATACCTCACCGAGTGTATCTGATACCCTCCGAGGAGGGAATTACTCATACTGATCTCGATTTTCGGACGTCGAGTCGCCCCATTTAAAAATCATTCTGCATATATTCTACAACAACAAGTTGTTGATGTCAATATTTTACAGTAATTTATTAACATAAAAATAGATCATTTATAAAAACAACAAATATCTGTTTATCAACTTTTTTAAGGATAGTTCTTGTCTCAGCAGTAATTTTTTCAGGATCGATACCCATATTAAAAACCCTTTCAAAAAATTCCCCGCCCCACGGTCATCAGACTTCGGGGCGGTTTTGATGTGGGACTCGAAGTCCCATGCACCGAGGAATCATCTTACTGCACATTTAATCTTGTGCAGCCTTTTATGAAAAAAGATAATTCCGCCGATGACTTCTATGTTCATAGCAGCAAACAACACTCCTAATAACAGGAGATTATCTGTTGTTACATCGCTGCTGTTGAACATGATCTACAGACTGGGAATATTGAATAAAATACTTGATATTTCCACGAGATATATCGCATAGAATGAAATCAATGCAACACTCAATGAATATGACTCGGTCTGCAAAAAGTCGATTATTCTTTTCAGCTTCATACTTATCACCTCCCTTCAAGCAAAAATGGGACTTGAAGTCCCAAAGTCATTATGCTATACCCACTTGCTGTCCTGCTCATATTTTTTGACGA
>CANQLX010000095.1 GCA_947624835.1 uncultured Clostridia bacterium
GGTCGGTCGTTCATATCGTTTGTTATGCCCCGTGTTGTCAGATATTGTGTTCTGTCATCCTTTTCCACTATTTTGTGTGTCACAAGAGTCAGGCTTTCATCACGCACATATGTTATATTATCACCCTTTTTCAGGTCCCCATAATCTGTGGGCAGTACCACTATCATACTTCCCACAGGCAGTTCGGGTTCCATTGAGGGCGTCAGCACCGCCTTAAATTCCGCACTGTACACAAACCTCAGCAGCACCGCCGAAAGCAAGCATACCGCAAGTATGCCTATTGTAATGTAAGAAAAAATATTGCATATTCTTTTCATAAAACTCCCTTTATACTCTTTCGTCCGCCCGCCGGGTGCGGGCGGACAAAAGCCTGTCTGTTGTTAATCAGTCATAGTATTCTACTGTTCCGGTGCAGCCGTATGTTTCCGGCTCAAACCTTCTTGGCAACCGCAAGGGGTTACAATTTGTTCCACGGAACGCATTGTTTCCTATGGTTTGCACACTCCGCGGTACTTTAACCTCGCCTGTCAACCCGCTGCAATTTAAAAATGCATCATCATCGATAGTTTCAACCTTCTCTCCGAGTTTCAAGCCTGTCAACCCGCTGCACCTTTCGAATGCACCCGAACCTATCGACACAACACTGTCCGGTATCACAAGTTCGCCTTCCAAAGCTGCGCACTTATAGAATGCACTCCAACCAATAGTTTCAACCTTCTCTCCGAGTTTCAAGCCTGTCAACCCGCTGCAACCTTCGAATGCTCTCCGATCGATAGTTACAACACTATCCGGTATCACAAGTTCGCCTGTCAACCCGCTGCAACTTAAAAATGCATTATTACCAATGGTTTTAACTTTCTCTCCGAGCTTCAAGCTTGTCAAACCACCGCAAGCATTGAATGCGCTAACACCGATAGTTTCAACCTTCTCTCCGAGTTTCAAGCCTGTCAACCTTCTACAAGCATTGAATGCACCCAAACCTATCGTCACAACACTGTCCGGTATCACAAGTTCGCCTGTCAACCCGCTGCAACTTCCGAATGCATACTCATCGATAGTTTCAACCTTCTCTCCGAGTTTCAAGCCTGTCAACTCGCTGCAACCTTCGAATGCATTCGAACCTATCGTCACAACACTGTCCGGTATCACAAGTTTGCCTGTCAACCCGCTGCAACTTTCGAATACAGACTCATCGATAGTTTCAACCTTCTCTCCGAGTTTCAAGCCTGTCAACTCGCTGCAACCTTTGAATGCATACGAACCTATCGTCACAACACTGTCCGGTATCACAAGTTCGCCTGTCAACCCGCTGCAATTTAAAAATGCATCATCATCGATAGTTTCAACCTTCTCTCCGAGTTTTAGACTCTCCAAGGCTGTACAATTAGAAAACGCTTGCCGTCCGATTTTTGTTACGCTGTCAGGTATTACAAGTTCACCTGTAAGGCTTTCGCATTGAAAAAATGCAGTATCACCAATTGTTTCGACCCTCGTGCCGAGTTTCAGACCGGTCAGTCCAAAACAAAAACCAAACGCATCATCGCCGATTGTCGTTACACTGTCAGGTATTACAAGCTCGCCCGTTAGTTCAGCGCAACTACCGAACGCACTATTACCTATTGTAGTAATATTTTCTCCAAGTTCCAGACTCGTCACCGAACAACACCAGAACGCTTGCTGTTCGATTTTTGTAACGCTATCGGGTATTACAAGCTCTCCTGTCAACCCCCCACAACCAGCGAACGCACTCTTTCCAATTATTTTTACGCTGTCAGGTATTTCCAGTTCACCTGTCAGTCTGTAACATTCATAGAACGCACAATCCGTAATTGCTTCAATACCGTCAGGAATTACAAGAGTTTCTATATTCTGTACTCCATACATCGAATAACCTGAGAACCAACCATCATTGTCAGTACCGTAACCTCTTACCTCAACAACCTTAAAAATCTTATTATCATAGCTTTCATCTATAATAGTTACCGGTGACCAGTTATTTGTTCTGTCTTTCAGTTGCCTAAGACCTCTAACCTTTGTAGGAAGGCTGAGGATGTTTAACGAACCGGTGTAACCGGTTAAATAAACCGTACCATCATATCTCGTACCGTCAGTATCTTCAAATGGTGTATCACTAAGGATCTCCCATGTAAACGGGGCATATACATTAACGGTTATCTCAAATGAATCACTGTGAGTAACACCATCCTCTTCATATTCCGCAGTAATGGTATAGCTGCTTTGAACATCTACATCGAACTCCTCACGATCAAGAGTATATGCATCATTCGGAAGCTTAACCTGCTCACCGTCATCATAAACCGCATATACATCCAAATATGAACGGTCGAGTTTTGTATCGTACATTACTCCGCCATTCCATACAGCAACCAACGCATTATACTTGCGTGCGCAAGTAATAATATTGGTTGCCGCCGTATTATGGCTCGTTAATGACTGGACCTCCTTTAGGTTAGTAAATTGGACGTGTGCACTAAGATCGTTACTGCCGACAAGCTCATATGTAGGATCTTCCGGAGCAGATGTTTTGACATTTCCGCTTATATCGTCCCACACCGTATCGGTATATCTTATCGTCTTAACCTCAGTTACCGTCCATGTTCCCTGCGGCAAGCCGGATATAACAATCGACTGCTCGACATATTTGTTCCTGTCCGTATGGGCAGTGCAGTAGTCCTCCGTAAAGGCAAGATTTCTGAAATAGGTGTGCGGATTTCCGCTTGTGTCCGTTCCCTCAATCTTAAACGTAAATGTGGGATTGCCGTGTGCAAATACCGTCTGATCCGAGCGAATCCTCTTTGTAACAATCAATTCACAGCTTATCTCGGGATCTTCAACCGTCAAATACTGAACCTTGTCCGCCGTCAGGTAGTTTACGGAAAAACGTACCTTATCGGGATTGAGTCCGTATCCTGCCGGAGCAGTTTTTTCAACAAAATAATAACTTCCCCAGTCTATTTCTTCAACACGCACAGTACCGTCTGCACCTGTTTTGATATCGTCTTTATATATACTTCCGTCACTCTTATAAAGCGTAAACACAGCACCTGCAAGTGTCATACTTTCGTCAGATTCGGAAACCTTCTTAAGCTCAACAATGCCTTTCGCCCTTGAATCGACAGCATTTATAATTATTCTGTTATTAACCGTCTTTCTGTTTACAACAACGGGATAATGTGTTTCGTTAAGCTTATAGCCTTTCGGAGCTTTCACCTCCTTAAGGTAATAATCTCCCCAATATAAGCCTTCTTCATCTATAATTCCTTCGGCCTTTGTAGTAAACACAACACTTGACGGATTGCCTGTCTTGTCGACCTGCACATCATCAGCAGTTCGGAAAAGTCCGTATTCCGCCCCGACAACATACGCTCCGGTATCATCGACCTTTTGCAGCCACATTTTACCCGTCATACGTGTATCTCTCGTCACAACTCCGAGTGCAACGCTTGTATGCTCGGCATCAACGGTAAATTCTACCTTTCCCTCGAATTTTTCATAGCCCTCCGCCGCAACAGTCTCAACGAAATAATATTTTCCGAATGTCAAATCTTCAACATATATCTTTCCATCTTCGTCCGTCATATATGTTCCGAGCAATTTGTCTGTTGAATCATACAAGGTATATCCTGCTCCCGATATCGGAACATCCTGCTCGCTTTTGCCGTCCTCAAGAGTTTCATACTTAGTCAAGGTCGCTGATGCCGGAATCTGCTCGTTAACAACATTTGCCGATTCCATGCGTCCGGCATCGGTATTCGAACTTACAGTAAACGGATATTGCTTGTCTGATTTTATATATCCCTTCGGTGCCTCAATTTCAACGGCATAATACTCTCCCCACGGAAGTCCGTCAATTATCAATTCACCATTCATATCCGTTACAAGCTCCGGATTATATCCGTCATAGACCTGTGTTCCGTCAGAACGGTACACCGCAAACCTCGCTCCTTGCAGCTTTGCAGAGGAATTTCTGTCCGAGGTTTTCGTTAATGTAAACTGCCCCGGCTTCCTTTCGTTATCAATAGTTACCTCTACAACCTTATCGGGTTCTGTATCGTTAAGCTCAACCTCTATAAGCTCATCTGATTTTTCATATCCGAGCGGTGCTTCGGTTTCTTCAATATAATAGCTGCCGTATTTCAGCCTCTCGCTTACGGCAATACCACTCTGATTGCTCGTCAGACCCTCCTGCACAAGGGTATCTTTGGTCTTGTCGGGAGTGCTTCCCTCCATGCGGTATATATTAAACCTTGCACCGGGTAACTTCTCTTTGCTTGTTGAGTCCTGCTTTGTTATTCTTATCGTACCCATAAAAGGAATGACCTCAACGGGTACCTCAGTAGAATCAAGACTCTGAGGTTCTATATAACGACCCACCTCATCATAACATTCACAATATGAAGAAAACTTATTCTCAGTTATGGTATAGTCCGACACTGTTTCGTCACCAATCGCCGGGGATTCCATTACCACCTCTACATATAGGTTCTTGCCCGACAAAACCTCTAAATTGCCGAAATCTACCGCTATTGCACTAACCTTATCGGGTTTTGCTGTTTTCCATACGGCTGTGTTGGTCAGATCCGGTTTTGCCGAAGTATCTACCGATTTTTCGGAATAATAAATTGTCGGTCTTACTCCGTATATTTTTTCCGCCGCAGAGTAATCAACACTTACAAATTTTCCCTGCCATTTCGCTCTTCCGCCGTCCTCAATATTATCCACAAATATTATGTTTTTAGCAACATTTTCTCCGGTTTCCATACGCAGCTTGTATGAATATTCCTTTCCCCTATATGTCTGCGGAATTTCATCCTGTACGTACTGCATTGAACCATCAAGACCCGGGTGAACATATTGACCCGAAAGCTCCGTTTTTGATGATTTTATAAGCTGCAAATTGGAAAACTCGGGAAGAACAACAGTAACAATATTGTTGCTGAAGCACGCTGTTTCACCTGTATTTCCGTCACCGTCTATATCATTCCATATTCCGCCGTCCATTTGGGCATTATCTGTTGAAGATGAATACCATATTCCTTTCTGATCAATAAGCATTGCCGCATACATAGTGTGGCTGAACGTAAGATCGGTCACATTCATTGAATCCTTTGCCTCACACATTGGAATACCGGTTACGTTTATTCCGCTTATAATCACGGGGTCATCAGAAAAATCAAAGTTAAACGCAATATATGTTCTCCCACTGCCTTTGTAGTTCTTAACTATCTTGATATCGGTATGTTCGGCTATATATCCCGATGACAATTTTGAACAACTGAAATTAAGAATATTTTTAAGTTCTTGCGGCGTGTCATAAAGCTCGTTAAGCTCCAGTCCCTCGGGAACTATGGTGTAAAGTGAAAACTTTGACAGATCGTTGCCCTCTTCAAGCTCAATATTCGCATTTATTGAACCATTGAAATAGTAATATTCCCTGTCCTCTTTTGTTTTCGCAATGCTGTTGCTCACACTGAAACGGTTCGGTATTTCAAGAATATGCAAATAGTCCTGAGCTTCGCCGCTGTGTGAAACAACTCCCTCTCTACTGAATGTCATTGTCGCATAGTTTGTCACTCTACCGCCGTTCGTTTTAATATCTTCAGCTTCGGTGTGGAATTTATAATAAACTCCAACATCTCCGCTGAAGTCCTGGTCTATTCCTTTGAATATGACCTTGACACCGACCGTTTCTTCCGGTACGTTTATTTTCTGAGAAGAAGAGGTCATTTTCACGGTTTTGTAGGGGGAGCTATCAAATTTATCATTTCCCGACCGCCTGACATAAATATCAACCTCGTAATTGCTGAGATCAATAGGCTCTGTCGATTTGTACCTGTTTATTATACCCGAATATGACGGTATGGTCACAGAGGTGAAGTTATATTCACTGTCCCCAAGTCTGCGAACAGTGCTGTCTTTAAGCTCAACCTCCATTTTGTCGTCAACTACCTCAATATCCTGGTATTTTGCAGGATCGGCTCCGTAATTCAGCGTCACTCCCAAAGATGAATAATACTCATGGTCTGACCCGCTGAGGTCTGTACTCCTAACAGCCCCCCGAGAATTACAATGGCTGTCGTGAGCACGAACGTAGCTGTTATCAACACCTATTGAGGTTTTGCCATAGGCATATTCTTCCCCGTCAATCTGTCTCTCATAATCATACACTCTGACAGTTCCCTGTGTATCGCTGAGAAGCTCCCTGTCTTTCTCCTCATAGAAAGTTCCGTAAAGCTCGACATAATTCGTAATTATGCCGTCCGTGTACTCAATTTTCTTACCCTCATCATCATAACGAGGGTAGGCTACAACAACCCTATGCGTACCGTCATACGCAGATCCGCTCATTCTGTAACACTTGTAGGTCTTGCCGTCAATTAATTTCGTATCCCCCGTAGCGGTAAGACCGCTTCCGACAATCGCATCTTCAAGAAACCACAAATCGTACTCGCTGTCCGAAAGACCTCTCGCATTGAGATTAGCACCGGAATGTACATTATATTCAACCCAATAATAATCATTATACTTCTCACCGCTCGGCAGCATTACCGGTATATTCGGGGTGGTTATTCCGTTAGCCGATTCGCTTACATTGAATGTATCCTTCTTACGTGTTTGGCTGTAACTTATTGTGTTGCTTTCACACTGATCGTTATACGCCGAACGCAGCTTAGCTTTAAGCTCCTCTACAAAGCCTTCCACAGAGTTTCGGGAATTTACCTCCCACATAATCTCAAACGAACCTTGAAGCGCCGATCCCACAGTTATCGGTTCATTGTTCGTGAAAGTGTAGGTATTCGTTGCCGCACTGTATGTATAGCTCCAGTCATAGTTTTTAGGCTCTGCCCCCGCCTTATCGGCAGCTATCGCATACAAAGGCTCCGAACCGTTTCTCATAGCCCCTTTCAGTCCCGGGAATGTGATAATTATTTCATTTGGACCGTAATTGTTCTTTGCCTCTTTATTTTCGTACATAATCTTTGCACGGATAATCCTTGACTCCGATGTGTCGGAATCATACTGATATACATCCGG
>CANQLX010000096.1 GCA_947624835.1 uncultured Clostridia bacterium
CTCAAAAGTCGTATAATATGCACTCAAAATAACCACTTATATCCTTGAAACCCAGTATTTACGATGGATTCAGGTTTTGAGTGCATATTATAATATATACTTAAAATGATTTTCGCATAAATACAGGCTTTGAAGCCATTTTTTGCTTATTTGAGTATATATTATACGACTTTAGGGTTATAATCAGCATCCTTTTCTCTAGTTGACTGATTGATTTAAAGCACACATTTTCCTTTACAATAATCCCTCTATGCAAACCTACTCATGTGAAGTAAGAAACAAAAAAAATTTATTTTTTTATAGGAGATGCCACCCGGCATCTCCTATAAATATCCACTCCCAATCCCCACAACAGATAAATCACTTTTGCGCTATAAAGTCATCCGCATTCCAGACAATCTCAATCTCCGTCTCGCCATGTACCAGCACCTGGTCAACCAGATACCGGATTTTATCTGCATCAAATTCATCAAGCAGGCTTAATACGGTTAAGGTTTCCGTATCTTCTTCCGGGCACATATCCTGCTGTGCGATTTCTTCCATCTTTTCATCCAGCAGCCGCTTTGTTTCCTCTATCTGCCTGCTGACCCCGGCATTTTTCTCTGCCATGGCCTCTCTCGTCATCCTGCCTTTGGTGTATTCGTCATATATGGAGAATTTCTGCCGGTTATACTTGTCAAGCGCCTTTTTCAGCAGTGAAATTTCATCCGACAGTCTATCTTTACATGCAGCATGCGTTTTCTTCAGCTCCAAGTCCTGTAAAGCTGTAAGTGCGGCAGCCTTTACGCATTCAAGCACATTGTTTTCCAGCTCCATACGCTTCACTTTGAGTTTGTGCATCCGGCACTGGTAATAGTTCCCATTGGAATATTTCCTCATGGCCTTCCCGCATCCCGCACAGACAACCAGGCCCCTTTTCCATGCCCCATTGCTTTTCCTTTTCCGGTACGGCCTCCTGCCGACTGCCTTGACTGCGCTCCGGTAAAGCTCTTCCGATACCAGCGGCTCATGGCAGTTCTCAACCACAATCCAGTCCTCAGCGTCATTCTGTATGACTTTATGCCCGGTATCAAGATTGTCAGCAGTCTTGTTGTTGATGACCTTCCCAATATATACCTCGTTGAAAAGTATCTCCATCACTGTCGGAGGCGACCACAGCTTCTCGCCAATATCCCTCATGTTGTTGCGCCGGATATTGTTTTTCTCATAATACTCCAGTATGGAATCGTAATGGTGCCGGTTCAGGTAATCACTGATCTCCGTATATTTCTTCCCCTCTGCCGCCATTTGAAAAATCAGCCTTACCACCGGCGCTGCGTCCGGATCAGGCTCCAGCACATGCTTATCCGCTGCCGACTTGCGGTAGCCGAACGGTGCAAATGCCGCAATGTATTTCCCCTGCTGTGCCAGGACCCTTTTTGCCGAGCGGACCTTCCTTGAGGCGTCCCGGCAGTACATCGCATTGACAATGTTCTTTAACACCACGCCCATTCCCCCGGTGCTCCCGAAGGAGTCCCTGCTGTCATACCCGTCATTGACGGAGATATACCTTACCTGCATCAGCGGGAAGATACACTCCATGTAGTTCCCCACTTCCAGATAATCCCGCCCAAGCCTGCTGTAATCTTTGGTGATGATGACGCCGATGCTCCCTGCCTTTACCATGTCCATCATTTTCTGGAAATTAGGGCGGCCAAAGTCGGCGCCCGAAAAGCCGTCATCCGAAAACTCGACAATCCGGTACTCCTGCAGGTCGGGATGTCCTGAAACATATTCCATCATGAGCTGCCTCTGGTGCGAGATGCTGTTGCTCTCCGCGCCCTTCGGCATGTTGTCATCCTCGTCCGACAGCCTCATGTAAAGCGCCAGCAGTTCCTGCATCTGCCTCACCTGCCCTTCCCTCTGCTGTTTCAACCAGCTGTTTCAAAAAATCATCATAATACAGATGGATTTCCAGATTCCCGTCTGGGTGGAAATAAATTTTCTCCACAAAGGCATCCGACATTTCCCTTGTCAGCGTCCTTTTCCTGAAATACTTCTGTACCACCTGCTCCCAGTCCTCATTCAGATGGAAGTTTCTGTCATAAGCCCCCTGCCTTATGAGCAGTTCGGTAATCTGCCCCTCCATGAGGCTTATCCGGTCCTCATACTCCTTCTGGTACTGGCACAGTTCCTCTGCCGTGACAAGCCCGTCCTTATAATCCTCATACAGGCCGCTTCTGGCTGCGTTGACTCGCTTCTCCTCTTTCCTCAGCCTGTCAATCTCTTTCTTGTACACATTGTATTGGAGCACATTTTCTCTCCGGCAGTTGAGTTCCCGCACCAGCCGCACGTTGTCAATGCACAGCACCATGTGCTTATGGATTACGTCAAACACCATCCGTTCCGCATCTTCCACAGACACATTCCTGCGTCCGGCACGCTCATGTGTCTGCTTTTTTCCGGGGCTGACGCACTCATAACGGAAAAGTGACGCCTGCCTGTAATGCCTTTTCAGGCACATGCGGGAACCGCATTCTGCACAGAATGCCTTCCCCGCCAGCTTGTTCTCCGGCTTTTCCGGCAGCCCCGGCCGCCTCCCCTTTATTTCCAGCGCCTCCTTGCGGACGGCCTCCACCCTCTGCTGTGCTTTCTCAAAAGTCTCCCGGTCAACCAGCGGCTCATGCACGCCCTCCATCCGCACCCACTGCTCCGGCGGCGTGTGGATATTCTTCCGCCCGGTCGCAAGGCACTTTGTCTGTTTCCCATGCACAATATTCCCGATATAATACTCGCCCGTCAGAATCTCTTTTACATGGGCGTAACACCAGTCCCTTGATTTCCCTGCATTTACGGCATCGCCTTTTTTGGTAAAACGGTATTTCGGTGGGGACAGCACCCCCTCTTCCTGCAGCCTGCCAGCAATCTGCGTATAGCTCATGCCGTCAAGGAACATTTGATAGATACGGGCCACATTCCCGCTCACCTCAGTATCCGGCACCAGCCGCCTGGAGCCGTCGTCCGAACGCCGGTACCCATACGGCGGCATTCCCTCACTGTAGCCGCCCTGCATCCAGATAGCCTTCTTCCCTGTTTTGACCTTTTTGGAAATATCCTTTGAATAATACTCATTCACAATATTTTTTAGTGGGACGGACAGGTCTGCCCCCTGCCTGGCTGAATCAAAATCATCCGTAATCGCAATGTACCTCACATCAAGGAACGGGAACACCCTCTCGATATAATTGCCCGCCTCCACATAATTCCTGCCGAGCCTGCTCAAATCACGGGTAATGACGGTATTGATTTCCCCTGCCCGTATGTCCTGCATCATGCGGTCAAACTCCGGCCTGTCAAAGGTTGTCCCCGTCACGGACACATCGGCATATACGCCGGCCTCCACCATATCATCCTGCCCCTCAATGAAGTCCCTGATATATGCAATCTGCGTTTCTACCGTGTCCCTTTCCTTATTTGCCTCTGACTCAAAGGAAAGCCTGGCATATACCGCCGCCCGGTATGGCTTCACGTCCTGGCCTAAATCCATCACTGCCTGCTCTGTCAGGTTGCCGGAAGGCCCTGCGGCGGCAGGCATATTTTTTCTGCTCTTCCTTGCCATCTCACACCGCCTCCTTTGCCCTGATATCCAGTTTCCCGCTTTCATCCACCGACACGTCATGCCCTGCACCGGCAAGGCCCTGCAGAATCTCCCGGTAGCAGTCAGCAAAATCAAACATGACTTCTATATTCTTTTTGTCAACCACCCTGACCTCCCGGACCAGCGACACCGCCACAAACCGGGTAAGTTCCTCAATGTTCTGGTGTTCCGTGAAATAATCCAGCCATGCGAAGCCGTCGCTCTTCCTCTTCAGCACCTTTTCCATTTCCATGTCAATCTGCCGGATAGCGAGCTGGGCATTCTTTCTTCTAGTTTCATACGCCGCATGGAGCTCCCTGTAATCCTCCTTTGAAATCATGCCGTCCTTCATGTCCTCATATAACGTGGTGCGGAGTTCTTTGCACCGTTCCGCCTCCGCCTCCTTCTTTGCCCTGCGTTCTTCCAGCTTTTTTATGTCAAGCTGCTGGAACGGCACGGTCCCGATAAAGGATAAGATTCTTTTCAACTCCAGTATATTTGAAATATGCTGCTTCAGCAGGGACAGCACCGTCTCCTCCAGTTTTTCTGCCGAAATGCGGTGCGGGCTGCACTCTTTTGATGCCTTGTGCGTGGAACACACATAGTAGGCATACGTCTTTCCATTGACGGTGGAAGTCTTTCTTACCATCGGCATCCCACACTCCCCGCAGACAGCCAGCCCCGACAGCGGATATACCCCGTCATGGTCCGGCGCCGTCCTTGTATCCATTGACAGGAGCCTCTGCACGATTTCAAATTCCCTGTCCCCGACCACCGGCTCATGACTCTTCTCCAGCCTTACCCAGTCGCATTCCTCTTTCAAGACCGTCTTCTTTACCTTATGGTTCGGCGTTGTCCTCCTGCCCTGCACCAGATTCCCGATATAGGCCTCATTCGTCAGGATGCGCCTTACCATGACGGACGTCCATTCGGACTTTTCCTTTGCCTTAAACCCTGTCTGGTAGCGGCTGCCGGTACTCGCCTTATACTCCGCCGGCGGGAGTATCCCCATTTCATTGAGCCTCCCCGCAATCCCGTCCTGGCTCATGCCGTGAAGCTTCATTTTGAAAATGTCCTGCACCACGCCTGCGGCATACGGGTCAATGACAATCTTATGGTAATCGTCCCCTGACTTCTGATAGCCAAACGGCGTGAATGAGCCAATATATTCCCCGTTTTTCCTTTTTATCTCCAGATGGCTCCGTATCTTAATGGAAATGTCCCTGCAGTATGCGTCATTGATTAAATTCTTGAATGGGATAATGATTTCATCGGACTGGTCTTTCCCGTCCAGGCTGTCATAATTGTCGTTGACTGCAATGAAGCGCACGCCCAATGCCGGGAACAGGCGCTCAATGTAGCGGCCGGAATCAATGTACTCCCGCCCGAACCTTGACAGGTCCTTGACGACGACACAGTCCACAATGCCCTTTTTGATGTCCTCTAACATCATCTGGAATGCCGGCCGCTCAAAATTGGAGCCGCTGTAACCGTCATCCACACGCTCTGACACAATGACAATATCCTCTTTGCCCTTCAGGAAATCCCTAATGAGATTTTTCTGGTTAGAAATGCTGTTGCTCTCTGCCTTTGCCGCATTTTTGGCATCGCCATCCTCTTTCGATAACCTTACATAGATGGCGGCATGATAGATTTTTTTGGTAATCATATAAACCACTCCTTCTATTTGAATTATCAGAAGATAACGTGATAAAATCTTCTATGTAATAGAAAGAGCCGCATTTAATTTAGTCCTGCAACCATTATAACGCGCCTCTTTCCATTTGTCCGCTGCTTTTTTCTTTTTTTCTCTGTTTTTTCTATACGGATAAAAGCATTTTTTCAAATGCCTCCTCCATAGAAACGCCGTTATCGGCAAACCTTACCTTTACTTTCATATTGCCCACCCGGACCAGATAGGGGTTCCCCACCTTTTTCAAATACTGCTGCCTGCGTTTTTCCAACGGCTGCCCTTTGTCTATCCTGATTTTGGATATATCGGTAAGGCTGCCAAGCTCCACGTCTCCAAAATCAACAGCCAGCAACGCCCTGTATTCCTCCGCCGTCATTCCCTGCTCCTTTCATACTGCTGCCTACTGCCTGTTCTCATGCTGCCAATCCACACTGCACCTGAACGGCATGGCCAATCTCTGCCAGCTTTCTTTCACTTACCCTGCCTGCCACCCTCAGAATATCCGAAAAAGCAACGGAAGTAATCTGTTCGCAGAGGGCAAGGCTGTGACGGTCCAGCCCGGTATTCCTATACCCATTCAGGAACACATGGGTAGGTAAATACTGTTTTTTGTGTATCCTTGTGGTAAGCGGCACGACTGTTATAACCGGGCTGTGCCTGTTTACCATGTTGTTGCTCATCACAACGCAAGGCCGGATTCCCGACTGGACCGATGTTTCATGCTGCCCCAAATCCGCAATGATAATGTCACCTCTTTTAATTTTCACTGTCCATTCCCCCGTTTTCAAAAGGGGAAACCACCGGCTCCCCCTGCAATACTTCCACGATATATTCCTGTGCCTCCTGCTCGGTAGGGCAGGACACCACTTTGTTTCCTGCCCCGTCCACTACCACATGCTCCGACGGGCAGGGAATAATCCGGTATTTCCTGTCATTCTTCATAGGCACGTTCCACAAATTCGCCCACATCTGCCAGATACACCTGAACATCCATATCCAGCATATTGCCCACGAATTTTTCCCAATCTGCAGCATCCTCTGTCACATCATACGGATTGCGGACTACCAGAACCTCATAACCCCTGTTTACAATGGCATTAACAACAGACTTTACCACCGGCCTGTCCATGTCCATATCCCCAATCAGGTTATGCTCCACCGCCACATGTTCCACGAGAATGTTTTCCCTGGCACACTGCACTTTTATCTGCATCACCATCTGCTCCACATTCTCCTGGCATTTCATACTGCTCATAAAGAGAACACCCTTAACAATGGGGCTTTTCTCATAACTCATCATAAATGACCTCCCATTCAAAATATCTTTTATTGTTCCATAGGGAAAAACTCTGCCGGCTATGTTATCCTCCCATATAAACGCTCACGCCCCCTCAAAGCCTTTTATCCCTATTTTTGTTGATTCTTTTTTAAGCGAAAGCGTTTATATCAGAGGACAACCGACTGCATAAGCAGCCAATCATCCCCTTTTGAAAGAACGCTGAATCTGCGTTCTTTATAGGTTTGACTTAGTTTCACTTAGCATGGTATTTTCATGCGAATTAAAAATTCGCATTGCGGTAGTGAAACTTCAAACCTTGCGGTCATGCTGCGCCCAGCGGAAGCAGCTAATCCGCCAAGTATTGCGAACAAAGTTCGCATTTTCCCCCAGCCGGGTTACACACACGGAGCCTCGCCCGCCCCCACTGCACTTCCACCAGCCCATCCGGTTTCATGT
>CANQLX010000097.1 GCA_947624835.1 uncultured Clostridia bacterium
CGGATTTTCATTTTCGGAAAGGGCGACTGTTTTCTTGACGTGTGTTCCTATTATTTCGGACACATCACTTATAGCTATAAATGCCGACGAATCCACTTCGTTTATTATTTCCTTAAGTCCGCTGATTTCAAATCTTGTAAGAACACAGTACAGAACTGTCTTTTTTCCGCTGACAAGACCCTCGCCTTCCATTATTGTGACGGTTCTTCCGAGTCTTTGATATATCTTTTCGGATATTTCCTTTGAGTCGTTTGTTATTATCATTGCCGCTTTTGTTTTTTCCATACCTGATTCCACAATATCAAGTACCTTTGAAGTTATGAAATATGTCAGCAGACTGTACATAGCTCTTTCAAAATCGAATATTATTCCCGCAACAGCATATATTATTATATTAAAAATCAGGACGGTTTTACCAACAGGGAATTTAAATTTTTTATTAAGGAGTATGGCAACGGTTTCAGTTCCGTCAAGACAGCCGCCAAAGCGTATAACAAGACCAACACCCGCACCGAGTATGACTCCGCCGAAAGAAACTGCGAGTATATATTCTTTTGTCGCATTTGCCATCGGTGCAAATATCTCAAGAAACACCGAAAAAACCGTCATTGCATAGACTGCCCTTAATATAAACTGCCTGCCCATTTTTCTTGCTCCGATTATAAGAAACGGAATATTTAAAACGACTGTCAGAACACTCAACGGAATACCTGTAAGATTATTCACCATAATTCCTATACCTACAACACCGCCGTCAAGTATTGTACACGGCACAAGAAATTCCTCAATAGCAAAGGCTGCAATAACAGCTCCCACTGCTATACCGAGAAATTGACCCATTACCTTAAGATTAACCTTCTTCCACATAAAAACTCCTCCTTTGGCACCGACGGTCATAATATAAAAAATAAGGACAATTCCCATAAATACTATGAAAACGTCCTTGCCTTCTGTTTTATTTTAGCATAATTTTTGCTTGAATGTCAACCTTATACATCAGTCAAATTTCTATAAATAATTTATCTTAGTATACCTGTATTTCTTATGGGATACCATAATTTTTCATAGTGCATCTGTGGTGAGTTTTGATAAGTTTTTTACAGTATTTTTTCAAGGAGGACGTACCGCAGTTCATAACCTATAATAAATGAATTTATCTTACCTCTCAAAAATCTGCTTTTCATAAACAAAGCAATAAATATCTCCTTGCGAATATCAGCTTAAGGGGTATTCTTCCGACAAAGGTATTATAGAGGAACAACAACCTTTTCTTTCCAAATTCCTTTTCTTCCCCATATATTCCCGAGGGTTTCGGTATCTTAATATTTACTATAAACATTACAGCAGTTACATTATATGCCGACAGCCAAACCAATATAAAAACATTATTCGGAATTATGCCGTTCGGGAGCCATACTACCGAAAATATCAGTGCAGAATAGGTAACAGGAAGTCCTATATAATATTTGCTGTATTTATGTATTCCGCGGCAAACGTAAAACCGACCAATATTATAAAAATGATATAATCGTATATCCCGACGGAAATGAATCCACTCCGAAAAAATTTCCGCATACTGTTAAAATACCCAAAAGCTGATTAAATGCGGATCCGGTTTTTTCTTATTTTTACTGTAAAAACATGATAATATATCGGTTTTCCAAATATTTATCACCGCTGATATTGCACATTGAAGATTCCTGATATTTCATATGCTTCTTTAATCTTTATTGACAATAGCAGAAATAACATCTATAATGTACATAGTCAGCCGACAGGATTAATATGTTTTTATAAGGTAAAGAGCTAAGATAAAATAATATAACCGGGTGCTGTTATAAAGCATCTGAATCATTCACCTGAAAGGATGTACTGTTATGCTGTCATTTTCGGAAATCTCGGAAATAAAGAATATTTTGAAACAGGAGTTCGGTGCGGATCTTCACTTCCATGATGTCTGTCCAAAGCCTTATTTTACTATGGATAAGACCAAAAAGGAAATACAGGAAGCTATTGATAACTATCTTTCCGCAAAACGTCTGATTGCAGCCTATTCATCTGATGGACTCCATTTTACAATCGAAAGGAATAATTAATGTTAAATCAATTTTCAAGAACCGAGCTTGTTTTCGGTAAATATGCAATGAATATACTCGAAAAATCAAGAGTTGCAGTTTTCGGGATAGGAGGTGTCGGCGGTTACACGGTTGAGGCTCTCGCCCGTTCCGGGGTCGGCAGCCTTGATCTTATCGATAACGATAAGGTATGTCTGACAAATATTAACCGACAGATAGTCGCAACTCGAAAAACTATAGGAAAGTATAAGGTTGACGTTGCAGAGGAACGTATCCACGATATCAATCCTGAATGCATTGTCAGAACCTACAAGACCTTCTATATGCCCGATACTAAGGATCAGTTTGATTTTACACAGTATGATTATATAGTGGACGCTATTGACACAGTAACAGGCAAGCTGGAACTTGTAATGAATGCAAAGGCATCCGGCACACCGATCATATGCTCAATGGGTGCAGGCAATAAAGTAAATGCAACTGCATTTGAGGTAGCAGATATTTTTGAAACATCGGTATGTCCTCTTGCAAGGGTCATGAGATATGAATGTCGCAGGCGAGGTATCAAAAAGCTTAAGGTTGTATATTCAAAAGAAAAGCCGATACGACCCGTAGAAGATATGGCTATCAGCTGTCGGCAGCACTGTATCTGTCCTCCCGGCACAGCAAGAAAATGTACCGAGCGACGTGATATTCCCGGCTCGACTGCATTTGTGCCGTCGGTTGCCGGACTTATAATCGCAGGTGAGGTAATAAAGGATTTGACCGGTTTTGACAGAGGTGACAGATGATGCGTTATGCATATGCGGAGGAAAAAACGAATGATATATCTTGATTACAGTGCAAATACACCACCGGATAAACGGGTATTGTCACGATTCTGTGAGGTGGCATCCGATTTTCCCGGCAATGCCAATTCAAAACATAAAAGCGGATATGAAGCGGCAGAGCTTCAGAGCGAAATAAGCCGACACATTGCGGAAATGCTCGGAATATTGCCGGAGGAAATCATTTATACCTCCGGGGCAAGTGAAAGCAACAATCTTGCGATCAAGGGAATTGCAAGAGCAAAACGGCATATCGGAAAACATATCATCACAACTCCCCTTGAACATCCTTCCGTAAGTGCCCCGCTTACCTTTTTGCAGGAACAGGGTTATGAGATCGATATGGTCAATATCGGACGTGACGGAAAGATAGATATCGGACACCTTTCTTCTCTTCTCAGAAAAGATACCGTTCTTGTAACCGTCAGTTCTGTTGACAGCGAGCTTGGAACCGTTCAGCCGATAGAACAAATACAAAATATTATAAAAAATTATCCCGACTGCCTGTTACATATTGACGCCACACAGGCAGTCGGTAAAATACCTGTTGACTTCCGTATCGGTGATACCATAAGTTTTGCACCGCATAAATTCTTCGGCATTACGGGCAGCGGCATTCTTATCAAAAGAAAACCACTTATTATTGAGCCGCTCATACACGGCGGCAGCGGTACTACCGTCTACCGCAGCGGAACACCAACCGTTGCTTTAAATGCCGCAGCCGAAACCGCACTATCATTATCACTTGCTGCTCTGAATGAAAACTATCGGACTGTTAAGGAGTTGAATACCGATTTACGGAGCAGTCTTAAAACAATAGGCGGTATAACCGTCAACAGTCCGGATGATGCTGTCCCCCACATCCTCAATATAAGTGTTGACGGTATAAGAGGTTCCGCATTAAGGAATAAACTGAGTGAATACGGCGTATGCGTTTCGGTTAAATCGGCGTGCAGTGCGGACGGTCTGCCCTCCCGTGCCGTATTTGCCGTAAGTAAAAGCAGAAAAAATGCCCTGTCATCATGGCGTATCAGTCTGAGCAGACTTACGACAAAACAGGAGCTCTCGGATTTTATCCATATTCTGAATATTTGTATCAAGGAGTTAAGACAAAATGAAAAGGGAACTTGAAAAATATCAGACGGTAGAAAGAAGTATCACTAAAAAATTCCGCAAGGAGATATGGAACAATTTTATTAAAGCAATTAAAGATTATGAGCTTATACAAAGCGGTGATAAAATCGCCGTCTGCATTTCGGGTGGCAAAGATTCGATGCTTATGGCAAAGCTTATGCAGATGCTGCAAAGATACAGCGAAATTCCGTTTGAGCTTGTTTATCTCGTCATGGATCCCGGATATAATGAGATAAACCGACAAAAAATCGAAAGCAATGCCGCCTTGCTTCATATCCCGATACAGGTTTTTGAAACCGATATTTTTGATATTGCGAATAATGCGGAAAAATATCCCTGTTATCTGTGTGCAAGAATGAGGCGGGGGCATCTTTACAGTCAGGCAAAAAGAATGGGCTGCAATAAAATTGCCCTTGGTCATCATTTTTCGGATGTAATAGAAACCACTGTGATGGCAATGTTTTACGGTTCTCAGCTTCAGGCGATGATACCCAAGCTTCACAGCACACACTTTGACGGCATTGAACTTATAAGACCTATGTACTGTATTCATGAGGACTCTATTATCGCATGGAAACGCTATAATGACCTTGAGTTTATCCAATGTGCCTGCCGATTTACCGAAAACTGCACCATGTGCGACAACGGAGGCGGAGGCAGCAAGCGTCAGGAAATAAAAACTCTGATAAAACAGCTGAAACGTGACAATCCCAATATCGAAAAAAACATTTTCGGAAGCATACACAAGGTTCATCTTGACACCTTCCCCGGATATAAGACAAGGGGAAAAACATACAGCTTTCTTGATAATTATGACCGCTTTCCGGATTGACTTCAAAATAATTAAAAACGCCCGAGAGTCGCCTATAATGCGTCTTTCGGGCATTTTTACCGCCAAAGATGAGGTAACATATCAATCTTATGACTCATCTGTAATTTTTTAATTATAACATACCGGATATGAACTGTAAGGCAACTGTCGGTTGCTTTATGCCAGTGCTATTGAGAAACAAACATACCTTATTCTTTCGGGATATTCAGAACTCCGTTTGTCATGTTCTCTAAAAGAATTTCTTTTATTTCCTCCCTTGGTTCGGCTGACAGTTCAGTCATATCCGAAAGAGAATAAATATAATCAATAATATCATTTATATCTGTAACAGCCAAGGAATCCTCATACTCCAATTTCCGTATCCTTTCAAAATATCTGCTAAGTATTTTATCCCCATTTTGTAATGTAAAGTTTTTATTCTGATTATCATACAGACCATAGGGTAAAAGAAGCTCTGATAAATATTTAATTATGCCATTTTCACCATATGTAGCACAATAAAAAGTACCGTTATCCCTCAGAACCCTACGAACCTCAGCAAGAGCCTTATTTAAATCCGGCACATGATAAAGCATCATATTTGCTATTACGACATCAAAGGTTTTATCATCATATGGTATTTTTTGAATGTCAATTACTCCATATCTTATCTTTTCATACTCGACTAAATTTTCTTTTGCACTTTGTACCATTCCTTCGGAAAAATCGGAAAGGATTATTATATGACATGAATTAATAATTGAGTTCTGTCCTTTCCACATACTTCCTGTACCGCAACCAAGCTCCAATATCTTCATTCCGGGTTCAATTTTGTAATTTGAAACAATCCAACGACCAAATCCGATTTTATTTGTTGAGTATTTGTCATGTATGGATATCCGGGTATTAAGATTATTTGAATTTTCATATTGCTTTTTAACTGTCGACGTATTATTTATCATAATTCAAATATAACCTCCTGCAAGACAAATTATACACTTTATCCGTTATTTATAATCGCCGTTATCACTCGATCGATGCTTGTCTCCAACGTCTTCTCACCCCAACCGAGTTCCCAATCATCTCCGGAACCGGAATCTGATATTACATAAATTCCGGCGGCGCGACAAGAGCGGAATTTTGCTGCTGCAAACAAACCTGCGCCCTCCATTTCAACGCAAAGAACGCCCTTATTTTCATAATATTTTGCACTCCAGTTTGGTTGAACATATCCCGCATCGGTAGTCCGGTGCGACCCCCTGCGATATGCGATCCCATTTGCGTCCATCTCCTTGCAGAGACAGTCTGTAAGTTCCTTATCTGATGGAACCATCTCTTCATTACAGCCGTACAAACCTGCGACCGCCGTATCATGAAACGCTCCGTCAGTGATCACCACATCTCCGATATGCGTCCCCGGATATCCTCCTGCAAACCCTACATGAATAAGTTCTCTCACTCCCGCCGCCATCAAATCCTCGGCTTGAGTTGCTATTCCCGGCGAACACATCTCACCTTTTACAAATCCGACAGAGTGGTCATGACCCATGACATAAACCTCTCCGCCCACATGATAGGTAAGCGTTCCTGCATTTTTTGAAATCATAGTATCATACAGACTGTCTGCAAGAAGGTATAATCTTTTTGGAAAAATCTTTCGAAGTTCGTCTAAATCGATCTCCTGCAATTCCATTTCACGTCTTACAAGCTGAGACGGAGCATTATATTCAATTGGGTCTATAGGAAATTTATTCCTGCACATGATCTCATACGTCAGCACTTTATCATTTTCAAGTTGAATTTCTTCATATTTCTTAGTGGTATAGCCGCGGTCGTGATAGAATTTTCCCGCAGGAAGCGAAGAATCCAACCACACAGCACCATAATCCTTTATAATCTCAGCTTCAAGAAAATCCATAATTAGAGTACCAATTCCTTGTCCTTGAAACTGCGGCAATACGAATAACCGTTTAATATGGTCTTTGTCCAATGTGCCTGTTCCAACCACCTCATTCTCATGGACAGCGACATACACTTTTCCTTTTAAAATATCGGCAGAAATATTCTCTTTGCTGTGGAGTTCCAAAAAGAATTTAAC
>CANQLX010000098.1 GCA_947624835.1 uncultured Clostridia bacterium
CCATAATGCCGCAAGCATTTGCTGAACCTCATCAAGTCCCAGCCCTGCTATCCTTGCGGAATAAATTGCGTCCGTCAGGTGATTTTCAAGTCCTCGCAAATGCTGTTCAATCAGCATTTGTTCATCCTGTGCATTTACATAGTACCCCTTACCCTTTGAAGCCGTAACCAACCCTTCGTTGGAAAGCTCCTCATAGGCTTTCATGGTTGTAATCACACTTATCCTCAGTTCCTGTGCAAGTCCCCGGATTGACGGCAGCGGTTCTCCCTCTTTAAGCTTACCTGTAAGAATCTGCTCCCTTATCTGAGAAGCAATCTGCTTGTAAATCGGTTCGCTTGAGTTCTGATATATTTTCAAATCATCCTCTCCTTTCTACTAACTGTTTATATGTTATATATACAATATATAACAGTCATATTCAACTGTCAATATAGATATATTACAAATATAGGTAATATAAATGCTATTTATTGTATATTATATATAAAAAACGGATATGCAGGTTCATTTCTGCATATCCGTTTTAATTATTAATAATGAATTTTTTATATTATTACTCTTTTGTTATAACATCAATTCCCATATACGGACGGAGTACTTCCGGAACGGTAACAGAGCCGTCTGCATTTTGATACTGTTCAACTATTGCAGGAATAACACGGCTTGTTGCAAGACCTGATGCGTTAAGCGTATGTGCAAAATGCATTTTCTTATCATCGCCTCTATATCTTATGTTACCTCTTCTTGCCTGATAAGACCTTGCATTAGATGCGGAGCTTACTTCCTTATATATCCCCATGCTCGGTATCCATACTTCTATGTCATAGGTACGTGCCATTGAGAATGAGCAATCCCCTGCCGCAAGCTTGCTCAATCTGTAATGCAGACCAAGCTTACGTACAAGACTTTCAGCCTTGCCTACAAGTTCCTCGAATGCTGTATCGGATTTATCATCCTCGGTATATTGAACCATTTCAACCTTATTGAACTGATGACCTCTTATCATACCTCTTTCCTCACTGCGGTAGCTTCCTGCCTCACGTCGATAGCAAGGTGTATATGCAATATACTTTCTCGGAAGTTCATCTTTGGAAAGAACCTCATCTCTATGAATATTTACAAGTGCGGTTTCCGCAGTCGGAAGCATAAATTTTTTATCATTGCTTGTCGGGTTTGCAATCCAATATACCTCATCTTCAAATTTAGGAAATTGTCCTGCAACATATCCGCACTGATAACCTAACATATGCGGAGGAAGAATAAACTCATAGCCGTCTTTTATATGTTCGCTTATAAAGAAGTTTAACAATGCCCATTCAAGCCTTGAACCCCAACCTCTGTAAAGCCAGCTTCCTGCACCTGCAATCTTTGCACCTCTTTCATAATCAATAAGACCAAGATTTTCGCAAAGCTCAACATGATTTTTCATTTCAAAATCAAACTTCGGCTGTTCTCCGTAATAACGCAAGGGTTCATTCTGTTCTTTTCCTCCTGCGACAACATCATCATCGGGAAGATTAGGGAGCGAAAGAAGAAGTGTTTTCTGTTTTTCCTCAAGCTCCGCAACAGCCTTATCGCCCTCCTTGATTTCAGCGACAAGCTCCTTCATTTTAGCCATTATTTCCGATGCATCTCCGCCTGCTTTTTTGATCTGCGGAATCTGTTTGCTTGCAGCATTCTGTTCTGCCTTCATAGACTCTACCTTGCCGAGCTGTTCTCTTTTCTTAGAGTCAATTTCTCTGATTTCATCAACAACGCTGTCAAGATCCATTTCCCTCTTTTTGATTTTTGCCTTAACCTCATCGGGATTATCTCTTATAAGCTTTATATCTATCATTTTCATTTCTCCTTTGAAAAATATCTTATTTAACCGACAGTCTTTAACACTATAAACTGCCGAATTAATTATACACCCTTATAAATTCACTGTCAACGCTTACACAACCGATTATCTTAATTATTACCTGTCAAAAAGTTTAGCAAGCTCTGCAAGGTCATCTTCGCTGTAAAATTCTATTTCCAGTGTACCGCTGTTTCCGTCTTTGCTGTTCTTTACTTTAACTTTACGGCTCAGATGCTCATTAAGTGCAAGCTCCACCTCATCATAGAATGATTTTCTTCCGGTGCTTGGAGGGGTAACAGTCTTTTTCTCCTCATTAGCCTTTTTTGCAAGCTTTTCAATATCACGCACAGTCAGGTCATTGCTTTTTATCATTTCGGCAGTTTGTATAAGCATATCCTCATTTTCAAATGCCAACAAAGCTCTTGCGTGACCTGATGAAATTTCCCCGTTTGACACCATATCAAGGACTGCCTGCGGAAGTTTGAGTAATCTCATTGCATTAGCTATAACCGGACGGCTTTTTCCTACAGTTTTTGAAATTTCCTCCTGTGTCAAACCGTATTCCTCCGAAAGAACTCTGTAACCGAGAGCCTCTTCAACAGGGGTAAGGTTTTCCCTCTGGAGATTTTCTACCATTGATATCTGCATCATTTCCGCATCCGTCATATCACGGATTATAACGGGAACCTCCGTAAGTCCTGCCATTCTGCCGGCTCTCCATCTTCTTTCACCTGCTACAAGCTGATATCCGCCGTCGTGGAGCGGACGCACAAGCAGCGGCTGTAGAATACCGTGCTGTGCTATGGAGTCGGCAAGCTCTCTGAGAGCCTCCTCATCAAAATCATGTCTTGGCTGTTCCCTGTTTGGCTCAATATCACTTATTTTTAGAGTTACAGCACCGCTGCTGTCATCTGTTTCATTTTCCATGAATATAAGGTCAAGTCCCTTTCCAAGACCTCCTCTTTTCGGAGCCATTAATTTCACCTCTTATTTATTATTATTGACTATTTCCTCTGCAAGCTGCATATAGGAAGAGGATCCCTTGCAGCTTTTATCGAAATACATTATCGGCATACCGAAGCTCGGTGCCTCTGACAGCCGCACGCCTCTCGGTATAACCGAAGAGAAAACCTTTCTCGGAAAGAACTTCTTCACCTCATGCACAACCTGCTGTGTAAGGTTAAGTCTACCGTCAAACATGGTAAGCAAAACCCCCTCAATATCAAGATAGGAATTAAATCTTCTTTTTATAATACGCACACTGTTCATAAGCTGCGACAAACCCTCGAGTGCATAATATTCCGGCTGTATTGGTACAAGTATAGTATCAGCTGCACAGAGTGCATTGGTTGTAATCAGTCCGAGTGATGGCGGGCAATCTATAATTATGAAATCATAATCACCCTTTACAAGTGCAAGGGCATTTTTTAGTCTTGATTCTCTCTTCTCAATATCTGCAAGCTCTATATCGGCAGCAGCAAGCTCTATGCTTGAGGGAAGTACATCAAGGTTTTCATATTGGGTATGTAATACGGCATCCTCTGCCTTGACCCCGTCAATAATTATGTTATAGGCGGAAAATTTAATTGAGCGTTTATCAACACCTACTCCGCTTGTAGCATTACCCTGCGGATCAACATCCGCCAAAAGACATTTCTTCCCCAATTTACCCAAGCCTGCACTGAGATTTACGGCAGTCGTAGTTTTTCCTACTCCGCCCTTTTGATTTGTTATCGCTATTATCTTTCCCAATTTTCATTCCTCCCGGCTGCTCAAAGCCTCAACCGATAGTCTTATTGTTTCATGTGAAACACTACATTTATATTATATCAAATTTTTATCTGATTTTAAATAGTTATATCCAATTTAAGGTATTTTTTTCTCAAACACAAAAAGCCGGGCATAATGCCCGACTCCTTGTGCTATGTTAGGGGAAATGAAGATTTTCACTTGTACACTTTTTTATGCTGTCTTATTATTTTTATCCTCGGTTATCGGATTATTCCCTGACTTTGCTATCCGCACCGTAAATTCTATAAATTCATTTGTTTCTGTCTGTTTTGTGACAGCGTTTATTCCTGATGAACGCATTGTATTAACGGCCTTGTTTATAGTATTTTCAAATATTTTTATATCCTTTATTACCAATTTCTTTTTTTGGCTTTTCTGTCTGTCCTCACTTTTTTGACTTAATACCTCATCTATATACTTTTCCGTTCCGCTTACATTCATACCTTCCTCAATTACTTCGCTGAGAACCATTCTCCTCAGAACAGGGTCATCAATTTTAAGAAGTGCTCTTGCGTGTCTTTCCGTAAGATTATATTTCAAAATAATTTCCTTTTCCTCATCGCTAAGCTTAAGTATTCTTAGCTTATTTGAAATTGTTGACTGTCTTTTTCCAAGCCTTTTGGCTGTATCTGTTTTTGTAAGAGCGTATTGAGTCATCAGCCTTTGTATTCCCTCTGCCTCCTCAAAAAAATTCAAATCACATCTCTGAAGATTTTCAACAAGGGAATATATTTCAGCCTGCCTATCAGAGCAATCAAGAACTATACAGGGGATTTTTCTGTTTCCGCACATAGCTGCCGCCCTTAGCCTGCGTTCTCCTGATATAAGCTCATATTCAAGCGAGCTTAATTTTCGGACGGTTATCGGCTGAATTATGCCATTTTGCTTTATACTTAAAGCAAGCTCTCTGAGCTTTTCATGGGAAAAACTTTTTCTTGACTGCATCCTGCACGGTCTTATCTGAACTATGGGTATTTCATATACCCTTTTACCGTTGCCGATATTCAACAACAAAGCCTCCACTCCCTTTCCTTGATATAATATTAGCATAATACATTAAGAAAATTTTGTAAAAGTCTGTCATAAGTTCAAATAATAAAATGTGAAGTATTTTTTTGAGTTTTCAACATTCCGGGATTATTTTTTCACCGTTTACACACTATATTTTACTGTATAGAAAATCAAGTAAAAAAGCAGTAATGATCAAATATTTTTATAAATATACGTTATTATTTTAACTGAGAAAAATAAAGTTTTCAACAGCTTTAAAAAAAGATGTTGAAAACTTTATCCGAATATTCAGGATTCCATTTTACCTTTTATCCGACTTCATTTTCATTGAAAAAACAAGAACTGCAATAACAAAAATCAGAGCAGCAAAAGCCGAGCATATAAGAAGCGGATTAAGCATATCGGTGAAATTTCCCTCAAGTGCAAACCTTGCATATTTTACACTGTGATAAAACGGCAAACAGCCGCACACGGTTTTCCACGCTCCGCCCATTGTGTCGATATCCATCCATATTCCTCCGAGTATGGCTGTCGCTGTAATTACGGCCGAACATACTCCGGGAGCGGCATTTGCATTGAGTATTGTTCCGAATATTATCCCTATTCCTATAAAAAGTACCATTGAAGGAAACAAGAGCGGAACCGACAAAAGTGCATTAATAATATCAAAGCTTTTACTGTTTATCAAAGCTATAATTTCTCCGCTTGTATATGTTATTATTATTTGAAACAGGGCAATTATTCCAAACGGAAGTGTGTAGCCCATAATATAATCACCACTCTTCATCGGAGAAGCGTATAATCTCGTAAGAAATGCGGAGGACCTGTCACCTGAAACTCTTATGCAGGCAAACAGCATAATAAATGTGAGTGCAAAAACCGTCATAGCAGGAGTAAGCTTTTCAATGTTAAAAATTTTTGGAGTACCCGGAACAACGGGTATAGAATCGTTGATAAGTGTCATTACAATAAGCATGACAATCGGGAGTCCAAGACAAAACACATAGCTTATTGGGTCACGCAGAAGCTCTTTTATATTTCTTGATGTAAAAGCCATTACTCTCATTATACCCCACCCCCGACTATTTCAACAAATGCATCCTCTATACTATCCTTATCCGCAGATTTCTTAAGCTCCTTAGCCGTACCGAGTGCCTTTATTTTTCCCTTAGCCATAACTGCTATCCTGTCACATAATGCTTCTGCTTCTTCAAGGTAGTGAGTAGTAAGAATAATCGTTATTTTCCCCTTAAGATTTTCCAACACCTTCCAAAGCTCACGTCTTGCAATAACATCAAGACCGAGTGTAGGCTCATCGAGAAAAATAATTTTAGGACTTGTAATAAGAGCCATAGCTATACTCAGCCGCCTTTGCCACCCTCCCGAAAGAGTCTTTGCCCTTTGGCTTATCACCTCATCAAGCTCCAATGAGGTTACTATTTCTCCAATACTTCCTTTAATATCCGACTTATTCATACCGTAGATATTCGCTATAAGTTCAAGGTTTTCCCTTACCGTAAGGTTTCCTGCGACTGCTGTTTCCTGTGTTGAAACATTTATAAGAGGTTTTATTTCCTGCATATCGGTTTTAATGCTGTGTCCGAGTATTTCCGCTTCACCGTCCGTAACAGCCGAAAGTCCTGTCAACATACGTATGGTTGTTGTTTTTCCTGCACCGTTTATACCAAGCAGACCGAAAAGCTCACCCTCATATATTTCAAGGTTTATTTTATCGACAGCAATTTTATTTCCAAATTTCTTTGTAAGGTCATTTATCTTAATTGCCGTCTTCATTTTCTTCTTCCCCCAGAACGTCAAAATTATTGACGAGCGAAATAAAATCGTTATATCCCTTTTTCGGCAGGAGTGCTATACCCTGTGTTATATCCCCCAAAACGATAAGGTCGTCGCCGTTTTTAAGTTCAAAAACCTTAAGAGCCTCTTCGGGCAGTATAATTTTATTATCTACTATTCTGCTTACTCCGAACAAATATTTATTTTTCGGGTGAGGCAATCCGTTATCATATGTTTGAGTGAACATTAATGCTATATCCTCAATTTCCATATTGAATATCTTAGCAAGTTCGCAGCATTTAGCTATATCGGGAATACTTTCCCCGTTTTCCCATTTTGCCACAGACTGTCTTGAAACGTTCATTTTTTCAGCAAGCTGTTCCTGTGTAAGCTTTGCCAACTGACGCATTTCCTTAAGTTT
>CANQLX010000099.1 GCA_947624835.1 uncultured Clostridia bacterium
CCTCCTCCGCCAAAATTTTTGCATATTTCACAAGCATCGTTATCTCCCGTAGTTCTGACAGAAAAACGATATTCACCGTTTTCCTTTTCTTTCATGGTAATGCCGATTTTTACTCCGCTTATCTGACACGGTATGCTCGCTATGCTTTCGGTATCACCCGGACCGGCTCCGGATTTCTTCATAATATCGTCCGTTATCTGTATCATAGCTATTTTTCCGTCCTCAAAATATTCGAGGGTTTCAAGCACCATTTTTTCAAGTTCAAGCTTTTCTTTTGATTTTGTGTCAAACATGAGCTTACATATGGCGGTACTGTCTGCACCCTTTTCCATAAGATCGGCTGCAGTTTTGTGCGTTTTCGGCGATACCGATGAATATTTAAAGCAGCCCGTATCGGTACATATACCCGTAAACAAAGCGTTTGCCGTGTCCTCTGAAATATCCGCTTTCATAATATCAAGAAGTTCCTTTATGATTTCCGAACAGGACGAAGCTGCTCCGTCAACATATCCCTCCAAGGCATATCCTGTATTTGAAAAATGATGATCAATACATAAATCAACCTTTTCACTGTATTCTTTTGCCTTTCCGCTGAGAAGTGCGGTTGAGGCAAGGTCAACGCTAACTATGAACTTCTCCTCAAATTTCTGATATTCAAGCTTATCCGTAATATACGAATAGCAAGCCGGTATTTCATCACCACAAAGCGGATTTGCCTTTTTTCCCATGCTTCTGAGTGCAGTACAAAGTCCGTATGCACTCCCAACGGCATCGCCGTCGGGAGATTTATGCATAAGAACAATATAATTGTCATTTTCGAGCAGCAGTCTTGCCGCATCTTCAAGAGTTACCGTCTTCATCTGTTTCCTCATCCTCCGCTTTCAGGTCTATATCCATAAGGATTCCGGATATCTTCGCACTGTATTCTATAGAATCCGTAGCTTCAAATGCAAGTGCAGGTGCATATCTGAGCTTAAGCCTTACACCAAGCTCACGTCTGATGAAGCCCTGAGCATTTTTCAGTGCCTTGACCGCTGTCTTTGCGGTATCAAGACCCTTCATTGAGCTTATATAGACACGGCAAAATGAATTGTCCCTCGCCATATCGCAGCGTACTATACTTATTATACCGTCATGAAGGCGTGGGTCCTTCATTTCTCTGAGGATTGCCGAAAGCTCTCTCTGTATATCCTCGGATATTCTGTCTGTTTTATGATTTGCCATTATAAATTTCCTCCGTTAAATCGTTTGTTAGTTTCCCAATGTCTTTATTGCATTATAATATTCCACAGCATTAAGATCACTGCCGCTCATAAGACGCCTTTCCGCAAAATCCGCAACGTAAATCTCCCGTCCGTGAATTTCAACTGCCGGACCGCTTTCGGTATCAATCCAATCCCCTCCGATATTTGCAATAATAAGAAATCCAAGATAGGCACCGGCTGTTTTTGCTATATTATCGTAGATATTATCGGTTATTATTCCCCTGCTTAATGCATCTGCTATTTCATCGTATAATGTTATATATTTCTCCTCTGAACCAAGTGTTATGCCAAAGGACCTTTTTGCAAAGTTTATAAAGTCGAGTGCATTGCCAAGCATGACAAGCTCCAATGTTGCAAGGTCATCACTTCCTTTTTTTATCAATTCATACTGCTCCCGATAATATTTTTCAAGCGTGGGTATGTCGGCACTGTAGTTAACCCCCCTGACGTTTTCTGTTTCAAGCCGTTTCATGGCAACCACAACCTTTCCTTTCGTATAACTAATATCATATCATATTTTTGTTTATTTTAACAGTATTATTTTTACATTTAAGGCTCAAAAAATACCCTAAAATATGATATCATAATTCTTATAAAGAATGATAATTTATTTTGTGTGTAGTATAATATGATACTATATAAAGAAAAATAAAACAATAATGGGGAGGAATTAAGAATGCTGAGCACAGATTACAATCAGAAATTCGGAAAAGAAGGTCTTACCTTTGATGACGTGCTGCTCATTCCGGGCGAGTCGAATGTTCAGCCCAAGGACGTTGATATCAGCACAAATCTTACAAAAAAGATAAAGCTCAACACTCCGCTTATGACGGCGGCTATGGATACCGTTACGGAAACAAGAATGGCAATAGCAATAGCAAGAGAGGGCGGTATCGGAATTATACATAAGAATATGTCAATAGAGCAGCAGGCAGATGCTGTTGACAGAGTAAAAAGGTCGGAAAACGGAGTCATTGTAAATCCGTTTTCTCTATCCCCAAACAGATATGTAGATGATGCCAATAAACTCATGTCAAAATATAAGATTTCGGGTGTACCGATTTGCGAGGACGGAAAGCTTGTAGGTATTATAACAAACCGTGACCTCCGTTTTATGAATGAATCGGATTACAGTCAGCGTATTTCCGATGTTATGACAAAAGAAAACCTTGTTACTGCTCCTGTCGGAACAACGCTTGAGGAAGCACAAGCTATACTTAAAAAGCATAAGATAGAAAAACTCCCGCTTGTTGATGAAAACGGTATGCTTAAGGGACTCATCACAATAAAAGATATAGAAAAATCCGTTCAGTATCCCAACAGTGCAAGAGATGAAAACGGCAGACTTCTTTGCGGTGCGGCTATCGGCGGAACACCTGATGTTCTTGAAAGGGTAGAGGAGCTTGTCAAAGCTCAGGTTGACGTCCTCGTTTTGGATTCCGCCCACGGACATAACAATAATATAATAAATTCGGTTGCAAAGGTTAAGAAGGCATTTCCAAATGTTCAGTTAATTGCAGGAAATATTGCAACGGCTGAGGCTGCAAAAGCTCTTATAGATGCCGGTGCCGACTGTGTCAAGGTTGGTATAGGACCGGGTTCAATATGTACAACCCGTATAGTTGCAGGTATCGGTGTTCCGCAGATCACAGCAATATATGATGCTGCTTATGAAGCTTCAAAGCATGGAATACCTGTCATAGCTGACGGCGGTATAAAATATTCGGGCGATATTGTGAAGGCACTTGCCGCAGGAAGCAGTGTTGTCATGATAGGCTCACTTGTTGCAGGCTGTGAGGAATCTCCTGGAGAAAGTGAGATTTATCAAGGAAGGCAGTTCAAGGTATACCGTGGAATGGGAAGCCTTGGTGCCATGGATAAAGGAAGTGCCGACCGCTATTTCCAGTCGGGCAATAAGAAGCTTGTTCCTGAGGGTGTTGAAGGACGTGTACCATATAAAGGACCACTCTCAGACACAATATATCAACTTATGGGCGGGTTGCGTGCAGGTATGGGATATACAGGTTGTGCAAATATACAGGATCTGCACGATAAGGCGAAATTTGTTAGGATTACAGGTGCCGGTCTGAGGGAAAGTCATCCCCACGACATACAGATAACAAAAGAAGCCCCGAACTATTCTTACAATGGATAATCCGGCAGATAAACAGTCAAATATAGGTTAATTTGTTTTAATAAGCAGTTATGAATGGACAGTGGTGGTTTATCATCATTGTCCGTTTGTGTTTTTATCACATTCTGACGTGTTAGTTATTATTGAGCTGATGTGGAGTATTATGAATGAATTTGAATTTACGACAGAAAGACTTATAATAAGAGAATACAAAAAGTCTGACCTTGACGATTACATAGCTGTCACAAGTCAACCGCAAATATATGAAACAACCTATGGTATACCCCAAAAATACACAAAGAAGTACGGCAAAAGATATTTCCGGATTATAAGAGAGAATATAAGAAATATTTATGCCTTTGAATTCGGTATGTTCCTAAAGTCAAACGGTCGATATCTCGGCAATGTCGGACTTATTAATATAAGTCTGGCACACAAACATGCAGATATCTCCTATTACATTGATAAGGATTTCAGAAATATGGGGTTTACCACGGAAGCAGCGTATGAAATGCTCCACCTTGCCTTTGAATTTATGGATTTTGAAAAGGTCACAGGTATTTGCATGAGTAACAACCCTGCCTCAAGGCGTGTTATGGAAAAATTAGGCATGAAATATGAGGGTACACTTAGGAATGAGCTTCTCAAAGATGGAGTATACTATGATTTGGACAGGCTGTCAATTCTGAAAGAAGAATTTTTTACAGATAGTAATTGTTAAAAAACAAGGTTTTCAACATCAGAAAGTTGAAAGTGTTAAAAAAGTTCTACTATACGTATTTTTGGGGAAAGATATTACAGAAAAATATGCCTTGACTTTTTTAAAAACTCTATATATTGTATATTAATCGACCTTTTTTTCAATTTTAACAATATATAATGTCTCAACAAGCGAGTGGATAAGTTTTCAACATTTTCAACATTTCGATGTTGAAAATGTGTAATTCCTATTATGAATTAAAATAATCGGGCTATATTACAAAATGTAAAAATATTTATATTGAAAATTTGATTATTCTACAAGTATATTATCAAATTATAATACAATCCGTATAAATATTTTTTTTAATAATTTATTTTTTGCTTGACAAAGTAACTTATCTGTATTATAATAATAAAGCTGATTATCGCAGCGGTAAAATTTGGCGGTATAGCTCAGTTGGCTAGAGCATTCGGTTCATACCCGGAGTGTCGTAGGTTCAAATCCCACTACCGCTACTAATCCGGCCCGGTGGTCAAGCGGCTAAGACACCGCCCTTTCACGGCGGTAACACGGGTTCGATTCCCGTCCGGGTCACGTTTTTAGACGGCTGTATTTCCTATGATGAGGAAATACAGCCATTTTTTCATATCAGGACAAAATAAAGCTGTCATATTGAATACAATCATTATGACAGCTTAAAAAATCGGTTGTTATGATTTACAGTTTACGGCACCACTTTGAATTCAATCTTTAAAGTAGCTGCAAGCAATTCAAATGATTTTATCGCTTTTGTTCTCAGGCCGGTGCTGCAGCCGCCGGGAATTATAAACATAATGTTCCTTATTGTATCCTCATTTCTGTTGTCAATAAGAGTGGCATATCTGTATACTATGTAGTGTTCGCTGCCATTTTTTCGGGAATACCGCTCCTGCGGTCGAATCCGACTTTTTGCAAAATTCTCGGGTGATTTACTACCAGTGTTTTGACAAATCCGGTCTGTTTACCTGTATCGACTGAACGGTCTGCTGCTGTGTTGGATTAGATTGATTATTATTTCCGAATATTTTTTCTGCTGCACTGTCAGTTATACTGTCCACAGCCTTGACTATGGAAGATTTTAATAATGAATCATAAAGTCCCATAAAAACTCACTGTTTGTATTATTTGGTTTAATTATACAAAATTTATTATATGACTTCTACCAATTATTTGTATAACCAGAACATTGCAATCTGTTGATTATTTTATTCATATTATCAGAACAATTTCTGATTTATTAATACATTCATACAAATAATAAAATTTTTTTAAATAAATGTTAAAATTTCTTTAATAATATGTTATAATATAAGCTGAAATCAACAGATATACGAGGGAGGCATAAATATGGAATACGATTATTTTACAATAAACTACTTCCCAATAATAGGTATAGCCTTTCTTACTATTTTTCTTTGGAGAAATTCATATCTTGACAGCAACATACGCAAAACATTTTATATTCTCTCAGCATTGACCCTTTTTGAACTTTTTATATATAATATTGAGATGATACTTTCATCAGTTGATGCGAATAACTATGTTCTTACCTTGGTCACAGCCGTAGGATACTCGATAAGACCGCTTTTGCTGTATTTTCTTATGTCACTTATAATAAGGAATGAAAGCAAGCTTAAAGTAAAAATTCCCCTTCTTATACCGTTTATTGTTAATGTCTGCACTTCCTTTTCCGCTTTCTTTGTTCCTGCTGTATTTTATTACGACAGCTCCGGGGGCTTTCACAGAGGAATTTTCGGATGGACAACCAATATCGTAATGGTTATATATCTTACGACTATTGTCATGGTATCCTTTTCGGACTCAACCAAAAAACATAAATTCGAAAGAACCATATGCACGGAAATTTCTCTTATTCTTGTTATAGGAATACTGGCAGAGTCATTTTTTGGAAGCTATGCTGTTTTCAGATACACAATAGTACTTTCGCTCATATTTTATTATATGTTTTTCCAATCCGAAACCTATAGAGATGAGATAGTGGAGAAACACATGGAAAAAATGCAGATGTCTGAGCGTTTTACACTGCAAATGGTAACTGCTCTTGCTCAAACTGTCGATGCAAAGGATTCCTATACCAAAGGTCACTCACAGAGGGTTGCAGACTATTCGAGAGAAATCTCAAAGCGTCTTAACAAGGATTCCGAATTTCAGAGGCGTATATATTATATGGGGCTTTTGCATGATATCGGAAAAATCGGAATACCCGATCATATAATAAACAAAACAGGAGATCTTAGCGATGAGGAGTTTAATGTTATAAAGTCACATACAAAAATCGGTGCTGAGATACTTAAAAATATAACAGAGATGCCCAATCTTTATTTTGGTGCAAGGTGGCACCATGAGCGTTACGACGGAAAAGGATATCCGGACAATCTGAAAGGCGACGAGATACCTCTTGAAGCACGTATCATTGCGGTAGCGGATTGTTATGACGCTATGTCATCCAAAAGAAGTTATCGTGACATTCTCCCCCAAATGGTTGTACGTGAAGAAATGGAAAAATCCAAGCGTACCCAGCTTGACCCGTATCTTGTCAACATAATGCTGGAGATGATAGATTCCGACTCCATGTACCTAATGCGTGAACAATAGGCGGCGTGCCGCCGCTGTCAATCCCGGCATTCGCCGGGGTTGCTCCACCGTGGGTTTAAATTGCCGAAAAGCTGA
>CANQLX010000100.1 GCA_947624835.1 uncultured Clostridia bacterium
TTATTCTCCGAGGAGCCGGTGGTATTCTGAGGTGCAGGCTGTTCATTAACAACAGGTGCAGCCTGTGCCGTTTTCGGTGCTGTTGTGTCGGAAAGATTTTTTCCGCACACCGGGCAGAATTTAGCATCGGGCTTCAGAGCCGTACCGCAGTCGGGGCATTTATTCTCCGAGGAGCCGGTGGTATTCTGAGGTGCAGGCTGTTCATTAACAACAGGTGCAGCCTGTGCCGTTTTCGGGGCTGTTGTATCGGAAAGATTTTTTCCGCATACCGGGCAGAATTTAGCATCGGACCTCAAATCTGCACCGCAATCGGGGCATTTTTTTGCACTGCTGTCCGTTACAGTATCGGCAGATGACTCACCGGCTTCAATCTTAGTGCCGCAGGATGGGCAAAATTTTGCATCATCTCTTAACAACATACCGCATTTTTTACATCTTATCATTGTAAATCCTCCAGTCTGTATATTTTATGTTAAAATATCCACTCTTACATAAAAAGAGCCGGCAGGAGATTCAGCCCCGAATAAACGGGGAATGTTCACCTAACACGGAAAAATCGCTTCAAACTTTAGTTGTGAACATTTCCTCGCTGCTATATTAACACTTGTTAATATTATAAATTTAATCCTTATATTAGTCAAGACTTTTGCCGAAAAAACTCTGATTTTGGCGGCTATTGCCATATCATGGAGCATTTTATTTTGAAATATCGGAAATATCTCCGAAGCTGTAGCCCATATTCTCCCATTTTGAAAGTAGCTTATCAAGAATCTCCGAATTGGTTTTTGAGGTACTGTGAAGAAGAACAACTGCTCCGTTGTGTATTCTCGGTATCAGCTTATCCATGGCCTCATCCTCTGTAGGCTGGTCATCATTATACCAGTCAACATATGCAAGGCTCCAGAATACCGTGGTATAACCGAGTTCCTGTGCCATTTTTAGATTGCTCTCGCTGTATTTTCCCTGTGGAGGACGGTAGAGTTTTTTCATTTCTTTGCCTGTGGTTTCCTTATACAGCTTTTCGAGCTTTGTCAATTCATTTTCAAATGCAGTCTTATCCAATATCTGTGACATATCGGGGTGTGTATAAGTATGGTTTCCCACGGTGTGCCCTTCCGCAACCATACGTTTTACAATTTCGGGTGAGGTTTCCATAAAATTACCTACCAGAAAGAATGTTGCTTTTGCATTGTGCTTTTTAAGTACATCAAGAATATGCTCCGTATAACCGTTTTCATATCCGGCGTCGAATGTAAGGTAAATTTTTTTCTTTGATGTATCGCCCACATAATAGGCATTATACTTCTTAAGCTGAGCTGCCGAAGCATTTCCCGTAGGAGCGGCGCCTTCCGTTTGGAAGCTAAGTCCCCAGTTTACATCTGCAGCCGCCTCATACGAGGCATTATGATATATGCCGCTCCCCGATACTATAACCGCTGCCATAAGAACGACCGCTGACAATACAGCGGCAATAGTTTTTTTGCCGAAAATAATATACAAATAAACCACCGCCTTTTAATTGGTAATTTATATGCAGTATATCAAATGTATATTACTTGCTGAATGGTGAAATTTCAATAATAAATAAAAAAACAGAGCTGCAGCACCTCCACGGAAGGGGATAAATGCGGCAGCTCATGTCAAATCCATATTCAGTTTTCTCCGTAAATTTCCTCACTTCCGGCAAGCATCTTAAGCTTGGGATAATATTCATCAATTATATCGGCAGAAGCGGAAAGCATATACTCGAAAATAGTATCATGGATCTGTGTTTCATAAAAGCTTGATGTCATTTTAAAATACAGAAGATTATTTTTCAGATCCATACAAAATGAACCGTCCTCAAGGGTACTGTTAATCATACATACGGCAAGTGCCATGCCGGCAGCTTTTTTATTATCAAGTTCAATGGGCAAAGGTGAATATAGGGTAATAAGCATTTTGGACGGATTGAACGTAAATCTGAAGCTGAGTTCGATTTCATTTCCTCCGACCCTGCAAATCACACAGAGCTTTTCATCTTCACGTTTATATTTTATATCATTCCTGTCAAGAGTTCTGCATAGAGTCATATAATTTTTCCATGATTTTGTTGTGGTTATCGTCATCAATTTCCTCCTTACAAAACAGAGTTTTTTTCAATACTCAGTATATCATATTATACCTGCGGAAATAAGCGAATATTGGACAGAGTTTACTTTTGTGACAGTATAATTTTCCTCATATCCGATGCAAGATAAAGTGAGCCGAATATAATAACCGCATCCTCACTGCCTGCCTTTGATAATGCATAGGCATAAGCTTCTTTCAGGTTATCCGAAGTCGTGACACACGGGCAGTATTTTTTTACAATCTCTGCTAATTCTCCGGGTGACATTTTTCTCGGATTATTCGGAGCGACTGCAACGATTTCCTCAAATTTAGGCAAAAGAACTAACAATGAGTTTTCAATATCCTTGTCCGCAAGCATACCGGCAATCCCTATCTTGCGTTTATCCTTCAGATATTTGTCAATGGCATCCGAGAGAGCACTTGCCCCTCCGGGATTATGTGCCCCATCAAGAAATACGAGCGGAGAATTACTCAAAAGCTCCAGCCGTGCCGGAAAGCTTACATTCTCAAAGCCTGTAATTACTGCGGAGTCGGGTATATTACAGCCCTGCTTTCTCAGTTGACTTACGGTGCAAAGAGCGGTAATTGCATTTCTTACCTGATGTTCTCCCAAAAGACGTATTTTTATCTGCAATGGCTTATTATCGAGCACATAGTTGAATACTGTACCCTCAATATCAGATGAAATTATTTCCGCCTTATCGGAATCTGCAATTATCAGCTTATTATTTCTTTCCGCAGCTGTTTTGCGTATAACCTCCATAGCCTCGTCCTTCTGACATCCGTATGCAACGGTTATTCCGCCGGGTTTTATAATTCCGCATTTTTCAAAGGCAATTTTTGCGTAGGTATCACCGAGGATTTTTGTATGGTCAAGTGAGATTGATGTTATAACGGAGGCAAGGGGAGTATCTATAATATTGGTTGCGTCAAAGCGTCCTCCGAGTCCCGTTTCAAGCACAACAATATCACAGTTTTCACGGGCATACCATACAAGTGCAACAGCAAGAACAAATTCAAATTCGGTAATGATTTTGCCTTCTTTTTTCATTTGCTCCGCAAGAGGGAAAAGCTCTTCAACAATATCCGCAAGTATTTCGGGAGGAATCATTTCTCCGTCTATCATAAACCTTTCACGGAAATCAAGAACATAGGGGGAGATGAACAGTCCTGTCTTATATCCCGAGCTTGTCAGCACAGAGGCAATAAATGAGCAGGTACTGCCCTTTCCGTTTGTTCCTGCGACGTGGACGAATTTAAGCTTTTTATCCGGCGAGCCTGTTCTCTCAACAAATTCTCCTATACGCTCAAGCCCCGGCTTGCTGCCGAAAACAAGAAGAGAATTAATTTTTTCCACCGCTTCATTATATGTCATAGTATTTTCTCCTATTCCGAATTGATTAAATTATAGACAGCAATACTATTATACATTAGCGGACAGAATAATGCAACGGCAGAAAAATGGTATATACAAAAAATTGTTAAATAAAAAACCGCTTGCCTGATTATGATTATAATGGTAGAATATTATGGAAATCATCCGAAAGGAAACATGATAATGACAGGAAAAACACCGCTTTATAACAGACTGACAGAACATAATAGGCTTAACAGGTCATCATTTCATACACCGGGGCATAAGTGCAGCGGATTTTTTGACGGAGGTATAATTTCCCTTGATTATACCGAATTACCCGACACAGACACACTATATGAGGCAAATGATGTTATTTTGGAAACCGAAATACGTGCGGCAGAGCTTTTCGGTGCAAGCAGAAGCCTGATATCTGCGGGAGGATGTTCCCTTGCGATACAGGCAATGCTTAATATTGCTTCCGAAAGGGGAAAAAAGCTCTTGTGTGCAAGAAATGCACATAGAAGTGCGGTAAATGCCATTGCACTTTTAGGAATGGAGCCTGTATGGATTTCACCTGACGGGGGGGATGGTTTTACAGGGAGAATTTCTCCGAAAGAGGTTGAGGAGATGTTAAGCAATCACAGAGATATAACAGCCTGCTATATAACCTCGCCGAGCTATTACGGTGAAATTAGCGATATTCCGGCAATTTCGGAAATATGTCATAGGCACGGTGTGGTTCTGCTTGTGGATAACGCACACGGCTCACATCTTGCGTTTATGAGGGATAATATGCATCCTATTTCCAATGGAGCGGATATGTCAGCCTGCTCACTTCATAAAACTTTGCCTGTCCTTACGGGAGGGGCTTTGCTTAATATAGCAAATCCTGCACTTGCAAAAAATGCAAAAGAGGCGATGTCGCTTTTCGGTTCAACAAGTCCCTCTTATATTATAATGAGTTCAATAGATTTATGTGTTGATTATATGTTTGGTGAGGGAAAAAAGGCATATGCCGAATGTGAGAAAAGGGTTAAGGTGTTGAAGTTTCTGGCGGAAAGCAGAGGAATAAGACAACCAAGGGGTTTATGTGATCCTTTGAGAATTACACTGAACACCGCATCAGTAGGTCTTTTCGGAGAAGAGCAGGTGAGATATTTTGAAGAACATGGGATAGATTGTGAATTTTGTGACGGAGAAAATGCAGTATTTATATGTACTCCGTTTAACAGTGATCAAGATTTTGAAAGGCTTGAAAGGGCAATAAAGGAACTTCCGATAAGAAATTGTATAGAATCAAAAAAAATTTTTGCGGAAAATCCGATAAAAAAATTATCTGTAAGGGAAGCAATGCTTTCCATGTCGGAAACGGTAAGTACAGAGGAATCCATTGGAAGAATTGCGGCAAATACAGCTTGTCCGTGTCCTCCGGGAATACCGCTTATCATGCCGGGGGAGATAATAAGCATGGAAATTGCGGAAAAACTTTCGGAGTTGGGGATAAAGGAAGTAAGGGTGATAAAATAATGCTGTCGATGAGGTTTTGTCGGCTTCATCAACAGCACCTTATATTCTTGTTTTTTAAAGTAATCAATTTGTAACGACTGCAAGCGAAAACGCAAATTACGGGAATGGCGGCTATACATCAGAGAAGCGAAGCTCCAAGCTCCTCACACTTGGCAAGTCCCTCATCATCGGGAGTTTCATTTATGATAAGACTTTCTGATGTAAGCTCCGCTCCTGCATTTTTACAGTTTTCCTCCCATATACGCATCCATTCTCCGTCACCCCATCCGTATGAACCGAACAAGGCAATCTTTTTGCCGGGAAGCTTATCGGTCAGTGAATCAAACATAGGCTGAAATTCGGAATCCTCAAGCTCCTCTGCACCCATAGCCGGACAGCCGAAGGCTACAGCATCATACTCATCAAGCATATCTGCACTAAAGTCGGCAGAGGTAAAAAGATTAACCTCCGCACCCTTGTCACCTGCACCCTTTACAACAGCCTGTGCCATAGCCTCTGTGTTGCCTGTGCCGCTCCAATATACAACTGCAATTTTACTCATTTACAACAATCCTTTCAGAATATAATTTTATGTCAGCCATGTCAATATGACACGGCAAGCATATCTACCGTAAAACCCTTTTCTGTCAGAGAACAGCAAAGCTCTGTGCATTTTTTATATTTTTCAAAGATATGCTTTGCCCTTACCTCATCTCCGTAAACCTTCCAACAGCCTTCACATTTACAGCACCCCGCCCTGTTTTTTATAAATCCGCACACGTCCTCAGGCGGATATCCCAGAAATAAACCTATTTCATGCGGAAAATCCTTGCCTGACCGCAGCCTTTGTATAAGTCTGACAATACACTTGTTTATGCTGTCACAGGAATAGCCTAACTGTTCAAGCAGACTGTGAGCCTGTACGTCTTTAAGATCCTTTTTTAAAAGGGAGGGTCTGTATGCATATATAAGTGTGCTTCCGTTATGCCTTCTCAAAGGTATAACCCTTATCCCTTTTGAAACAAGTCGTTTATTCAAACCTTTTATATAATCCCTCTCGGATTTTTCACTTTCAAACCGACAGGTAAACATATTTCCTGTTTTCATTCTAAGAATAGTAGGGGAACAGTGTCGGACGAATAATTCATCATACATTACCTTACCTCCGTAAAACAGTGCTTCTGTGTCACTGTCTGCATCTGCTCGTTTTCCGCAAATCATTCTGTGTTTCGGAAAGTAATGAGAACTCAAAACAATCTGCGGTAAGCCTGTTAGATATTTTTATTTCTCATATATTGCTCAAGTATATTTTTAAGTGCGGATTTAGAACTTTTATGTGAACGTGCGATCGGTATATCAAGATTTTTAACATTATCAAGCGCACATTTTACCATTTTATGGGAAACAGTATCCGTAAAAAGCACAAGCAGATCCGGACTGCCTAAATTCTGCAAACCTCTGCTCATTTTAGGATACACCTTTGCCTGACAATTATACATTTTGCAAAGCTCCATATATTCCCTTATCATACATTCATTCCCGCCGACAATAACAAGACTCATTTTTTCCTCACCTTACACTTTTTTAGGGTTAAATCCATCTAATCCATTATTTAAAATATAAGTCAGATAGGTTCAATCTATCTAACTGTAATTCAGTTTAATACATCTTACCGGTTTTGTCAATACTTTTTTAAAAAATTTCTTAAAATTATT
>CANQLX010000101.1 GCA_947624835.1 uncultured Clostridia bacterium
ACTATTTTGGCAGATAACCTATCTTCTTCATTGCCTTATCAAGTGTTCTTTGAGAAATTTTCAGTGCAAATTCCGCACCCTTACGATATTGTTCTTCAAGGTATGCCTTGTCCTTAATATATTTTGCAAACCTTTCCTGTATGGGACGAAGCTCCTCAATGACAGCTTCCCCAACCGCTGTCTTGAAATCGCCGTAGCCCTTACCATCATATTCTGCCGTAATTTCATCGGATGTTTTTCCCGTAACAGCACTCATTATTCCTATAAGGTTATTGATTCCGTCCTTACCCTCTCCAATACAAATCCTTGCGTCACTGTCAGTCACAGCACGCTTAAATTTCTTCATAACTGTTTCGGGCTTATCAAGCACAGCTACCCATGCATTTGCATTTTCATCGGACTTTGACATCTTCTTTATCGGATTCTGCAACGACATTACCCTTGCCCCGACCCTTCCGATATACGGTTCCGGAACGGTAAAGGTTTTTCCGTATAATCCGTTAAATCTTTCGGCAATATTTCTTGACAATTCAAGGTGCTGTCTTTGGTCCTCTCCCACCGGAACGAGATCTGCCTGATAAAGCAGAATATCCGCTGCCATAAGTGACGGGTATGTAAAAAGTCCCGCATTAACATTATCGGCGTGCTTTTGTGATTTATCCTTGAATTGTGTCATTCTCGAAAGCTCACCGAACTGTGTATAACAATTAAGGATCCACGCAAGCTCCGCATGAGTATGAACATGGCTCTGTACAAAAAACATACTTTTGTCCGTATCTATTCCGCAGGCAAGCAGAAGTGCATATGCTTCAAGTATATTTTTCTTGAATATTTTAGGATCCTGCCTTACTGTAATGGCATGGAGGTCCGCAACGGCAAAAATACAGTCGTAACTGTCCTGCAAATTCACCCAGTTGCGGAGTGCACCGAGATAATTTCCGAGCGTAATTGTCCCGCTCGGCTGTATAGCACTGAAAATCCTCTTTTTCCTTTCGGTCGCCTGTGTTTCCTTTATTTCCTCTGACATATTATAATACCTCCCCGGCCAATTTCCCCAATATTCTTATTCCTTTTTCAAGCTGTTCGTCTGTCGGAGTCGAGAAGTTTATCCTGAACGAACTGCTTTGCTCACTTTCATCTGTCAGAAAAGCATTTCCCGGAACAACGCATACCTTATTCAAAACAGCTTTTGCACAAAATTCAGACATTGATATTTTCGTTTTTTCGGGAAGCCTACACCATATAAACAAACCGCCCTGTATTTTTTCATATGTTATGCCTGTCGGAACGAGGTATCTGTCAAGCAAATCCATACAGAAATTTGCTTTTTTTCTGTATATCCCACGAAGCTTTTCGAGGTGTGCTTCAAAATCATATTCCGTCATAAATCTATGTGCGACCATCTGGGCCCATGAATTTGTATGAACATCCTCTCCCTGCTTGCATACTATCATCTTTTGCAAAACAGGCTTTGGAGCAATGGCAAAGCCGATACGCATTCCGGGCGACAGAACTTTTGAGAACGAACCGGCATAGACGACTATTCCGTCCTTATCGAGTGATTTTATGCACGGAACATTCTCTCCGCTTATCCTTAGCTCTCCGTACGGGTTATCCTCAAGTATCATTACATTATATTTCCTTGCAAGCTCATATATAGCCTTACGTTTTTCAAAGCTTGTCGTAATGCCCGACGGATTCTGAAAATTGGCAATAATGTATATAAACCGAATATTCTTTTCGGTCTTAAGTGCTTTTTCAAGAAGTTCGATATTCATTCCGTCACTTTCCATAGGAATACCGCAGAGACGGCAGTTGAATGAACGGAAAGAGTTAAGAGAACCTATAAAACTTGGAGCCTCACACACAACGACATCTCCCTCATTACATACGGATTTTGTAAAAAGCTCCATTATCTGCTGTGCGCCCGAGGTTATAAGTATATCGTCAGAGTCCGTACCGACATTATATTTTTTCTGCATATACTCCCACACTGCACGGCGGAGTGGGGGATATCCCTCTGTCACGCTGTACTGAAGTGCTGCAATGGGGTCTTCCCTGAGTATTTTATCGGATATATCGGCTATCTCCTTAGCGGGAAATGCTTCGGGTGCGGGATTTCCCGCAGATAGGGAAACAACTGTCGGATCTGCGGCATATTTAAATATTTCCCTTATAGCTGATGGCTTAAGGGTCTGTACCTTGTCGGAAAATACATATTCCATTAATTTCAGCCTCTTTCAATAAGTTTTATATACATAATTTTAGCATATTTTATTGATATGTGCAACCAACATATGCCAAAAGCACCCGTATATAAATTTCTATACGGATGCTCACGCAATCATTTAAGCTTCTCCTCAAGCTTATTCGCAGCGGAAGCTGCTGCTTCGTTGATTATACTCTCGATTTTTCCCTCATCGCAAGCCTTTGCACTGTCGGGATCTATCGGCAGACGTGCAAGTATATCCACCCCATACTGCTCGGCAACCCCATCAAGCTTGCTTTCTCCAAACGGAAAATACCTCTTTTTGCAGTCGGGACATTCAAAATAGCTCATGTTTTCGACTACTCCAAGTATTGGAATATTCATAAGCTGAGCCATTTTTATTGCCTTTTCCACTATCATGGATACAAGCTCCTGCGGTGATGTAACTATTATTATTCCGTCAAGAGGAATTGATTGGAATACAGTCAGCGGAACATCACCCGTTCCCGGCGGCATATCAACAAACATATAGTCAATATCATCCCAAATTACATTACTGTAAAACTGCTTAACCGTTCCCGCAAGTATAGGACCTCTCCACAAAACAGGATCGGTATCACTTTCAAGCAGGAGATTTACCGATATTACCTCAATCCCGCCGTGGGTCTTTACGGGAATCATTCCGTCCTCAGTGCCTCTTATATTTTCCTTTATTCCGAATGCCTTCGGAATTGACGGACCTGTGATATCCGCATCAAGTATGGCTGTCCTGTAACCCTTTCTGCTGAACATAACAGCCATAAGCGAGGTAACAATGGATTTTCCTACTCCTCCCTTTCCGCTTACAACTCCTATGATTTTTTTAACGGAGCTTCCCGGAGCAAGCTCCTCATACATATTCTGATTTTCTTTTCTCGAGGAACAGTCTGCCGAGCATGAGCCGCAGTCATACGTACATTCCTCCTCAGGAATATTATTTTCTGCCATAATAAACACCTCTTGCTTTCAGTATAAAATTATTATATCCCAACAGCCAGCCGGTTTATTCCATATCACCATCGTGCCCGCTGTCCGGTTCGTCATAGCTTTCGGATACATTCTCTGTTTCAGATATACTGTCGTTTTCGGGTGTTTCCTCACTATCAGATATATCTTCATCATCTATATTCTTTGTATCCTCGTCATCCGATTCCGAAGCCCCTTCTTCTTCGTTTTCGGTACTGCTGTCATCCGGTATGTCAATCTCATATCCGCTTAGAAATGTATAGGGAACACCGTAGCCGAGTGCCACAGCAGCAAGCTGTATCATTTCGGTACTGCTCTCTGTATCAAACGGGAAAGGTATTCCCTTAGCCACACCTGCAAGGATTATGTACAAAGCCGGCAAATCAAGCAACAGCAGGGTTGCAAGCGAAAATCTTTTTATTTGCTTTCCGTCGCCGACTCTTGTTGCATAGAAAAGCACCAAACCGAATACAACAAAAACCGTCAATGTAAGAAGCTTTCTGACCGTATCGTCAATATTTGTCGCACTGTTTATAAGACCAATGAAAAAATAAGAACAGACAACAAATGCAATAACCAAAAATGCCGAAAAAATCAAACCTGAAATATCTTTTTTCTTTTTCATAATAAAACCTCCAAAATTATATTTATAATGTCAAGCCTGCTTCTTTGCAACAAGGCAATACCAGCCCTTTTCCTCATACTGTTCAACCACAGAAATACTCTCCGGTAATGAGGAAAGGACATCATCAAGCCTTACGTCAATAATCCCGCTCATTATATATACGGTATTCTCATCCATAAGCTTTTCTATATCCACCGAAAGAGTAATTATAGCATCAGCCACTATATTTGCTGTAATTATATCATATTTACCATCAGCCTTATCGGCAAGATTTCCTCTTGTACCTGTATATCTGTTTTGAACATTATTTAATTCCGCATTTTCCTTTGAAGCTTTGACAGCCATTTCGTCAATATCAATTCCGACTGCACTTTTTGCACCGAGAAGCAAACCTGCTACCGAAAGTATACCGCTCCCGCAGCCGACATCAAGCATTTTTTCTCCGCCCTTTATATGCTTTTCAAGAGCCTCGAGACATAATCTTGTTGTTTCGTGTGTACCTGTTCCGAATGCAAGACCCGGTTCAAGATTAAGGACAATCCTACCTTTGGCATCATAATCGTCACGCCATACTGGACGGATAAGAATTTTCTCCCCGACATTTATTGGAGCGAAATACTTTTTCCAACTTTCAAGACAGCTTTCCACGTCACAGCTGCCCATATCTATTTCATACCGGATATTCTGTGCCTCAAGTCTTTCCTTTATATATGAAACAGCCTCTGACGGATTTTGCTCCGGGCTTATATATATGTGTATTTTTCCGTGGCTTCTGTCCTTTTGCAAAAGCTCCTCATCTATAAGGTCTATATTAGCAATTTCCAATACCTCTTCTTCAAGGGTTGAATAATCCTCGATATATATTCCGTAAGGGACTGTCATCTGTGCGATATTTCCCGCAGTCTCAATATCACTTGCAGGAACGGTTACGACTATTTCCGTCCAATTCATCAATTTACCTCACTCAATTATTTTTTTGTATGCAATTGGCACATTTTTCCGACTGTCATACAGGTACTATTATAATGCAAATCGCATATAAAAACAACATAAATTAAAAATAAAATTTTATTGTTTATCCTTATTATTTTTAATAATTATATGACGAAAAACCATAAGGGCAGACATTCTGAAATTCCCCAGATAAATATAATGATTTTAGAAATAAGGAAACTCAGCAAATCCTCCAAAGAACAACATTATATGATAATAGCGGATTCAATTACAGGTATTATAATAACACACCTACTGACAGCACTTATATTTTTGCCGAAAAAGCGGACGGTAATGGTCAATTTTTCAACCTTTTCAACAGAGGTTCCATATTGTTCTTGCTCTGCTTATATATTGCATTGTCACAGCATTGGGATACGGCAAAATAAATTCCATAGCAGAAAAAACAATGATATATGTATACAGTCTGCTCCTCAGACAGTCAAATAAAATAAACTGATTTAAAACCGTCAGATAAAATATTCAATGTTACATTCACAAATCGTCAAAACAGAATATCATTTTATCAAAAGTAAAATTTTTCTTGACAGCATAAAATCTATGGGATATAATTAAAATATCTTATGTGTATTTTGAGGTGATTTATTGTGAATAAGAATACAGCATACAGTCTTAAAACTGCAAGTACTGTCGTATTGGTAATAGGAGTTTTATCCGCTATCGGACTGGCAGTAAAGCTATTTGACTTTTACTACAGATTAAACAGTCTTGATTTTGAAAAAGGTGTAACTATCATACTTATAGCTCTTTTAGATCTGTATATTTTTTATATTTTTTCAATGGTCTTAAGTACCTTGTCAGAAATTGTTTCAAATAATCTGTATAAAAATGAAAATATCGAAAAAATAAATAGAAAGTTAGATTTACTATTATCAAAAGATCGCCCCATAAATACTGACACAGACCGAAGCAACACGGCAATGCGGTACGGCACACAAAATCACAAAAAAATTACCCCAAGTCAAGAAGAATGGATATGTCCGAGTTGCGGAACTATCATGCCGAAATATATTACAACCTGTACCTGCGGCACATCTCAGGAGTATGAAGATGTTATTCCAAATAGGAAAAATCCTGACAAGTCTAATAAAAGAAATTCGACATATAAATCCCGACAATCTGAACCCGATGGTCAACGTAATACAGAGAATACCAATCAGGATTTAACCTCTCCCGAAAATACACCCCCTGCTCCTCCTAAGCCCAAAGTTGTCCGTCATTGGACCACAGAAAATACAAGCACAGAACCGATACCGTTAGAATTTACAAAAAACTCCCTGCCCAAAGAGAATATCTGCCTCATATGTAAAGCCACAAATCCCGAAGATGCATTATTCTGCAGAAAATGCGGAAAAAGGATGAAATGACGGCAATGTATGTTCATAATTAATATATTCGGCACAGTAAGCTCGTACCGTAGCTTATGAAGCCACAGTGTTCATAGAGATACAGACTCACGCAGACACAGCCGCCACATGAGGTTCTTAAACTTACCAACCAAAGCAGACAGAGCAGAATGTGAATTGCCAGTGGAAAATCCCACAACGCCGATTTCAATTTGCAGTAGCTCCGATGCTTATGCCAAAAATTGTATTTATAAAACCGACGGTCAGCGAAAACAAACCCGCTGACCGTCGGTTTTTACTGATATCCTTTGAATTTATAATACGTCTGAATGAAACTGTCACCTACTCATTCAATTTCGGGTTTTCTGTTCTTCCGAGCAGATAATCTACAGAAACATTAAAATAGTCCGCAATAGCTATAAGTGTTGCGTAACCGGCTTCTCTTTCCTCGTTTTCGTATCTGCTTATTGTATTTTGCGACATATT
>CANQLX010000102.1 GCA_947624835.1 uncultured Clostridia bacterium
TCTGTAACACTGTCGGGTATTGTTATGTTTGTCATTCCTGTGCAACCGGAAAACGCCCAACTGCCTATTGATGTAACCGACTTCCCGTCAATTTCAGAAGGTATAACAACCTCTCCGCCGTTTCCGGTATAATCTGTAATTGTCACACCGCCGTCCTCATTTTCTTCCCACTCAAGACCTTCATCAGTTGTTCCCTCGCTTGGCTCCTCACTCGGTTCTTCACTCGGTTCCTTGCTTGGCTCTTCACTCGGCTCTTCGCTCGGTTCCTCACTCGGTTCTTCGCTTGGCTCTACGCTCGGCTCCACGCTTGGTTCTTCACTTGGCTCCTCGCTCGGCTCTTCACTCGGTTCTTCGCTTGGCTCCTCGCTTGGTTCTCCACTCGGCTCCTCACTCGGCTCTTCAACCGCTATATCGGGAACTATTGCATATTTTCCGAGACGATTGGTGCAAAACGTAATATTTTCCCCATCATAGTTGGTTTCTATTTCCTCGGTTGTTCCATCATCATTCAATCGGACTATCTTACAATTCTTTTTATCAAAAGGTATTGAGATTGTTATATCGCTTACAGGTGGCTGTTCGACCAATTCTTTCTCATCAACAACTGTAATATTATATGCTGCACTAACAGGGCCCTCCTGTAAATTAATATTGTCTATTTTTTGAACATTCAGAATACTGCTTTCGGGGAAATCGCCGTTTACGTTTATATTCGTTAAATTATCACTCAGAGTAATGTTTCCTATGGGAACAAATGTGTAGTTGTAAAGCGAACTTGAATTTGTATTTGCATAAGTTTCGGCAACTGTTCCCTCGTAACCATAAATTAGATAATCCAATCTAAACGACTCAGCTCCTGTACCACCAAATGCATGAGGTCCAATATCAGTAACACTACTTGATATAATTGCACTCTTTAAATCATAACAATTCCAAAAAGCCATATCATCTATTGTTGTAACACCTTCGGGGATAGTTATGCTTTTTAATGGACAGCCATTAAAAGCATGAATTCCGATACTCATTACACTATTTGGAACAATTGTGACAGCCTCCAAGCCTGAGCAAAATGCAAATGCCCGGTCGCCTATTTTTCTTACACAATTTGGAATACTATATTTTCCTTTAATTCCTGCCGGATAACGTATCAATTCCGTTTGGTTCTTATTAAATAAAACTCCGTTTTTACTGCTGTAATATTTATTATCCGCACTCACATTGATACTTGTCAACTTTGCAAAATAATCAAACATCCATTCGCCTATCCTCGTAACAGCCTTCCCGTCAATCTTATCAGGAATAAAAACATCTCCGCCTTTGCCTGTGTAGTCTGTAATTGTTACCCCACCGTCTTCATTTTCTTTCCACACAAGACCGTCAGCAGTCGTTCCGGCACTCGCCGCACTTGCCACAATCCCACTGTCTGCCACCTCCGGAAAAACTGTAACAGCACTGCCGCCGAGCATAAGAGCGGCAAGAGAAACCGCACAGATTTTTTTCATGCTCTTCTTTGATTTTTTCATAATATTCCTCCGTTCAAAATAAATTCTCAGGGATAAATATGTAATTTACAAACATCCCTATACAATATAGACGATTTAAAAATCCGAGCGGATAGTAAAAATATAAATTTTTTTCCATATATTTTAAATAAAAAAATTACACTTTTGAATATTTTGCAGATAACACGTTCATAATAATATCGAAATTAAGACAACGAAAAAATCCATGTCTTAAATTTGAGGAGGTATATTATTATGACAGAAAAAGAGCTTCTTTATGTTGAAGATGCACTCGGACACGAACAGTATTTTCAGACACAGTGCTGTGAAACAATTCAGCGTATTCAGGACAGTGAGCTAAAAAGCTTTGCTCAGCAGATTGAACAACAGCACAAGGCAATATTCCAGAATTTCTATAACTTGCTTTAAGGAGGAACAATAATGAACGACAGAGATCTTATGGAAAATATACTCCTTCTTGAAAAGGGTGTATGCGACCTTTATATGCACGGTGCAATCGAATCCTCAAGCTCAGACGTGCATCAGACCTTTTCACAGTCACTGAATACTGCTCTTAATATTCAAGATCAGATCTACAACTGTATGCAGGCAAAGGGCTGGTATCAGACTCAACAGGTTGATCAGTCAAAAATAAATTCCCTCAAAATGAAATTTTCTTCAAATCCCAATCAACAATAAATCAGCAGCAAATATCCGCCGTCCAAAGTACGTGACTGCGGATATTTTTCTTCCAAAAATCCGTTGTAATAATATCCAAAAAAACATTACAATTATACATTAATCATACAAAAATTTTTTTAATAATATAAATAATAAACAAGTGCCAACATATAAAATTATCATAATATAATAAAAAATTACTGATAAATAATATATAAGTAAAAAAACATATATCAAGTTTAAAATTATTTATTGCAAATCAGCGGCTAAAATGCTACAATGTTATTGTAGGTATGCCTTGGAGAGCAGTGCAAGCATTAAAACTTTTGTGCTGCATGAGGAGTCATATGCAAATTTTTTTAGGAGTGAGATTAATGAATAACAAAAAGCACTACGGCAGGAAAGCCCTTACTCTTGCCCTTACAGCTGCCCTTGTTGCCGGTGCATTTGGAAGTCTGACAGCTGTTTCAGCAGCAGAAGATCCTGAAATGCAGAGCTATGAGCTTAAGGATAATATTCAGGACGGCACAATTCTTCATTGCTTCGACTGGAAATACAATGATATCAAGGACGAGCTTGAGGATATTGCAAGAGCAGGCTTCTCGACCATACAGACCTCCCCGGCACAGATGGGTGCCAATGCCGGAACATGGTTTTGGCTTTATCAGCCGCTCGGCTTCTCAGTTCAGGACAACGGACTGGGAACAAAGGAGGAACTCAAGGAACTTTGTGAGGCAGCGGACGAATACGGAATAAAGGTTGTTGTCGATGTTGTTGCCAACCACCTTGCAGGTGATCATGACAATATACAGGAGGATCTTCAGGACGAACAGTATTGGCATGATCTCGGAGAAGTAGAGAACTATAACGACCGTAATCAGGTAATCAACGGAGATATCGGTATGCAGGATCTCAAATCCGAGGATCCTCATGTTCAGGATGCAGTAAAGGCATATATTAAGGAGCTTAAGGATATCGGTGTCGACGGTATCCGCTGGGATGCAGCAAAGCACATAGGTCTTCCGAGCGAGGACTGCGAATTTTGGCCGGCTGTAACCGAGGAGTTCGGTCTTTATAATTACGGAGAAATACTTTCCTCCCCCGGCGGAGTAAATGCAGCAGAGCTTATGTCTGAATACACAAATTATATGTCCGTAACAGACGATACATACAGCGATTCTCTTCTTGCCTCCTTTAGAAGAGGAACGGCTCCCACAATCTCCGGAAACTGGATCGAGGATGGAATAAGTGCCGATAAACTTGTACTTTGGGGAGAAAGTCACGATACATACTCAAATGCCGAGGGTCAGGGTTCAAACGGTGCAGCACAGAATGAGGTAGACCGTGCATATGCAGTAGTTGCTGCAAGGAACGGCTCGTCCGCACTTTATTTCTCACGTCCGGCTGCAACGGCAAGGGACAGTATCAGAATAGGTGACAGAGGAAGTCTGCACTTCACAAGCCCCGAAATAGCTGCTGTAAACCATTTCCATAATGCAATGGCAGGACTTGAGGATTGTTACACAGTTTCAGGCAACAATGCGGTAATCACACGCAACGGCGGTGGTGCGGTCATCGTCTGCGGAAGCGGAAGCGGTGAAGTAAACGTAGAAAACGGAAACGGCTATGCTGTGCCCGGAACATATAAGGACGAGGTTACAGGCAATGAATTTGTTGTAACCGAGGATACAATTAAAGGTACAGTTGGCGAAAGCGGTATTGCTGTTATCTTCAATTCAAGCTTCACAAGCAGGGTTGAGGCTTCCGTTGAAACAGGCACCGTATTTAACACGGATACACTTGAGGTAAAACTCAGCGCAATGGATGTAACCAACGCTGAATATAAAACAAGTGAAGGTGATGAGGGAACATTCACTAACGGCGATGTTATAAGTATCGGTGCACAAACAAATTCCGGAGAAGTCGTTACTCTGACTCTCACCGGTACAAATAAGAACGGCAAGGTCGTTAAGGCTGTATACAAATATACAAAACAGCTTTCAAAGCAGTATCCCGAGCTTAACGGCGGCGGAGTTATATTTGACAATACCAATACAGGCTGGTCAACTGTAAATATTTATGTATATGACGAAAGTGATCCTAACAATGTCATAAAGAACGGTGAATGGCCGGGTGTTGCAATGGAGGACTGCGGAGATAATCTCTATAAATACGAGCTCCCCGAAAATCTTAAGGATTGCACAAATATAATGGTTATCTTTAATAACAACGAAGGCGACCAAATTCCTGCTGCAATGCAGGCAGGCCTTACAATGGCATACAATGATCAGAAGGTTTATGACGGAACAAACTGGATAGATCTTGAAGAAGTTAATGATCCCATTGGGGAGCCAGGTACAGAGTCCGGCAACGAGTCGAGTGCAGAACAAGGCAATGAATCAAGTACAGAGCAGAGTGACGAATCAAGTACTGAACCGAGCAACGGTTCAGGCACTGAGCCGAGCAACGATTCAGGCACTGAGCCGAGCAACGATTCAGGCACTGAGCCGAGCAACGGTTCAGACACCGAGCCGAGCAATAGTACAGGCGATAATCAAACATCCGGTTCTGATGACGGAAATGCGGTTGTAAACACTTCTGATAACGCACCTGTTACGGCTTTGATATTCGTTCTTCTTGCTTCAATAGCTGTTGGTACTGTTGTTCTCTCACGTAAAAGAAAAACAACTGACGATCGATAAATAAAGTATAAGTTCGGCTGCTGCGGTTCTTCCGCAGCAGTTTTCTTTTGTCCGTCTTGCAATATAATTGATTTGGGTGTAAAATTAGTTATGTAGTTTTTGATAAATTAAATATGGAGGTATCTGCCGTCTTTATCGGCAGTAAGTAACATATGAGAATTTTACACAGTGATCCGAGCACAGATGGATTTTTTATGCCGCCAGAATATTCCCGACATTACGGCTGTGTCCTCATATGGCCGCATAGGAGAGATTCATGGCAATACGGCGCATATGCGGCGAGGAAAGCTTTTGCCGAGCTTATCGGTATAATATCCGAGTCGGAAAAGGTAGTAGTTTGTGCAAGATATGAGGATTATGACAGTGCACGCAAGACTCTGCCGGATAACGTACGGGTTGTAGAGATGAGCAGTGATGATAGCTGGGCGAGGGATGTTGCCCCGACCCTTGTAACAAACGGGAAAACAATTCGTGGAATAGACTGGGGTTTCAATGCATGGGGCGGACTTTTTGACGGTCTTTATTTTCCTTGGGATAAGGACAATAAAATAGCAAGAAAGCTTTGTGATTTACTTGATATTGATACATATGATAAACGTGATTTTATATTAGAGGGCGGCTCAATACATACAGACGGCGAAGGCACAATTCTTACAACGGAAGAATGTCTTCTCGGAAAGGGAAGAAACCCACATATGACAAAAGCCGAAATTGAAATTATGCTTTGCCGCTGTCTTGGTGCAAAAAAGGTAATATGGCTAAGACGTGGAATATATAATGATGAAACAAACGGGCATATTGATAATATATGTGCCTTCACCTCTCCGGCTGAGGTTGTTCTTGCATGGACAGACAATAAAAAGGATCCTCAATACGAAATTTCAGCTGAATGTCTTGAAATATTGCAAGGCTCCACCGATGCTCAAGGCAGGAAAATAAAGGTACACAAGCTTCCGCTTCCCGATCCGATACATATAACCGAAGAGGAATGTATGGGACTTGATGATATGGACGGAGAGCCTACACGAACCCCCGGCGAACGTCTTGCGGCTTCATATGTAAATTTCTATATATCGAATCGTGCAGTAATTGTACCTCAATTCGGAGATAAAAACGACAGTACAGCTATTGATATTCTGAAACCGCTTTTTCCCGACAGGAAGGTCATAGGTCTGCAAAACTCAAGAAATATACTTATAGGCGGGGGAAATATACATTGTATAACTCAACAGATACCGTTTTTTAAACAGGAGGAATTGACATGAGAAAAATAAAGGTTGCAGCCGTACAGCTTTCAATGAGCGATAATATAAGGGAAAATATAAATAATGCGGAAAAATATGTCCGCATTGCGGCGGGGGACGGAGCAAACATAATACTTCTTCCCGAACTGTTTGAAAACTTGTATTTCTGTCAGGAAAGAAATTATGATTATTACAAGCTTGCAACAAGCGTAGAGGATAATCCGGCCGTGAATCATTTTAAGGATGTTTGTCGTGAGCTTAACGTTGTAATACCGATAAGCTTTTACGAAAAGAATATAAATTCAGTATATAATTCCGTTGCTGTTATAGACGCAGACGGAACAATACTCGGTATATACAGAAAATCGCATATTCCCGATGATCATTATTATCAAGAAAAATTCTATTTTACTCCCGGCAATACAGGATTTAAAGTGTGGAATACAAAATTCGGAAAAATAGGAATAGGTATATGTTGGGATCAATGGTTTCCCGAAGCGGCACGATGTAT
>CANQLX010000103.1 GCA_947624835.1 uncultured Clostridia bacterium
TTTTTGCCTTTGCTGATATCGGCAAAAAACTAACCTATTTTTATTTATTTTCCTCTTGACATTTCACCACCGGACTAACCTACTGTAAGATATCCGATAAATCATTAAGTCTGCCTCCTGCAGCAACAACTATTACCCTGTCATCCGCCTCAATTCTGTCAAAGCCTGACGGGATAACAGCCTTGCGGTTTCTTATGATTCCTCCGATAATTATATTTTTCTTTATATGCAGATCCTTTATTGGAATATTTATTCCGCTGAAATCACTGCTGACCTTAAATTCAAGAACCTCTGCCTTATCATCCATTACCTTATACAGTGCCTCAACATTACTGCCCTTTGAGTTTTCAAGTGCCCTTGCATATCTGACTACTACATCCGCAGCAATTTTTCTCGGAGATATTATACTGTCCAGTCCAAGCTTTTCAGCCATTCCTATAAGCTCACGCCTGTTTATCTTTGCAACTACCTTCGGCACCTTGCTTACAGAAGCGAATATTGATATCAGTATATTTTCCTCGTCCATACCCGTAAGTGAAACAAATGCATCGGCAGTAGAAAGACCTTCCTCCAAAAGAAGCTCCTGCTGCGCACCGTCTCCGTTTATTACAACTGTCTTAGCCGAAACAATCTTTGAAAGTGAATTTGCCTTTTCTTCATCTTTTTCTATCAGTTTGACACTGCTTCCCGCATAGGAGAGCATATGGGAAAGATAATAGGCTATTCTGCTTCCGCCAAGCAGCATCACTTTCTTTGCCTGTTTTGTTTCTACTCCAAGCGAACGCATAAGCTTCTGCATCTCTGCCAGTGAAGCCGTAAGTCCAATTTTATCTCCACTTTGCAATACAAAATTACCGTCCGGGATATATACATTCTCACCCCTCTGAACCAGACATACAAGAAAGTTCTGATTAAATTTGCTCCTTATATCCATAAGACGTGAATTTATCAGGGGTGAGCCTTCACGAAGTATTATCTCGACTATTTCAAAATTACGCTGTGAAAAGGTTTCTATCTTAACAGCATATGGCAGACGCAGTATATTGAATATCTCCTCAGCGGCAAGATGTTCAGGATTTATTGACACTGATAAATCAAGCTGCTGTCGCAGAAAACCTATGTTGTTCATATTATATTCAGGTTTTCTTATTCTTGCTATAGTGTGTATTGCACCCATTTTTTTTGCTATAAAGCAGCAAAGCATATTCAACTCATCAAGTGTTGTGACGGCAACTATAAGATCTGTATTCTCAACACCGGCTTCCATCAATGTATCACAGTCTGTACCACTTCCGCATACTCCCATTATGTCATAAATATTTGTAAGATTATCTATAACCTGAGGATCGGTATCCACAGCAACCACATCATGTCCTTCATCAACAAGTCTTGACAGTATTGTAGAACCTATTTTTCCGCAGCCTACAACAATTACCTTCATATACTAAACCTCCGTGCTTAATGCTTTCATGATAAAAATCGCACCATACATATAATATACCAAATTTACCCGAAGTTCAACAAGAAATAAAAAAATATAATGACTTATTTTATAAAATTGTGTATAATAATATATAATTCATACTTTTACCTGTCAAAATACAGACAACGGAGGATATTATGGCTGACAATGAAAAAAATAAAGTTTCTCCCGACATGGATCCCGATGAATATTATCCTGAAAATGATCCCCATGCTTCACCGCATGAGAAATTCCGCCGACGGATATTCAAAATGGTTTCAGTAGGTGTAGTTGACGACACAATAAACCAATTATATGATATAATCAGTATTTCCGCTCTTGTTCTCAATATACTTGTAACCGTGCTTAATACATTCAACAGTATAAGTTCAGAATACGGTCATATACTTAGCGGGATCGAAGCAGGAACAGTTGCTTTTTTTGCTGTAGACTATCTTCTTAGACTTTATACGGCAAATTGTCTATACCCGAACCATAATGAAATAAGATCTGTTTTTAAATACATTTTCTCCTTTTCGGGAATTGTGGATTTGCTTTCTTTTTTGCCGTATTATATGCCCACATTTTTTCCCGCAGGTGCAGCGGTATTTAAAATGTTCAGAGTTGCAAGAATTCTAAGACTGTTCCGCATAAATGCCTATTATGATTCCCTTAACGTAATAACAGAGGTTCTTATGCGAAAAAAGCAGCAGCTTATGTCGTCTGTATTCATTATTCTTGTACTTATGCTTGGTGCAAGCCTTTGTATGTACAGTATAGAAAATCCTGCACAGCCGGAAGTTTTTTCCAATGCCTTTTCGGGTATCTGGTGGGCAGCATCTACCCTGCTTACTGTCGGCTACGGCGATATCTACCCGATAACCACCCTTGGAAAGGTTTTGGGAATATGTATAACCTTCTTAGGAGTCGGCATGGTTGCGATACCCACAGGTATTATTTCCGCCGGCTTTGTCGAGCAATATTCAAGACTTCAGAGCCTTGATAACGGTGCAGAGGAGGATGTGCATTTTATAAAAATACAGATTGACAAAAGTGATAAATGGGCAGGCAGAAACATATCGGAGCTTGATCTCCCAAAGGGGATAATTATAGCAATAATTCAGAGAAAAAATGAAACTGTTATTCCGAGAGGAAATACCAAAATACGTGCCGGTGATAAAATCGTACTCGGGGCTGATTCCATTAAGGGCGACAAGCCGATATATCTAAAAGAAGTAACAATCGGAAAAAATCATATATGGAACGGGCAGATGATAAAGGATCTTGACATATCAAGACAAACCGTAATAATTATGATAAAACGAGGTGAAAAGACTATAGTTCCGAACGGCGGTCTGACACTTTTTGAGGGTGATACGGTAGTAATGTATTCAAAAAAACGCATAGGTATTGATAAGTCCGATGATAATTTGTAGGATTTTTCATTTACAGTACACTGCAATTTTGGGGATCGTAAGCAGAAGTTTACAGAGCACCTGTCAGAAAAAATGCCGATGATGGTTGTTGTTTATGATTTTCAAGTAAAGTATACCCATCAAGCTTCAAATATTCAAACTCGCCCTTTTTTTGACCAAATATACTGAATTGCTGACAGTGAAAATCCGCATGCAAAATATCGTGGCTTGGCATAGTTTTTTTGTCAATCCTTGCTATTATCACCTTTCGGCATTTCTCCGAAATTTTCAAGGTATGCACGTTGACATTATGCATTTATATCCGATGACATTATGCAATTAAATCCTGCTTTTTCCGTGCGTACTTCTACAATAATGTCAAGCCCCCGACCGGAATACCGTGATTTCTCATTTAGTCTCCCCGGCCGGCGGTATCTCTGTTGTAGCCGTTGTTACAACGCTCTTTCCGGAGAACATATTGACATTTGCACCTGTTTTCAAAAGAAGTGTTGCATTTTTTGCACCCACTATAACAGGCTTGTTAAGTGCAAGACCTACGATTGCGGCATGGCTGTCCGTGCCGTCAACCTCAGTTATTATTCCCGCACATTTTTTCATTACAGGCAAAAGACTGTTATTTGTTTCCTTGATAACGAGTATTTCGCCCTCCTTGCAGTTGAGTAATGCCTCCTCATCACTCTTGCATACAACAAGGTGCCCGTGTGCCGACAGGTCATTTACGATAGTCCCTCCGCTGCAAAGGATATTTCCGACAAGATGGACCTTCATAAGATTTGTTGTACCCGATACACCCAGAGGAACTCCGGCTGTAAGAACAACAAGATCGCCGTTTTTGAGAAGTCCCTTTTCCTGTGCAACCTGAATAACATGGTCGATAAGTTCATCTGTATTATGCTTTTCCTCAATCATTATAGGATGTACACCCCAAGACATATTAGTCTGACGCCATACTTTTTTGCTCGGTGTACCGCTTATAATAGGACACTCCGGACGATACTTTGAAAGCATACGTGATGTACTTCCGCTTTTTGATACTGTAATTATAGCCGCTGCACCGAGATCATGTGCCGTTGTACAGGTAGCATGAGAAATTGCAGAAGTAACGTCGGGTCTTTCGTGTATATCGAGCTTATTGAAACGATCAATATAATTGATATTATTTTCGGTTGTTTCGGCAATTTTAGCCATAGTTTTTACAGCCTCAATCGGATATGCTCCCGCAGCCGTTTCTCCTGAGAGCATTATTCCGCTTGTTCCGTCATAAATAGCATTTGCAACGTCAGTCGTTTCCGCACGTGTCGGACGGGGATTTTTTATCATTGAATCAAGCATCTGTGTAGCCGTTATAACAGGCTTATCCGAATTTCTTGTTTTGCGTATAAGCATTTTCTGTATAACCGGAATTTCTGCAATAGGTATTTCCACACCAAGATCTCCTCTTGCTACCATTATACCGTCGGAAACACGTACTATATCATCTATATTGTTTACTCCGTCCTTATTTTCTATTTTTGCTATTATTCTTATATCATGTCCGCCGCCTATTTCAAGTTCGGAACGCATTTCATTTATATCCTCGGCGCAGCGTGTAAAAGATGCGGCTACAAAGTCAACGTCCTGTTCTATTCCGAATTTAAGATCCTGTCTGTCCTTATCGCTCAAAAAGGGCAGCGACAGCGTTATATCCGGCACATTTATACCTTTGTGGGAAGAAATAGGGCCGCCGTTAAGCACCTCACATACTATTTCCGTATTTGTTTTGCTCTTTACTTCCATTTCAATAAGACCATCATCTACAAGTATCTTTGTGCCTATATCAACATCATTGGGAAGTCCTTCAAAAGTTATTGAGCAATGCTCCTTATCCCCGTCGCAGGGAATTGTAGTAAGCGTATAGCTTTGTCCTGTTTCAAGTGTTATCTTTTCGGGAAAGTTTCCCGTGCGTATTTCGGGACCTTTGGTATCAAGAAGTATAGCTATCGGCATTTCAAGCTCTGCACGAAGTTTTTTTATTTTTTCTATTTTAGCCTTATGTTCCTCATAGGTTCCGTGTGACATATTTATTCTTGCCACGTCCATTCCTCCGAGTATAAGACTTCTAAGAACGTTCTCGTCCTCGGTTGACGGGCCGAGTGTACATATAATTTTGGTTTTCCTCATAATATCTCTCCGTTCGTAATTATTATTGTTATATACTTATAATACACCATATAAAACAATTTTACAAGAAAAAATAATTTTGTAAAAATATTACATTATACTTAGGAAATAACAAAATACACAAAGAGCAAAATCTTTTAATCATACAGAAAATAATTGACTAAGTGTCGTCTTTTCGGGATATGTCGGACCATGGCGGTCATTCTCTTTCTATCTGCCGCAAAGGAAATCACTATCAATTTATTTTATAACGGAGAACGTACAGTCCAAGATAACGGAAAAAAACATCAGTTAAGCGGTTGAGTATTGTACTGTAAATAATAATGGAATTAACCCCTGATAAGACAAAACATCCGGATATTATACAGTTATACGATATAACAAATACAAAAATAAGGTCAGGCAGAATCGTGCCTGACCATTTCCGTAATTTATACCGTTATTTATTTTTGAAAACCTCTTTGTATTTCTCTGCAAGTTCCGGATGTGTCCTTTCAAGCCTTTTTATATACTCGGCACGGTGACTCAGCAAAATATTATATGCCTCCGGATCGGATCTTTTAAGAGCCTCTGCGTGTTCCGTACGCCTTTCTTTAAGTCGCTCAAATATCTGAGGATCCATTGAAAGCATACGCATCTCGATCTCCTCACGCCGCTTTTCAAGAAGCTTTTCAAACATAAGCTCCTTTTCGGGATCATTTTTCAGGAGTGAGAATATACGCATTTCAATTCTGTCGATAAGTTCATCTTCATCAAAATAATTAATTCTTCCCCAAGGAGTATGTTTCTCCGCCGCAACAAGTCCCTCCTCGGATATATCCGTATCAAGCAGCTCGTCTATAAGCTCATTGGTAATTTTGTCTATATATACCGTGCTGTCCTTTCCGAATACCCATTCAAGTTCCGGCTGAATACCCTTTGCTGCCCTGCTTATGTGCTTAGGACTCCGTTCAACTGTACGCTTTTTTGATGATATACCTTTGCTCTGCGTGAAGGCATATCTCTTTACTTGACCGTCTTTGTTATCCGTGTCAAGCCTATACGGATATTCAAGTCCCGCATCTCTCAGTGCAAGTGCTGTCGTCATACGGACGGCACCGCTTCTCAAAAGCTTTTCTGCTCCGTATTTTCTCAGCATATCGTTTACTTCACCAACGTGCTCTGTTATGTAAAATTTTATACCTCTCTTTTTGTAATCCTCATACATCAGGACAAGCCTGTCTGCTGCGGTGATATCTATATTTCCTATCGCACCGCCATTTACTATTATGTACTTTGTTTCCGGAGTTACCGCACTCTCTATATCATTCTGAAAAGTATCAATGTTTGCAAAAAATAAATTACCTCCGAAACGATATATAACTGTGTTTTTTATCGGTCTGGCTTCTATATTTCTGCCTAAGCTGTAGAAACCGTCCTTTCCCTTTATAACTCCAAGAAA
>CANQLX010000104.1 GCA_947624835.1 uncultured Clostridia bacterium
CCAAAAAGGAATAAAAAGAAAAAAGGAAAAAGGAAAGAAAAGAAATAATCGAAATTAAGTACATCCGAATATTTACTTATAATCTAATAAATTTTTTACATATCGTGAGTATTTGTTTTACCTCTCACCGACACTTATATAATACACTAAAAAAACACATTTGTCAAGCATTTTTTATTAAATTTTTATATATCTTTAAAAATTAAGTATAAATATAGTATAAATGAGGTTATTTTGCTATTATCGGTCACCCCGGACTCAGCAATTTACAGTAATGCTACACTGTAAGTTTATCTCAATATTGGCAATTAAGAAATAACTCCGCCGAAGTGGGGTTAAAGTTACGCAAAAAATATCACGAAAACCATGAAGTAACCTTATCCTTTATTCTGTTGTAAATACCGGATAAAGCCTCTCTTCCTTCATCAGACGTAATGTACTCCCCTGCAACCTTCAATGCCTGTCCTGTTAGGCTGTTGGTCTGACACATTACCTTTCTCTCTGAAGGGACAAAATTTTTGATATAAAGATCAATGTCATAATCCTTTATTTCATATGTGTATTTTGCCACTATACTTATTGCGGTTCCGCTTACACTCATATTATCTTTATTTTCAGATACCCTTGACAGAATATAGGACAGAATACTATCAGGTATTCCAAGCTCTCCGACATATGCATCATAAAATCTTGCGGAAATCACACTTGTTTCTTTGTCGAGTGAGAACTCCACCTTTGAACGTACTGCAAGCTGTAATCCCTTGATATATATATGCGCATATATCTCTGCCGGCTCCTCTTCATGCAAATATACCATAATATGATCTGCACCGGAATTATTCCCGTCGTAATCGGTACAATATTTTTTATTTATATAAGTATTAAGCTCTGCTTCGCTTATTTCAAATTCCTTTCCAAAAGACGCCCCTACAAGCAGAGTTTTCAAAAATGTATTTTCCGATTTTTCATTCAGTGTATATTTATCCTTTATATTATCTGTAAAGGCAAGCGCTATACATCGGCATATAAAAATAATCACTGCAACCAGAATAAGTATAAATATCGTAATTATAATTATACCTGTCTTTCTTTTACTTTTTGCCATATCGTCCCACCTTATCTTGAGCATATATCGTGCCTATAAAATAAGTAACCCACATAGATTATTTCAACTCGGCAATGGTAACGCCGGATTCACCCTCGCCGAAAACGCCCAAACGGTAGCTTCTTATCAATGGATGAGTCTTAAGATGCTTTTGTATCTCACGACGAAGTACGCCCGTACCCTTTCCGTGAATTATTGTTATTTGATGTAGTCCCTGCATAACTGCCATATCTATTGCCATATCCACATCGGCAACAGCATCAAGTGCGTTTTCTCCTCTGACATCAATTTCCGTGGCAGCAGTACTTTTTGTATCACGCCGTACTGTCCTTGTAACACTTCTTTGAGGAAGCTTTACCTTCTCCTGCTTCAGGAGCCTCAGATTATTCATACGAACACGTGTCTTTATAATTCCCGACTGTACCAGCACACTATCCTTTCCTATCTCAAGAACAGTACCCTCCTTGTCGATATCAAAAATCAGCACCCTGTCACCCTTTACAAGCGGTCTTGGGAGTACATATTCCTCATTATTACGCTTTTCAATCGGATCGGCAGCATTTTCCATATTTCGTATATCCGCCCTCAGCTTTGCCCTTTCCTCTGCGGTGATTTCCTTCTTTTTGCGGATAGCCTCCATTTCATCAAGCAGTCCATAGACCTGATTCCTTGCTTTTGCAATTATATTTTCGGCCTGTACACGTGCAAGTTCAATTTCATTCTTCTGATCCCTGCGGGTCCTTTCTTCAATTTCCCTTGCCCTTTCAAGTTCACGCTGTGCCTGTGCCTTAAGCTCCTCTGCCTCGCTCAGTCTTTCTTCAAGTTCACTGCGACTTTTTTCCAGCTTTGTTACAACACTTTCAAATTTCGTATTTTCAGCCGATACAAGTTCTCTTGCCCTCTTAACAATACTTTCTTTAATTCCGAGTCTTTCCGAAACAGAAAACGCATTTGACTTTCCGGGCATACCGATAAGCAGACGGTAGGTCGGGCTGAGTGTTGCAACATCAAATTCACAGCAGGCATTTTCAACACCCTCTGTTTCCAAGGCATAGCTTTTTATTTCAGCATAATGGGTAGTTGAAATTATTTTGGCTTTCTGTAATCTAAGCTGTTCAAGAATTGCCTCGGCAAGTGCCGCACCTTCGATAGGGTCTGTGCCTGCTCCCAACTCGTCTATAAGAACGAGGCTTTTTTCATCCGCAAGGGAAAGTATTCTCACGATATTAGTAATATGTGAAGAAAAGGTTGATAATGACTGTTCAATACTTTGCTCATCGCCTATATCGGAAAGAACCTTATCAAATACGGAAATTTCACTGTTATCATATGCAGGTATCATCATTCCGCACATAGCCATAACAGACAAAAGACCCACTGTTTTGAGTGTAACAGTTTTACCCCCTGTATTCGGTCCTGTTATAACAAGAGTATCAAAGCTTATCCCAAGCTCAATATCAGTCGGAACCACCTTATCAGCCGGTATAAGCGGATGTCTTGCTTTCTTCAGCAAAATCCTTCCATCACCGTTAAGCATAGGAACCGTGGCCTTCATTGAATAAGCAAGGTTAGCCTTTGCAAAAATCACATCAAGCTCAATAAGTATTTCATAGCTTCGTGCTATGTTATCCGCATATGCTCCGACCTCAGCGGAAATTTCGGCAATTATTCTCTCAATTTCCGCTTTTTCCTTTGATTTCAGCACACGTATATCATTATTTGCCTCTACAACGCTCATCGGCTCAATAAACACAGTGGATCCGCTTGCCGACGTATCATGAACAAGTCCGGGAATATTTGAGCGGTATTCCGATTTTACGGGAATAACAAACCTCCCGTTCCTCATTGTCACGATACTGTCCTGAAGATATTTCTGCATTGTAGAAGAATGTATTATTTTGTCAAGTTTTTCCCTTATCTTTGCCGATGCTGCCGCTGTTTTCCTGCGGATATCGGCAAGTGTCGGCGATGCATTATCCGCAATTTCATCCTCGGACAGTATACATCCCGTAATTTTAGTTTCAAGAAATTTATTCGGCATAAGTGCACCGAAACGCATATCAAGAACGGTTTCCACCGACTCCGATCTGCTCCTCCACTCAACGGTTGAACGTATAACCCTGAGCAGTGCGGCAATCCTGAGGAGCTCAAGTGTTGTCAATACTGCCCCTGCCTCGGCTCTCCTTGCGGCACCAATCATATTATGGAGTCCACCAAATCCCGGTGAGCCGAATCTTCCCACAAGGGAATGTGCATCAGAGGTTTCTCTCAAAAGCAATTCCGCCTCATAGAGTCCGCCTGACGGTTCAAGTGTAAGTGCAAGCTCACGGGCATCCTCTGATGAGGTTTGTCCGGCGAGCATTTCAAGTACTTTATCAAATTCTATTGATTTAAGATATTTATTCATATTAATTCTGTATCCTCACCTTTTTATAAAAATCAAGTGCGTTCATATTACGCTCAGTGTGTAAAAGCATAAATTTTTCGGCACAATCCGCAAACAACATAAGAGAAGGCTCCGATACGGAAAAGGAGAATATTTTTTTTGCATCTGCAAATACCGCCGTCCTAAGAGCAGTAAGTGCACCTCTTGAAAGTGCGATTGAATCACACCCTCCTGTATAACATTTTCCGCATATAAGCTTTCCTTCATTATAGAGGAAATGCATCGTATCCGCCTCATAACAGTTACATATATCACAGCATACAAGATTTGGCATATATCCGGCAAGCGACAAAAATCTCATTTCAAATACCGCCTTTACCATAAGGTCAGGCTTTTTCCCTCTTGAAAGAATATATAGGGAATTTAGAATAAGACTCAGGAACTGATCCGAATCCACTCCCTCGGGAATCATGTGCAGTACAATCTCGCAAAAATATTCAGCGAGGGCAAACTTTTCAAGATCAAACCTGAGCGTATAGAACAGCTCGATAGGCTCTGCCTCGTCTATTATGTACCGATCCCTCGTGTAATAAATCATAAGTTTTGAATAGCTCAGCGACTGTGTAGCAGTACACAGCCGCCCCTTCAACAGCTTTGCATTCTTTACAAAGCAGCGGATAATACCATTTGTGCGTGTCAGGACTGTAACAAGCTTATCATTCTCCCCAACTGTTTGCTCCGTCAGTATTAGACCGTCTGTTTTGAACCTCATTTTCTGCCTCCGTATTTTTATCAAGAGCCCCCTGCGGTGCACAAGCCTTGGCTTCCCTGTAGATAAGATAATCCTTTATGCTTCCCGATGCAATAAAATTATCCCATGCCTTCCCCTCGTCCATATTTCTGCCCCCTTTTCTGTATTACTAAATATCTATGTTGTTATTATATCCTGTAACACAGAAAATTATTGGCATTTTTTAGTGAGTTTATTCAAAATCATTTTGATCGTAACCAAGACTCCTAAGAATATTCTCTCTGTTTCTCCAATCTTCCTTTACCTTCACCCAAATTTTAAGATTAACTCTGCACCCGAAAAATTTTTCCATATCCTGTCTGGCATAGCTTCCTATTTTTTTTAGCATAGCTCCGCCCTTTCCTATAATTATCCCCTTATGGTTGTTCCTTTCACAAAAAACAGTTGCGTCAATGTCAATTATCGGCTTATCCTCCCTTTCCTTCATTCGTTCGACAAAAACAGCTGTTCCGTGCGGTATCTCCTTATCGAGCAGCCTAAGGAGTTTTTCTCTTATAATTTCAGCAGCGAGAACCCTTTCAGGCTGGTCTGTCAGAGTATCCTCATCAAACATAAACCCTCCCGGTTCTGCCAATTTCCGAAGCTCCGTTTTTAATACCTCTATACCGTAACCCGTCCGGGCAGAACACGGCACAACTGCCCTGAAATCATAGAGCTGCGAAAACTCGGCTATAATCGGTGCAAGCTCCGATTTATCCTGAAGCATATCTATCTTATTTATTGCAAGCACCGCAGGTATTCCCATTGCTTTAAATTTTCCCGCAAGCATTTTTTCCCCCTCGGTTATCGCCGAAGCTGCTTCCGCAACAAGCAAACCCACATCTACTCCCGCAACCGATTCATTAACCGACCGCAGCATATAATTATCAAGATTATTCCTAGGTCTGTGCAGACCCGGAGTATCTATAAATACAAGCTGTGTATCATCTTCTGTGAGAACTCCTGTTATTCTCGTTCTTGTAGTCTGTGGCTTTGAAGATACTATTGCGACCTTCTGACCGAGCATATAATTGAGGAGTGAAGATTTTCCGACATTAGGTCTTCCAACTATTGCCGTAAAAGCCGTCCTTTGTTCCATTTATTTTCCCCCGTCCTTACTTTTGAATTTATCTCTTTTTTTCGGTGCTGTTACTATAAATATAACTGATATTACTGTTATCAAAATCAACCCTGCAAAATTGAGCGGGTGTGACACATAGAAATTATACATTGATACAAAGCCTTCTATATTCCCGAAAAGAAATAAGGCTATCAGTACGGAAAAAACAGCAAGAATAAGCACAGCTCCTGCTGCCGCATCTTTGGCAGTCTTTATCAATCCATCATGTTTTTCCGATATTTTATCTGCCAGATTTTCCACTGCTGTATTAACAGCCTCTGCCGAGATAACTCCTCCTATCGTCAGCAGAAGAATTGCATATTCTGCCCTTGTAAAAGTAAAAAAACGTGCAAACATAAGAACATACAGTGCCATCACAGTATGTATTCTCATGTTCCGCTCGTTTTTTATGCAATGTATTATACCGGAAAAGGCATATTTAAAACCCTTAAGGAAAGCTTTCACTGCTAATTGACATCCTCTATGACATAGCTGGAAGAACCGGGCAGACCGAGGAGCGTCATTACCTTTTCTTCCTTTTCTCTCATTCGCAGCTTTTGCAAGCCATTATCCTCATGGTCATAGCCAAGGAGGTGAAGCATCGAATGAGCTGTGAGGTATCCCACCTCACGCTGCAAGCTGTGCCCGAAACGTTCTGCCTGCTCCACTGCCTTTTCTATTGAAATAACTATATCACCGAGAATTTTGGCTCCTGTTTCGGGATCAATATCGTATTTTCCGTTTTCTCCCATTGGGAACGAGAGAACATCCGTCACGCTGTCCTTTTTCCTGTATATAGAGTTAAGCTCCTTGATTTGCTTATTACTTACAAGAGTAACACTTACCTCAACCGAACCGCTAAATTCTTCTTCCCTCAACACAGCATTGCAGCAGCGTCTGATAAGCATACGCAGCCCCGTAGGAATTTTTATCTCTTTTTGCTTGTTTTTGATTATCACTTTGATTTTATCCATTTCAACCTTCCCTTTCATATTTATTTTTTTCTGCCGATATTTCCGGAGCCACAGCCC
>CANQLX010000105.1 GCA_947624835.1 uncultured Clostridia bacterium
ACGGAAGCAACTACGACGTCACCTATATTTGCGTACCTCCTGCCTGTACCGCCGAGGACTCTTATTGTCATAAGCTCCTTTGCGCCGGTATTATCGGCAACCTTGAGGTAGGTCTGCTGCTGTATCACAGTGCGTTCCTCCTTTACTGAAAGCCTATTATTTAGCCTTCTCTATAATCTCTACTAAGCGCCATCTCTTATCCTTAGAAAGCGGACGAGTTTCCATTATTCTTACACGGTCGCCCACGCCTGCCTCATTATTTTCGTCATGAGCCTTAAGTCTGATTGTACGCTTGATAATCTTGTTATAAAGCGGATGCTTTACGCTGTCCTCGATAGCTACAACGATCGTCTTATCCATCTTATCGCTGACTACCTTGCCGACATTGGTTTTTCTAAGGTTTCTTTCCAAAGTAAGTCTCCTCCTTCCCCTTATGCGTCAGCCTGCTTTGCCGCAGAAAGCTCATTCTGACGGATAACAGTTTGTACTCTTGCAATATCCTTCTTAACTGCTTTTATACGCATCGGGTTATCGAGCTGATTGATTGTAAGCTGGAAACGCAGGTTGAAAAGTTCCTCTTTAAGGCTCTGAAGCTTTGTTTCAAGCTCAGCATCGGTCATTTCTCTGATCTCTGAAGCCTTCATTATTCATCAACCTCCGTTTCTTTCTTTGTAACAAACTTAGTCTTTATCGGCAGCTTCATTGCAGCAAGACGAAGTGCCTCCCTTGCTGTTTCCTCCGGAACACCCGCAAGCTCGAACATAACTCTGCCCGGCTTAACAACTGCAACCCAAAACTCAGGTGAACCTTTACCGGAACCCATTCGTACCTCTGCGGGCTTCTTTGTAACCGGCTTATCGGGGAATATCTTTATCCATACCTTACCGAATCTCTTGCAGTAACGTGTCATAGCAACACGGGCTGCTTCGATCTGATTTGCCGTAATCCAGCCCGGCTCAAGAGCCTGAAGACCGAACTCACCGTATGTTACTTTATTTCCTCTGAGAGCCTTACCTGTCATACGACCTCTGTGAACTCTGCGGTATTTAACTCTTTTTGGCATTAACATATTACTTGCTGCCTCCTTCCTTGCGAGGCTTACGGTTATCACTAAGCACTTCTCCCTTATAGAGCCATACCTTAACACCGATGATTCCATAGGTTGTATTTGCCTCTGCGAAGCCGTAATCTATATCTGCTCTGAGTGTCTGAAGGGGGATTGTACCCTCATGGTATTGCTCGGATCTTGCAATTTCGGCACCGCCGAGACGACCTGAGCACATGATCTTGATACCCTTCGAGTTAAACCTCATAGCCCTGCCTATGCTCTGCTTCATGGCACGGCGATAGGAAATTCTTCTTTCAAGATCTCCCGCAACCTTTTCAGCGATAAGCTGAGCGTTGATATCGGGATTCTTTACCTCTACTATATTGATTGCAACGGGCTTGCCGAGGATTTTCTCGCACTGAAGACGGAGTTTTTCTATTTCTGCGCCGCCTCTGCCGATTACCATGCCCGGCTTTGCGCAATGAATATGAATTCTAACCTTTGCAGCGTCTCTTTCAATTTCAATCTTAGGAACGCCGGCAGCATTCAGCTGCTTTTTGAGAGTCTTACGGAGGTTGTAGTCCTCAACGAGTGTATCGCCGAAGTCCTTATCGCTTACAAACCAACGTGAGTCCCAATTCTTGATTACACCTACACGAAGACCGTGCGGATTTACTTTCTGACCCATTAGCTTACCTCCTCATCGATTATTCTTTCTCTTTGAGCACCAGTGTGATATGTGATGTTTTCTTATCAATTCTGTATGCACGACCATGTGCTCTCGGACGAATTCTCTTGAGAATCGGACCCTGACCTACATAGCATTCAGCAACATAGAGTCTTTTTGTGTCCATATTATAGTTGTTCTCAGCATTTGCCATTGCGGATCTGAGAAGCTTCTCAAGATCCTCGCAGGCAGCCTTCGGGGTGTGCCTCAGAACTGCCAATGCGTAATCGCACTGCTTATTACGGATAAGGTCAAGAACTATCTTTACCTTTCTCGGTGAAATACGGGCGTATTTAAGTTCTGCCCTTGCTTCCATGTTCATACACTCCTTTCGGCCATTACTTTGATGTCTTTGAGCCGGCATGACCCTTGAAGGTTCTGGTAGGTGCAAACTCTCCGAGCTTGTGTCCTATCATATCCTCGGTTACATAAACCGGAACGTGCTTGCGGCCGTCATGTACCGCAAATGTATGTCCTACGAAATCCGGGAATATTGTTGAAGATCTGCTCCATGTCTTGAGGATTTTCTTTTCGCCGGTTTCATTCATCTGCTGAACCCTTTTTAACAGCACAGGCTGTACATAAGGACCCTTTTTAACGCTTCTGCTCATTGTTCAAAGCTCCTTTCTGTATGCCTTTAATTATTTACCGTTTCTGCGCTTAACGATAAGCTTATCAGAACGTGTATTCTTTCTTGTCTTATATCCGAGAGCAGGCTTACCCCACGGAGTAACAGGACCCGGACGTCCAACAGGGGATTTACCCTCACCACCACCATGCGGGTGGTCATTCGGGTTCATGACTGAACCTCTTACGGTCGGTCTCCAGCCCATGTTTCTCTTACGTCCTGCCTTACCGATTTTTACATTGGCATGGTCGATATTACTTACCTGACCTATTGTTGCCATGCAATTTTCGGGAACATTTCTAAGCTCGCCTGACGGGAGTCTGAGAAGTGCAAGCTTATTTTCCTTAGCCATAAGCTGAGCCATATTACCTGCACTTCTTGCAAGCTGCGCACCCTTACCGGGATAAAGCTCAACGTTGTGGATAAATGTACCGACCGGAATATTTGCAAGCGGAAGTGCATTACCAATCTTTATATCCGCATCCGGACCGGAAATAACCTTATCTCCTACCTGAAGTCCCACAGGAGCAAGTATATAGCTCTTTGTACCGTCTGTGTATTCTATAAGAGCGATATATGCTGTTCTGTTCGGATCATACTCAAGTGTCTTTACCTCAGCCTCAACGCCGTATTTCTGACGCTTGAAATCTATAATTCTGTACTTCTTTCTGTTTCCGCCGCCTCTGTGACGAACTGTTATTCTGCCATAGCTGTTACGACCGGCTCTCTTATTCTTCGGTGCAAGCAGGCTTTTTTCCGGCTCGACCTTTGAAAGAACTGTATAATCTACAACCGACATATTTCTTCTTGAAGGTGTAGTCGGTTTATAATTCTTTATTGCCATTTATTTCACTCTCCTCATGATGGCTTTGCGGAGAACGGCATATTCTCCATTCATTCTGCCTGTCTTTATCAGGCTTACATCATGCCTTCAAAGAACTCTATCGGCTTACTTCCCTCAACGAGTGTCACATAAGCCTTTTTCCATGAAGGAGTATATCCTTCATTTCTGCCCTGACGGCGAAGACGTCCTCTGACATTTACTGTATTTACCTTTGCTACCTTAACATTAAATATTTCCTCAACTGCTCTTGCTATATCTATTTTGGTAGCCTTTTTTGCAACCCTGAATGTATATTTATTGCCGGATGCAACGCCTGTCATGCTCTTTTCTGTGATGACCGGCTTTATTATAATGTCACGAGCTGTCATGCGTATACCTCCTCGATCTTGCTGATAGCATTCTTGACGATTACGAGCTTATCGGCATTAAGTATATCATATACATTAAGTGTATTAACCTGTGCGGTTTTTACACCGGGGATATTTCTTGCCGAATTGATTACCTTTGTATCAACGCTGTCAAGAACTATAAGCGCCTTTTTATCTGCACCGATTGCCTTAAGTGCCGCTGCAACCGTCTTAGTGCTGTAATTTTCAACTGTAAGCCGGTCAAGGACAACAAGCTGATTATCCTTGAGTTTGCTTGAAAAAGCGGACTTCATACCAAGTCTTCTTACCTTCTTATTTACGGTAAATCTGTAGCTTCTGGGCTTCGGAGCAAATACTATACCGCCGTGTGTCCACTGCGGAGCTCTTGTCGAACCCTGTCTTGCATGGCCCGTATCCTTTTGTCTCCAAGGCTTTTTTCCGCCGCCTCTTACCTCTGCACGGGTGAGAGCGGACTGTGTGCCCTGACGCTTGTTAGCCAGGTAGTTTACTACGAGCTGGTGCATAACAACCGTATTTGGTTCTATTCCGAACACGGCATCGGAAAGCTCAACCTCGCCAACCTTTTTGCCTGCCGTATCGAGAACTTCTATATTAGGCATTGTTATTCCTCCTTCCCTTACGCCTTAACGCTGTCACGAATAGCCACGATACCGCCGTTAGGGCCGGGAATTGCACCCTTTATTGCGATAAGATTATTCTCAGCGTCAACCTTTACGACTGTGAGATTCTGTACTGTTACCTTTTCCGCACCGAGATGACCTGCCATCTTCTTGCCCTTCCATACTCTTGAAGGTGTTGAGCAGGCACCCATTGAACCGCCGTGACGAGCAACAGGACCCGAACCGTGGGATTCCTTAAGGCGGTGGAAATTCCAACGCTTAATTACTCCGGCATAGCCTTTACCCTTGCTCTTTCCTGTAACGTCGATTTTGTCGCCCTCGGCAAAAGCATCTGCCTTGACGATATCGCCTATGCTGTATGCGGAGATATCGGCAACTCTGAACTCACGAAGTGTGCTTTTGGGAGCGATGTCATTCTTTTTGAAGTGTCCGAGAAGGGGCTTGGTAATATTAACAGGATCGTTCTTAAACTTTTCGCTGCGAACTCTCTTGCCCTTGCCCGAGCCGTTCTGAACCTTAAGCTTGATATCGCCGTAGCCAAGCTGTACAGCCTCATAGCCGTCGTTTTCAACCGTCTTAATCTGAGACACTACACACGGACCTGCTTCAACAACGGTCACAGGGACAACATTGCCCTTTTCATCGAAGATCTGTGTCATACCGATCTTCTTGCCGATGATTGCTTTTTGCATTTGTTTTTCCTCCTTGATAGGTTATTGGTCGGTCTTGCCGACATGACCCCGGCTGCTTGTAGGTTGAATCAGAGTTTTATCTCTATTTCAACACCGGCAGGGAGCTCAAGACTCTGCAGAGCTTCAACTGTTTTGTTTGAAGGTCTGAGAATGTCGATAAGTCTCTTATGGGTACGAGTTTCAAACTGCTCACGGCTGTCCTTGTCCTTATGTACAGCACGGAGAATTGTTACGACCTGCTTCTCGGTCGGGAGCGGTACGGGGCCGGAAACTCTTGCACCTGTACGCTTTGCCGTTGCAACGATCTTCTCTGCGGACTGATCCACGAGCTGATGATCATAACCCTTGATTCTTATCCTAATTTTTTCCTTGACTGCCACAATAATCGCCTCCTCAAAAAATTAGTTGGCGGGCGTTTTCATTTCCTCACACCCCACCGGGTGTTTCGCCTGTTTCCATTTAAAAACCGGATTTCTGCCAATGCATAATCCGGGTGAGGTCTGAAAAAACAAAACATCATAAGCCGCACGACACCCCTACCCTATTTATTCTACACATTTCATAGGAGAGTTTTGCCGTAACTTGGCTTAATATTCGTTTCGCCCGGTTTAAAATCGGACATACTCTGCGGAAAAACCGGCAATACCTGCCGCAACCTCCCGCTTCATCGCATATCTGTTGCAGTCTTGCCTATATATCATAACACAGCGGAAAACCAATTTCAAGCAATTTCTTTGTTAATTTTAGTAGAAATTTCGTTTGTTTTTTTGTGCATTTTGCTACTGAATTTCTTAGAAATTTACATAAATAACATTTAACTTTTGCATAAATCTTGTACATTATGCTAAAGAAACACGCGGCTGTGTTGTAGTGTGTTTGTTTTTTAATTGTAGGAGTCAAAGATTTAACCGAACATATTACTCGCCCATTTCAATGATACCTTAAGGTTGAGCATGATTATTTGTATATTTCAATTACGAAACAAACAATTTTTTTCTCATGAATATTGCTTTTTTGTTTTGCATATGCTATAATTGCCTTAGGCAAAAGAAGTTAATGTCCAATCGGACAAACGAATCCCCTGCAAGATTACGGCTTGCAGGGGATTCTTCTCTTTGTTACGGTGAGCATCCGTTATGCTGTTGCTGTCTATTTATCTTCGTCATTTGCAAATGTAGTAGGCAATTACACTTGCTGCGATCGAGATAATTAAAGAAGTTAATGAATCCAATCGGTACACCTCCTCGTATAATAAAGATGTATTCTAATTGCCTATTAAAGACAAATAGGATATAATACAAGTATCGGATAGAG
>CANQLX010000106.1 GCA_947624835.1 uncultured Clostridia bacterium
TTAACTCTATTTAATTAAATTGTTGTTTCTATGGGTAAAATACTATTGACAGATTTAATCAGTAAGAGTAAAATAAAATATAACGGTTTTTGTTCGGAAATTTATTTTAAAGCAAAAAGCAGAATATGTATTCGGAAAAAATAGTAACATATTGGAGGTAATTCAGTGGTATCGGAATTTAACAGAAAGGGCGCATCAAGAAACGGAAAGGGCAGAAATGTTTCAAGGGTTAGTTACACCAAAACAGGTCGGATGCGCAGAAGTAACCCTGTGCCGGATAGCAAATCGAATTTGTTTGACAGGATAATGAAACAACCCAAGCTTTCGGATCAGAAGCTGGAAGGCAAGAGTGTATCATTCAGTCGGACGGTCGGCGAAACCATACAGACGGGTCCGAAAACGGATAAAGGGTTTCAGCCGACGTATAATTCAAGGAAAAATGAATATCAGCCAAGGAGTATGAAATACTCAAAGGGTGAATCGAGCGTAAAGATAACATTTTTGGGCGGTCTGAACGAAATAGGAAAAAATATAACCCTTTTTGAATGTGAGGACGATATGTTCCTCCTTGACTGCGGCATGGCATTTCCTGACGGAGATATGCTCGGTGTTGATCTTGTAATTCCCGATTTTACATATCTCGAAAGAAATAAGGAGAAAATCAGGGGAGTAGTACTTACACACGGACATGAGGATCATATCGGTGCATTGCCTTATCTGCTCAAGAAAATGAATTTACCGGTTTTCGGCACGGCATTGACACTCGGACTTGTCGGAAGTAAGCTTAAGGAGCATAATCTCCAGAGCAAGGCAAAGCTCAATGTTGTAAAGGCAGGTCAAAGGATAAAGCTCGGAAAGTTTTCGATTGAATTTATTCATGTGAATCATTCAATTCCCGATTCGGTCGGTCTTGCAATCCATACAAGTGCGGGAACTATCGTTCATACGGGTGACTTTAAGATTGACTGTACACCGACAACAGGTGAAATGATAGATCTTTCAAGGTTTGCAGAGCTCGGAAAGCAGGGAGTTCTTGCACTGATGGCGGATTCTACAAATGCGGAGCGTCCCGGCTATACATCAACCGAGCAGAAAATCGGTCATACCTTTGATATGCTTTTCAAGGAAGCGGAAGACTGCAGGATCATTATAGCTACATTTGCATCAAATCTCGGAAGAATACGCCAGATACTTGATGTGGCACAGAAATACGGAAGAAAGGTTGCTTTCTCCGGAAGAAGCATGATAAATAATATGACAATAGCATCGGAGCTCGGTTACATAGATGTACCGGACGGACTGGTCATAGATATAGATATGCTTGGGCAATATACAAAGGATCAGATAGTTCTGATAACAACCGGAAGTCAGGGAGAGCCGATGTCTGCTCTGTCAAGAATGGCATATTCAGATCATAGAAAGGTTGAGGTAGGACCAGAGGATTATATTATAATTTCCGCAAATCCGATACCCGGAAATGAGAAAATGGTAAGCACGGTTGTAAATGAGCTTATGAAGCATGGCTGTAGGATTGCCTCGGAATCAATGTATGAGGTTCATGTATCGGGTCATGCCTGCCAGGAGGAACTGAAGATAATCCAAGGTCTTACTAAGCCTAAATACTTCATTCCTGTTCACGGTGAACAAAAACATCTTGTAAAACACGCTAATCTTGCTATGGAGATGGGTATGCCGAGGCAGAATATATTTATAGGTGATATAGGCAATGTCATTGAGCTAAGTAAAAGTTCAATGAAACAGTTGCCGAGTGTGCCGTCCGGAAAGGTTCTTGTTGACGGTTTGGGTGTCGGCGATGTTGGAAGCATAGTTCTCCGTGACAGAAAGCACCTCGGTCAGGATGGTCTTATAGTTGTTGTTGTGACACTTGACAGTGCAACCGGACAGGTTTCGGCAGGTCCTGATATTGTATCGAGAGGATTTGTATATGTCCGTGAAAGTGAGCCACTGATGGAAGAAGCAAGGACGGCTGTTCTTAATGCTCTTGACGATTGTGACCGTCAGGGTATCCATGAATGGGGCGTTATAAAAAATACCATAAAGGATGAGCTCTCAAAGGTATTGTATGATAAAACCCGTAGAAGTCCGATGATTTTACCGATTATTATGGAGGTATAACAAGCGGATAAAAAAAGTAGGTGTATAAATTGAAAAAAGTAAAAGGAAACAGGCAAAGCTATACAACGCCCCTGTTTTTGATACTTTCGGTTGCAATGATGATTATGGCGATATGTTCCTTTTGGTGGAACATATATGTATTTATTGTCGAATCGGTTATTTCAGTAGCTGCACTGACGGCAGTTATAATCGGAATTATCAGGCTCAGACGATATATTGGTTACATTATTGCGGAGGCAGCCTCAGCATTGGGAGGTGACGGGAAGGAAAGAATAGATAAGCTTTCCGTACCAGCCGTGATAATCGGAAAAAATAATGAGATAGTTCTTGTAAACGATCTTTTTAGGAAAAAGGTATCTGCACAGAAAAATCCGCTCGGCGATATGATAGCCGATTACCTTACAAACAAAAACCCCAATACAATGTATGAGGATAACGGGACCGATACGTTTGTGAATAATAAATGGTTTATTGTTTTTGCCTCCAAAGTAGGGGACAGCTCCATAGTGTATTTTGTTGACGATAACACATATAAGTCAAATTCTGACGAATACCAGCTTTCACGTCCGGTTGTTGCGATAATTGCATTTGACAATAAGGAAGAACTTGAGCGTGAGGCGGAGGAAGGTGAAGCAAGCCGTATAACGGTGCTGGTGGAGAAGGCTGTTGCAAAGTGGGTATCGACGACAACGGGTTTCTATAAAAAAATAAGCGGCGGAAGATATCTTTTTGTTTTTGAGGAAAGACATTTAAAGCTGTTTATAGAAGAAAAATTCAAAATTCTTGAGGAAATACGTGCGATAGAAATAAATGACAGGATGAATGCAACAATTTCCATCGGTGTCGGAAGAGGCGGGGAAACAATTAAGGAATGTGAACAGTGGGCAAGGCAGTCACTTGATATGGCCCTCGGAAGAGGAGGAGATCAGGTTGCAGTAAAGAAGAATGATGCATATCAGTTTTTCGGCGGACTGTCAAAGGGTATAGAAAAACGTGATAAGGTTCGTACGAGGGTAATTGCAGCCACACTTACAAATCATGTTAATAACAGCAGCAATGTTGTTATAATGGGACACAGATATTCGGATCTTGACAGTGTAGGTGCCTGCATCGGAATGTGGAGTGCTGTTGTTAAGGGACTTCACAGAAATGCATATGTAGTTATAGATAGGCAGCAGACACTTGCAAAGCCTCTCGTGACGAGCTTTGAAAAAGCAGGTTTTGAGAGTATATTCAAATCGGAAGCAGAGGCACTCAATATTATAGACGATCATACATTGCTTATTATTGTCGATACACATTCACCTAATTTCCTCGAATCAAAGGCAATATATGAAAAATGTAACAGGGTGGTTGTAATAGACCACCATAGAATGATGGTAAATCATATAGATAATGCCCTTGTATTTTACCATGAGCCTTATGCATCCTCCGCAAGTGAAATGACGGCAGAGCTTGTGCAATACCTCGGCGACTATTCACTAAGCAGGCTTGAGAGTGAGGCACTTCTTTCGGGTATTATGCTTGATACGAAAAATTTTGTACTGAGGACCGGTGTAAGAACCTTTGAGGCGGCGGCCTTTTTGAGGAGCAACGGAGCCGATACAGTTGAAGTAAAGCGGTTGTTTTCAAATTCTATTGATACATATAAGGTGAAATATAAGCTTGTCAGTGAGGCAGAAATATTCAATTACTGTGCAATAGCGTGTGCTGAAAACGGTACGCCAGATATACGCATAGTATCGGCACAGGCAGCGGACGAGCTTTTGGGAATAGAAAACGTAAAGGCATCGTTCGTAATGTATAAGACAGAAAATACAGTAAGTATTTCCGCACGATCTCTCGGAGATCTTAATGTTCAGGTAATTATGGAGGCACTTGGAGGAGGCGGTCATCAAACAATGGCTGCCTGCCAGATTGAAAATATAAGCATAGCGGAAGCAAGAGAGCGTCTCCTCTCTATACTGAATGAGCTTGAAATAAACAAAAAAGCTGAAGCACAGATTAATACGGCATGAATTATGGATAATTGCCCGGAGATAAAGAAAACAGGAAAGGAATGGAGATAATGAAAGTAATTTTGCTACAGGATGTAAAGGGTTCCGGAAAAAAAGGAGAGCTTGTCAATGTATCGGACGGATACGGAAGAAATTATCTCTTACCGCATAAGCTTGCGGTTGAGGCTGATGCAAAAGCTATTAATGAGATGAAAAATGCCGAGCAGTCAAAACAGTATAAAATTGAGCAGGAAAAGGCAAAGGCCGGAAAAGATGCCGATAAGCTGAATAATCAAACACTTACAATAGTTGGAAAGGCAGGAAAAAACGGAAAGCTTTTCGGATCGGTTACGAGCAAGGAAATAGCTGCGGAGCTTAGGAAAAAATTCGGTATTGAAATTGACAAGAGGAAGGTTGTCATTGATGGTGATATAAAGACCTTCGGCACCTATAATTGTGAGGTCAAGCTTTATACAGGAATTTCCGCAAAGCTTAAGATTATGGTCACCGAAGCAGAGGATTGAACGGCAGTCTGTAGTATCAGTCCTTTTTATGCAAATACTCGCCGCCTATGGCGGCGACAGTTTTATTATCAAAACGTGATATTAAATACGGTTTATGGGAAAATATTGTGATATTTACATCGGAAATCAGTATTCGTGAAATTTTTGTGAAATGCTTACAAATGGGGAAGTGATATAATGAGCGATGAAAAGCTGCCCGTAGTTTCTATGGACGGTTTTAATCTACCGTACAGTACGGATGCAGAGCAGGCGGTATTGGGTTCGGTTCTTCTTGACCCGAATACGCTGAATGAAATAATGTCTGTGATCCCTTCGGCAGATTATTTCTATTTATCGAATCATAAGCTGATATACACGACGATGATTGAATTGTTCACATTGGGCAAATCCGTTGATTTTATTACAGTATTTGATAAGCTTCGGGGAAGTAATAATATTGATGAGGGAACGCTGAAAAGCTATCTTGTACAGCTTGCGGAGATTGTCCCTTCAACATCAAGGATATTGGATTATTGCAGCATAATAAAGGAAAAATATCTGCTAAGAAATCTTATACTCTCCTCCCGTGAGATCATAGAGGATGCAGTATCCTCAAATAATGACAGTGCAATGAGCATTATAGAATCCGCCGAACAGAGGATACTCGATATTCGTGATGATAAGAGTGTGAACGGTCTTGAGCGTATTGATACTGTGATATACAGAACGTTTGATAACCTCGATAAACTTAATTCGCCGGACGATAATGATTATAAAGCACTGCCTACGGGGATTTCTGCACTTGACAATACTATAACCGGACTTAACCGTTCGGACCTTATTCTGCTTGCTGCACGTCCCGGTATGGGTAAGACGAGCTTTGCACTTAATATAGCCCGTCATGTCGCCGTTAAAGCAAAAAGAAGAGTTGCCTTTTTTTCCCTCGAAATGCCGAAGGAACAGCTTGCCTCTCGTCTGTTGTCAACGGAGGGACTTGTGTCTGGTACAAAATTGCGTACAGGCAAGCTTGACAATGACGAATGGACAAGACTTATAGAAGCCGGGGATATTCTCAACAAAACACAGATATATCTTGACGATACGTCGGATATCACAGTACCGGCGATAAAGGCTAAGATAAGACGTCTAAAGGGCGGAGTTGACCTGATAATAATTGATTATCTTCAGCTTATGTCATCGCCGAAAAGAATAGACAATCGTGTTCAGGAAATTTCGGAAATAACCCGAAGTCTTAAAATTATGGCAAAGGAATTTAATATTCCTGTAATAACACTCTCACAGCTTTCACGTGCAAGCGAGAAGCGTACGGAGCATGAGCCTCAGCTGTCCGATTTGCGTGATTCGGGTTCTATCGAGCAGGATGCGGACATTGTTCTGTTCCTATACAGGGAGGGCTATTATCAGAGCACAAAGGCAGGGGGCGGAAATGCAGAAAATGCCGACCTGAACAGCGGTCAGTGCATTGTTGCGAAAAACCGACACGGTGAAACACGTTCCGTACCGCTGCATTGGCAGGGAGAATTTATGCGTTTTACATCACAGGAGCTTAGTCGTGGAGAATAAAGCATTAAAAACA
>CANQLX010000107.1 GCA_947624835.1 uncultured Clostridia bacterium
TCAACCTCAACTTCTGTAACTATCACTCCGACTGCGGCTGTTCCCTATGATATCAGGATAGTTGTCAAGGACAGCAACGGTACTGTTGCTGATATAATTTATACATTGACTGTAAAAAAATAAATTAAAATTGGAAAAATTTTAGGATTATTGTGCAGACATGGAAAAAGTTATGAATTGACGCAGGTAAGAAAATCGGGCATCGTCGGGCTTAGCAGAGCCTGGGCGATGCCCGGTTGTTTTATGCTTTTTACCGCAATCTACGATTTTTCAGTTTGAATAGTACGGATGTTGCGGACATTACCAAAAAAATCATGCGGAAGAAAAATTTTGGAGTAAAAATTTCGCCTTAAAATACCGATATATAATTTCTGTTATATATATGTTAATGAATTTAAAGGATTAGCTTACAAATAATTACATTTTTTATATTTAAATTTAACTGAAAAATGCCTATATTCAAAGCTGATTAGTCTAAAATGCTAAAGCTGTGACCGCTTGCTTGACATATTGAATTGTTTATGGTATAAAATAGTGTGTAAGTTGTTATAAATTATTGTACGTTTTTCGCACTTTTTTGGACAGTAGTTACTAATAAGCGGAAAATAAACGATTATTCAAATTTTTTAATATATCTATGAATTTTTTCGACTGTATAAAATTTTTTATATGAGCTGATGAGGTTCAGTGCATTTTGGGAGGTTGCGGTGAATGATAAGGTTATATGAGAATAATGATGAATGTTGTGCGTGCGGTGCCTGCCTGAATGTGTGTCCTAAAAATGCAATCAGCATGAAAGAGAATAAATACGGATTTCTGTTTCCGGAGATAGACAGTAAACTGTGCATAGACTGCCATATGTGCAAAAAAGTTTGTGCTTTCCAAAATATTACCGAAACAAATATACCGTTGAGTACCTGGGCAGCAGTGTCAAAGGATAAGGAGAGGTTAAAAAATTCCGCTTCCGGGGGAATTTTTTATACTTTGGCGAATGAGGTTATCAGACAGGGAGGGTGTGCCGTTGGTGCGGCATTTGATGATGGATTTAATGTAAGGCATATTATAGCTGATGACGCTGAGTCTCTGAGAAAGCTTCAGGGTTCAAAATATACTCAAAGTAACACAGGGCATATATACAGAGAAATAAAGAAAAGACTCAAAAATAATGAAATGATTCTTTTTTCAGGCTGTCCTTGTCAGGTTGCGGGTCTGAAAGCATTTTTGGGAAAGGAATATGATAATCTTATTACGGTTGATCTTATTTGTCACGGTGTGCCCTCAAACGCCTCTTTTAAAGATTATCTGAAGGTTTTAGAAAATAAAAAGAATGTTTCGATCAAGGACTTTTCTTTTAGAGATAAAAAATACGGTTGGGGCGAAAACGGAACGGCATTTACCTCTCACGGGAAAAGGATTAAGGCTTTGTATTATTCGTCATCATATATTTACTATTTTTTGCAGGGTTTTATCAACAGGGATAATTGCTGTAAATGCAAGTATGCCGGCAGTAACCGCCCCGGAGATATAACGATAGGTGATTTTTGGGGAATTGAAAGGGAACATCCGGAATATATCGGAAAAAGCGGTATTGATATAAGCAGCGGTGTTTCGGTGATAATTGCGAATACACGGAAGGGTCTTGATACAGTAGAGAAATATAGAGGAGTTCTTGAACTTTATGAATCATCGTTTGAGAAGGCTTCACATGAAAATGAACAGCTTAACCATCCGATTGAGGATAAGCCGGAGAGGAAGGAAATTCTTGAACTCTATGCAGAATCAGGTTGGGAGGCAGTTGATAAAAGATTTAATAAAAATATAGGTTTGAAAAGATATAGGGGTTATATCACGAGTATGCTTCCCGCCAAATTTAAAATGAAGCTGAAGAAACTGCTGAGATAAAGGTATCCTGCTTGTGGAGTGCGCCGTCGGAATATTTTAAGTCAATAAAAGTATATTATATTCTGAAGTTAGGGATTAATAAAATATAAACCGTGCATATTTGTTGGATTATAAGGCTGACCGGATAACTTTTTCACGTTGTTCGGTCATTTTTATATTGCTTTAGATATGGTTTCTGTATATGAATTATTAATAGGCAGGATTTTCTAAAGGTAGAGTTTAAACACAATATTTCATATTATATGTTAGGTTATGCTTTGGTCATAAATCAGCGGATTTAAAAAAATTACAAAATGTTTTTTGACTTGCAGAGGTAAAATTTTTTGGATTTTCTCCCTGTTTTTGAAGGAGGTGTGAAAATGGAAAATAAGACCCTGCAGGCAACGTTTACAGCAGCGGCGGCTGCCTTTGTCGTATATTGCAATACACTTGCAATTCCTCTCATGATTTTGATTATAGCCATGCTTGTCGATTATATTACGGGAATTACTTCAGCTTATATAAACCGTGAGCTTTCAAGCAAGGTTGGACTCAGAGGGATAATAAAAAAAATATCCTACATGGCACTTGTTGCCGTAGCAATGGGAGTGGATTATTTGATTTACGGCGGTTTCTCGGCGGTGAATATTCAGGTAAACTATGATTTATGGTTCAGTGTCCTCGTGACAATATGGCTGGTTATAAACGAGATGATAAGTATACTTGAGAATCTTTTGAAAATCGGAGTACCTATTCCGGGATTTTTGACAAAGCTTATAGGTAAGCTTAAGACGGAAGCAGATAAGGAAAATAAATAGTTTAATATATCAGGGCGGAGAATTTCTGTATTATACAAAATTTTCCGCCCTGATATTTTGCTATACATTTTTGAATTGGGATTTTTGTCATATGTTAAGCTTATTAAAAACATTAAGATTCTGATAAGAAAAGTAAAAGGGGCATATGCGATTTGTTAGACGGCAAGAAAACGTGAGTAATTTGTATCATAAATAATGAGATAAACAGTTGAGCAAAATAGATATATAATTACAATATAAGAAGTATCTTTTATAAAAACTGTTGAATTTATTATCATTGGGTTGACTTAAGTGTATGGTAATAGTATAATTAGAGAGTGTTAGAGTTGCTGTGTATCTCTGTTTTTGATGGTAAGAACAGTAAAAAGAACACTAAAGTCCGATACAAGCGGGTTTTAGCGTCTTTTTTATGCTCAGTGACAGCAGTGTATTTCCACACTTTTCAAGGTGCTGCAATTCATGAATTTGTGCATTGTGATGACCATGCTGTATAACATATAGCATTTTATGTTGGAATATATGACCACAAATATAGAGATGAGAATTGCTTTGATTCGTGCACTGTATTTTGTACTGTCAGCGACTCGGATTTTATTTGCCGAAACAGTATTTCTGAGCTTTTTTATTGAGGTTATCATGTGTCAGGTACTTTATGGGAGGAGGAAGAAATATGAATATGGAGAACTTAACAATAGCGGTGGCAGGAACGGGTTATGTAGGTTTGTCTATCGCTGTATTGCTTTCGCAGAACCATAAGGTATATGCAGTGGATGTAGTTCCTGAAAAAATAGAACTCGTTAACAGTAAAAAATCTCCTATACAGGATGAATATATAGAGAAGTATCTCAAAGAGAAAAATCTTGATTTAACAGCGACTCTTGATGCTGAGGATGCTTATAAGAAGTCGGATTTTGTTGTTATAGCAGCACCGACAAACTATGACAGTAAAACACATCATTTTGATACCTCGGCAGTAGAATCGGTTATTAGGCTTGTTATGCAATGTAATCCCAATGCGATTATGGTCATAAAGTCAACTGTGCCTGTTGGATATACAGAGTCGATACGAAAAAAAACAGGAAGCAATAACATTATTTTCAGTCCCGAATTTCTCAGAGAGTCAAAGGCACTGTATGACAATCTTTATCCGTCCCGTATTATTGTCGGCACAGATATGGAGGATGACAGGCTTGCCGAGGCTGCACGGATATTTGTGGAATTACTTTGTGAGGGTGCAGTCAAGAAAGATATTGATACCTTGTTTATGGGATTTACCGAGGCGGAGGCGGTTAAGCTTTTTGCAAATACATACCTTGCACTCAGGGTGTCTTACTTTAACGAGCTTGATACCTATGCGGAGATGAAGGGCTTAAATACAAAACAGATTATTGACGGAGTATGTCTTGATCCGAGAATAGGAAGTCATTATAATAATCCGTCTTTTGGTTACGGCGGTTATTGTCTGCCTAAAGATACAAAACAGCTCTTAGCGAATTATTGTGATGTTCCGCAAAACCTTATTGAAGCTATAGTGGAAAGCAATCGAACTCGTAAGGATTTTATAGCCGATCGTGTTCTGAATATAGCAGGATATTATGATTACTGTAACAATGGTGATTTTAATGCTCAAAAAGAAAAGAATTGCGTTATCGGGGTGTACCGCCTGACAATGAAAAGCAACAGTGATAACTTCCGTCAAAGCTCAATTCAAGGTATAATGAAGAGAATAAAGGCAAAGGGTGCGACTGTTATTGTATATGAGCCTACGCTTGAAAACGGAAGTACTTTCTTTGGAAGCAGTGTTGTGAATGATTTAGATAAATTCAAGGAGCTTTCTCAAGCAATTATAGCAAACCGATATGACAGCTGCTTAGATGATGTGAAAGAGAAGGTATATACAAGAGATTTGTTTGGAAGGGATTAAGTTGGTTTGTAAATAAACTAAAGAAGGAATATAAATGAGTAGAGAAGGACAATTAGCTAAGAATACCTTGATAATATCATTTGGTACTTTTTTGCCGAAGATTATCAATGTTATTACGTTGCCTATTATTACAGCTTACTTAACAAAGGCAGAATACGGTCAGTACGACCTGATAACAACATTGGTTTTTCTTGCTTTGCCTATTACCACGCTGCAGATCCAGTCTGCCGCATTCAGATTTTTGATAGATTACCGTAATGATTTTGAAAAGTCCGGAGAAATTATTTCCACTATTGTTATATATGCGTTTTTTACCTCGGTAGTTAGTGTAATTGTTATTTCCGCTGTATTGCAGGGAATCTCACTTGAGATGAGAATTTTGATAGCCCTGTATTTTCTTTTGGATTTGTTATTGGCAGTTGCACAGCAGATTACAAGAGGACTTTCTTTAAATAAGGCATATTCTGTAAGTACGATAATAAGCTCTATTGTGAGCCTTGGCGGTATTGTTGTTTCTGTACAGTTTATGGGTCAGGGCTTATCCGGTGTAATGCTTTCAATGGATATTGCTACATTTATCGGCATACTGTTTTTGTTTTTCAGGATTAAAATGTGGCAGTATATAAGGCTTAAAAACTTCCGTAAGTCTACGCTTAAGGAGCTTTTATCCTATTCTTGGCCGATGGTGCCGAATAATCTGTCCAACTGGGTCTTAAGACTTTCCGACAGATTGGTAATTACTAAAGTTATGGGCATAGAAGCGAATGCTATATATGCGGTTGCAAATAAAATTCCGAATTTGTTTGTTACAGTACAATCCACATTTGTGTATGCTTGGCAGGAAAATGCTTCGTTGTCTGTAAAAGATTCGGACGTTGAGGAGTACTATTCCAATATTTTTGATTCCATTTTCAGAATGCTTGTGGGCATTATGGCTCTTGCGGTTGCAGGAACTCCGATTATGTTTGTTGTATTGATACGGGGAGATTATGATGAGGCATATTATCAGATGCCCATTTTGTTTATGGGTATGATGTTTTCCTGTATAGCGAGCGTGCTCGGAGGTATCTATGTAGCACATAAAAAAACCAAAAGTGTTGGGATAACCACTATTATTGCGGCATTGTGCAATTTGCTGATAGATATTGTATTTGTTAGGTTTATTGGAATAACAGCAGGCTCCGTATCAACTTTAGTTAGTTATATTTTGTTATCCGTATACAGAATGATAGATATTCAAAAAATACAGAAAATAAAATATAAGTATAAAACAATTTGCTTGTGGCTGGTTGTTTTGGTACTGATGTGTGTTCTTTGTTATCTTAACAATTTCTGGCTGAATGTACTGAATTTTGTAATAGCGATTTTTGTCGTGTATTTTTCTAATAAAAAGCTTATCTGCGGTATACCCAAAAAGATTAAAAATAAATTCAAAAGGAAAGACGTAAAGTAGATGAGT
>CANQLX010000108.1 GCA_947624835.1 uncultured Clostridia bacterium
GTCGAGCGAAGAACCGAGTGAGGAGTCGAGCGAAGAACCGAGTGAGGAGTCGAGCGAAGAACCGAGTGAGGAGTCGAACGAAGAACCGAGTGAGGAGTCGAACGAAGAACCGAGTGAGGAGTCAAGTAATGCACCAATCAATGCTCCAAGCGAAGAATCAAGTAAGGATCAGTCTAATTATACAGTAGCTGGTACGGATTATAACAATACAAATAAAACACCACCACAAACAGGTGAAAACGGCAATACAACGCCGTTGCTTATGTTGACAGTATTATCGCTTTCTGTATTGATAGGTGCTGTGACAATAAAAGTGAAGTACAAAAGGACAAGGTAAAGTTTAATATAAATTCAACTCCGCTGTACCCAAAAAGGTACAGCGGAGTTTTTGCATACTATGATTTAAAAAGCAATTTCATAATGCCGCTGACTTTGTCCTGCTTTATCTCCGTAAAAACGGAATCAACCTCAACGCAAAGGCTGTCGCCGGGATTTGCCCCGTCACTAAGCTCCTTTGGCAGGGCATATTTGCCATCAGGGGTGAGTACATAAACGTACTTTTCGTCACGGCTTGCAATACGGAACTGAGAGGTTTTGCCAGTTGTGATAAGAACAACGTCACCTTCCTTGCCGTTTGGTATGAGAACCTCAGGCATCTTAGCAAATTTGTTTTTTTCAATCTCAACAACAGCCCAATTACCTTCAAAACGATCAATTATAACCTTCACTTCTTAATTTCCTCCATTATGCGGCATCAGCCGTAATATTCTTTCCATCCGAACTTATAACTACTGTACCGATTTCGTCAGTCCTGTATATTTCTGCTCCAATGTTTTTCCAGCGTTTTACAGCCTGAGAATGTGGGTGTCCGTAATCATTATCCTTTCCTACGGAAAAAATTGCATAATCAGCATCCACTGCCCTGACAAAATCCGAAGATGACGATGTGTTGCTTCCGTGATGACCGACCTTTATGACGTCTGCTTTCAAATTAGTATGGCTGTCGAGCAGTTCTTCTTCTGACTCTTTTTCAGCATCACCCATGTAAAGGAATTTATTATCTCCGTAGGTTATTTTTATGACTACAGAATAATTATTTAGGTCATCATACTCATTATCTATCGGTGCAAGAATATCTGCACTATAACCGTAATCTTCCGAAACTGCGATACTAATTCCTGCCTTGGCGGTATTTATTGTCATTCCCTTATTCTGTACGGTTAAAAGCAGATTTTCAAATGTTTCAGTATTTGTACTCGCCTTGGGCATATATATGCTTCCTATATCAAAGGCATTGACAACATCTGCCATTCCGCCGATATGATCCGAATGAGGATGTGTTCCTACAATGTAATCAATTTTTGAATAACCCAAATTCTTTATGTAATTTATGACGTTCTCTCCATATTTGTCGGTGCCTGCATCAATCAACATACTCTTTCCGTCAGGAAATTCAATAAATTCACTGTCGCCCTGTCCTACGTCAATATAGTGGCTTATAAATTTGCCGGTACGAGTTTTATTATGATCTCCCGAATCTTCATAAGGTTTGACTAATGAAAATACACCTGAGCATACCAAAATGATAACCGCTAAAACCACCGGTATGCATAATGATTTTTTTCTTTTCATAAAGTCCCTCCGAATTTATTTTAGCATAAATCTGGAGGGACCACAAGTACTTAATTCTTTTATACAAACAAATATTTGTACAGATCCGGAAAGAGGAAAACTATATGTATTACGCAGCTCTCGGAACTCCGGGATCGGTTTCAACCGCAGCGGAATGTTCCTTTGAAGACTCTTCAATTTCAGAGGTCTGTGCTGATGCTGAAAAATCTTTTGCATCCTCGGACGATAGCTTGCGTACGGTACAGCCATCATTTTCTAAAAGTTTAAGTATTCCCTTTTCTCCGTAAAAATGGGCAGCTCCTGCAAGAACCATAACCTTCTTTCCGTCTTTCATATAACTCTCGATTTTTTCTGCCATTCCGATGTTTCTGTCGTCAGTCAGAATTTTATTATATTCCTCAGCCAATTTCAGAGTTTCCTCATCAACTGAGCTTTCATCGGTATTTTCCGAATCTTCAGGATTATTGCCTTTTTTCCACTCTTCATAAAGATCTGATAGTTGCTTTTTATATTTATCAATAATATTTTCCTGAGCAATTTCCTCGAAAAGTACTGACTGTATATCATCAGAAAGGTCTGCCATCATATTGATCTGGAAATCAACGGATTCAAGCTCCAGTATCTCCTTGCCTTCTTCCTTTGCTCTGTCAAGCATAGTATAATCTATTCCGTAATTAGCCGAAAGCCCCGCATTTGATGCTGCGGCAAGCTCAACATAACTGCTCCATATCACAGGTTTCATGTAGTCAAGAGTTGGCATATACTGTCCGGCATCCGTAAGTACTTTCACAGCAGTATTGTACTGCTCCTCAGGAACATGATCCTTTATGGTTGTACCATCGGTGTACATAAGCTTGGAATATACAGATATATCAAAGCTTGCTGAGGTTGTATCACATTCAACGGCAAGGGCATCGCATTTTGCGTAAGCAGCTTCAAAATAATCAGGCAATACAGAAACATCCTCATCGGCAACATGGATAGTACCCATCATATACAGGACATTCCCCTTGCTGTCTTTTGCTTCCCACACCGCCGGAGTAATTTTGTTTTCTTCAGATTTTGAATCCTGTTTCGATGTAAGATTGGAGATATCCGATTTTTCATTATCGGGTTGACTGTTCGACACAGCCTCATCCGAACTGCTTTCCTGCTTGGGATCATTGGAATTTACAGAGCTCTCGGTAACAGACTGTTTTGTCGATTGCTCACTGTCCGAAGAAGGAGTGCATCCGGAAATACATAATGAAGAGGAAATAACAGCTGCAGCAAGAACAGCAAAAATTCTCCTGATTTTCATAAAGACACCATCCACTTTCATTGTTTTATATAACCTGCACCGAGCAGGCAGAAACCCCGTTTATCGAACCGGCTCGGTGAGGAATATCGCAGTTTCAATACTTGAATTTAAGATGTTGATTTACGGCGGAAAACCAATATTTCTTAATCTAAAGGACTAACATCTTTTTGGGGATATTAAAGAATATTTGTTGATTAGGAAACATTCCAATATACCCTTACCATATAGGATATAACATAATTTTTAATTTGTCAATCGTACAAATGCAATCATTTTAAAAAGGAAAAAATATTTAGCAGCAAAACCTTCTGGTTATGTATTTGGAGCAAAAAATAAATAGACATATCAGGAATGTAATGATATAATTAAGTCGAATAGTATTAAATATACGGGGAGAGTGGACGAAATGGCGATTGTGGGAATAGTTGCGGGCGGAAAAGGTTCAAGAATGGGTGCGGATATGCCAAAACAGTTTCTGGATCTTTGCGGTGAGCCGGTAATAATACATACAATAAAGAGATTTGTTTCCAATGAGAACATAAGCAGCATTATTGTTGGGATAAATTTGGATTGGTATGATTATATGGATAAGTTGAACAATCAGTACTTCGGAGGACGTATACATCTGACAAGAGGAGGCAGTGATAGAAACGGCACAATTTCCAATATAATAAAATATGCTCGGGATAGACTCAATGTGGGTGAGGATGAGATCCTTATTACCCATGATGCCGTCCGTCCCTTTGTTAATCAAAGAATGATAGATGAAAGTATAGCGGCAATGGAGTACTGCGATATATGTACGGCAGCGTTGCCTGCCATTGACACCATCGTAATGTCAGAAGACAGGACAACCGTGTCGGAATTTCCGTCCAGGGAAAATATTTTCAGGGTGCAGACACCACAGACATTCCGGCTTGGAAGCTTCATGTGTATGCTCAGGTCGGTTACACCTCAGGAAAGACAGAAAATAACGGATGCCTGTAAACTTTTCTACATAAATAAAAAGAAGGTTTATCTTATCAAGGGAGAGGAAATGAATATAAAACTCACATATCCGAGTGACTTTGAAATGGCAAAGGTATTTTTACATCATAATGCCTAAATTGTTTTATTTTTTTTTGTAAAAACAGCAAGCGAAAAAACGCAGAAAAATTATTGTAAAATTTTACTTTTTATTGTACAATTTATATATTATTATAATCAGAGAGGGTGTGTTTTTGGTGTTTACAAAGAAATCTTTACGTTTTTTAAGTTCGGTATTGGCTGTTGTTTTGATCTTACCTTTATTCGTTCTTGTCCCGCTTACGGTTCATGCGGATTCTGTTGTGGATATTTCAATTAATGTTACAAGAAAATATACAGAAACTGCAAAATTGCTTGATGCAATAAACGAGCAGCGTGCGAATAATCAGCTGCCCAAGCTTGAGATGGATGTTGATCTTATGGAGCTTGCCATGAAACATTCAGCGGAGCTTTCCGTACATATCGGAAATAATAATCTTGACGGAACAAGCATTTTCACGGGAAGTAAGGGTATACAGAAGATATTTATTGCACATGGTCAGCTTATAAACAAGAATTCGTTTATTGCCTCAATTAGCGATTCTATAATGTTATCATCCCTAAAATCCGTAGGTATCGGATATGTCATGGGTATGGGAAATATTAATTATATCACAGTGTTGACATCAATGAATGCTGCCAATGAGGTTGACCCCTCGGTTCTTAATCAGGCTAATGCCAAGTATGATCAAAAGACACGGTGTATGACCGGATACCTTCAGGATATCACATTGAGTCCTGCCGGCGGGAACGATATAGAGGTCGGCAGTGAGTGGCCGGTTAATTTTGTCGTTTCAAATCAGCAATATGGCAGTGGAACAGCTTATGTAACAGGAGATACGTTTCTCACCACAACCAACTCTGCTGTTATGAAGATAATCAATCCAAATAAAATCGTGGCAGTTAAAGAGGGCCAGGTTACAATATCAATGCATTTTTCATCTTTCCCGTCTATATCTGCCAGTGCAACATACAGGGTGGTTCCCGGTGTGTCAAATGATTTCGTTGTTTCTCCAATACCGGCTCAGAACTATACAGGAAGACCTGTTACCCCTTCGGTTACCGTCAAAAATACAAGCGGGGTTATCCTCAAATCGGGAATAGATTATACATTGACATACAGCAACAATATAAACGTAGGAACAGCAACAGTTGTAGTCAAGGGAATGGGTTCATACACAGGGAGAACTCTGACTGTAAATTTCCAGATTGTAGAAAGTGTTAATGCGTTTACGATAACGGTAAGTGCCAATAAGACGGATATGGTACTTGGTGAAAGTAATACGATACTTGCGACTGTGACCAACGGAAAAACACCGATAAAGTATAAGTTCGACTATGCGGTGACGGGGTCTTCATCATATACGACCATTCAGAGTGAGAGTACATCAAATAAAGCTGTATTCAAGCCGACTGATATAGGAAGCTTTACTGTCAGGGTAACAGCCAAGGACAGTGACGGAAAGACTGCAGTAGGTAATGTAAAAATAAATGTACGGACTCCGCTTAAATGTACCGTAAATTTAAGCCCATCGTCAATATACCTTGGAAATTCTGTTAATATCAACAGCACTACAAGTGGCGGTGTTGCACCCTATACATATCAGATATCGGTTAAAAAACCCGGATCATCAGGATATACCGTGATAAGTTCAAATAGCACATCAGGAATATGTTCATATAAACCCACAAGTTCGGGATCATATGAATTTCGGATAACTGTGACTGACAGTAAAGGAGCAACCGC
>CANQLX010000109.1 GCA_947624835.1 uncultured Clostridia bacterium
GATAAAATTGACACCGATACATATACGGTTATATCAGAGGGAATAAGGTATAAGCTGAATACTGCGGATTTTCCGACTCTTGACAAAAATGCTCCGTATGAATTGACGGAGGAAGAAAAAGAAGTAATAGCTGAGCTGAGGGAATCATTTATAAACAGTATCAGACTGAGACGTCATATTACCTTTTTGTTTGATAAGGGAAGCATGTATAAATGCTTTAACGGTAACTTGCTATATCATGGCTGCGTTCCGCTCGACAAAAACGGAAATTTTTACGGAATAGAGCTTTTCGGAAAAATACTCAAGGGAAGGTCATATTTCGATGTTGCCGAAAAAGCCGTAAGACACGCATATTTCGGGAACCGTAAGAACAGAGATGAGATTGATTTTATGTGGTATCTGTGGTGCGGAAAAAAATCCCCATTATGTGGAAGAAATATAAAAAGCTTTGAGCGTTACTTTATAGATGATAAATCGGCATGGGAGGAGGAAACAGATCCGTATTATGAATTTTGCCGTACAGAAAAAACCTGTAATATGATTCTTCGTGAATTTGATATCTATTCTCCCTCATCACACATTGTAAACGGTCATACTCCCGTTCTGACTGCAAAGGGGGAACAGCCGATAAGAGCTAATGGAAAGCTGATTGTTATTGACGGGGGATTTTGCAGGGATTATCATAAAAAGACGGGAATTGCGGGATACACGCTGATCTGCAATTCCCATGGATTACGCATTAAGGCACATCAGCCCTTTGAAAGTATAGATAATGCACTCAGGGAAAATAAGGATATTCTTTCAAGCTCCGAAAATGTTGAAACTGAAAATTACCGCATGATGGTGAAGCATACCGATAACGGCAAGGAAATACAGGCGGAAATAGACGATCTTTATGAGCTGCTTGAGGCTTATAGAAACGGTGATATTAATTCATAAACAATATCAGAAAGTAATTCGGAGGTGAAAATTTATGCGATATTACTCTTTATGATGACGGGATTATGCATCATATTTTCGGAGGATGTCTTTATTGTGGAAATTTTATATCAATGTAGAATTTTATATTTATGTATGCTATAATTATGGAAACTGAGTAACTCAGGAGTCAGAATTAAGAGGTGTAAAGCTGATGCCTGTCCCCGATTATTTAAAAGAATTAGCATATCGAGAGGTAAAAAGGCGGGATTTTACAAATTTTTACTTAAGATGCAGCTGCTCATTCTGTCAGCATTTTAAACTGAAAAAACGCCGTGATAATATGCCTGTGGAAATTTGTATAAGTGTTGAACATTCCTAAAGTTTTGAGGAATTTAAGAGTGATTTGGATATTGAGTGTGATTATGAGGATTATACAGATGCATACACATAGTTAATAATCTATTCTGTCGATATAAACAGAAAGGAACGTAAGCTTTTTGAATTTGAAACCGATTAAGGCACAGATACAGTCTGTAAATAATTGCGTTTTTTAGGATTGTTGATATTCAAAATCGGACTCACGGATATGGTGAACTATATTGCAAAGCAGAATTTTTTCAAGCTGACGGTATTGACGCATGGGGCGGCAGGGGAGTATTATTGCATCCGAAATAATGAAGAAGTGAAATAATTATTTTCGACATTCACCCCGTTGATTACGCAAAATTAAAATGCAAAGCGAGCGTAGGTGAGTATATGGATACAGAAAATAAGCTGTCGGGTGATATTTTCGGAGAGAAAAACTGCATCAGACCAAAGGCTGAATACGGAGACGGGATATATTACTATGACCTTACCCCCGCACAAAGAAATATTGATGATTTACAACGATTCTACAGCGGCACAAGTATTTCCAATCTTTGCGGGGCGGTTATATTTGAAGAAAAGTTGGATAGAGCTCGTATAATGCAGGCTCTGAGCTTAGTTGTACGCAGACATGAGGCTTTAAGACTGCGATTTCATGTCATGAACGGCAGGACAGTACAGTACATAAGCACAGAATATCGGAAAAAATTTGATTTTATAAAGTTTACCTCTTACAGCATGATGAGAGAATACTGTAAAAAGCAGGCAAGGCTGCCTTTTAAAACCAATGGCGGCGAATTGTATAGGATATCGGTTTTTGAACTTCCTGACTGTTCGGGAATAATGCTTTGTGCAAGTCACCTTATTGCCGATGCGTGGACGTACAGTATTCTTGCAAAGGATATATTTGAGATATACAAACAACTCAGTGAAGGAAGGAAAACTGAATCTGATATCGAAAAATATACTGACTGCATAGAGAAAAATGTCGCATACCTGTCCTCATGGAAATATGAAAATGACCGGAAATACTGGTCGGAAAGGTATGACGGCAATGCGGAGGAAACACCTGTAAGATATATTCGGAAAGCGGTTTCAGGTGCTTCTGCCGAAAGATATACTATCAAAATGCCGCAGGAGCTTTCGGTGGCTGTGGATGTGTTCTGCCGTGATAATTCTATTTCGTGCTCAGCACTTTTTGAAAGTGCTATGCTGGTTTACCTTTCCAAAATCAACGGCAGAAGTACGGTGACGGTAGGTATTCCTGTGCTTGGCAGGGGCAGTATTGCCGAAAAGAAAACGGCGGGAATGTTTATTTCCACACTGCCCCTAACCGAGTCGGTTGGTGGAAATCAAAACGTAACAGATCTCTGTAAAAGTACATTGAATGCCCATAAGGAGATTTACCGTCATAGCAGGCTGCCATACAGTGATATTATCTGTGGAATAAGAGAAAACTGCGGTTTTGGCGGAAAACTCTTTGATGTTCTGGTAAGCTGTCAGAACGCAAAAACAGATATTCCTGCAAAAACCGAATGGTTCTCAAACGGATACAGTGAAGTGCCGCTTGCGTTTCATGTAGATGACCGTGACGGGAGCGGAGGCTTAAAGATAACTATTGACTATCAGACTGATGTTTTTTCTGACAGGAAAGAAATTGAGCTGTTTGCTCAAAGAATCTTTCATATTATCCGACAGATTGTTGCGGACAGAGAAAAAACCGTTAATGATATATCAATACTTCCGCCTGCGGAATATGATCTGCTGATGCGCCGTTTTAACAGTACATCTGCCCAATATCAAAGCAGCAGATGTGTTCAAGAAGTTTTTTCAGAGGTTGCTGCAAAGAACGGTGATAAGACTGCACTTATTTTTCATGGACGGAAATACACGTACCGTGAGCTCGATGAAATGTCAGACTCACTTGCACATTTTCTTAACAGCAGGGGGATATGCAGAAATGACGTTGTGCCGTTTATAACCGAAAGAAGCCCGTATGTTATCATAGCAATGCTTGCAGTGCTGAAAGCAGGTGCTGCATATATGCCGATTTCCCCCAATCATCCTACAAAAAGAGTGGAGTATATGATAAAAGATGCGGGTGCAAAGCTTGTACTTACATACGGGTGCAGCTGTGAGTATGCGGAAGAGATAAAGCTTGAAGGGTTCGACTATACCCACAGTGTCCGGACTCCCTTGAATAAATCCTCCCCAAATGATATTTGTTATATTATTTATACTTCAGGCTCCACAGGCAATCCGAAGGGCATTGCTGTAACTCACAGAAATGTTATGAATTACTGTGCTGAAAATGAGTTCAATATTTTCGGAAAAATAATAAAATCCGATATAAAAAGCATAGTATCCGTGACGGATATAATGTTTGATATATTTCTCACCGAAAGCATTTCGGCACTTATTAACGGTATCGTTATCGTTCTTGCGGACAGTGAACAGGCAGCTTCGCAGAGAGCTCTCGGAAAACTCATTTGTGATACTAATGCAGAGGTTATACAAACAACTCCGACCAAAATGTCCGCTTTTCTTTTTGACAAAAATAATCTTAAATTTCTTTCATGTCTCCACACCATAATTCTCGGAGGCGAGGAACTGCCCGCTTCACTTTGTAATGAGCTGAAAAGGTATACCGATGCTGATATATACAATGTATACGGTCCGGCGGAAACAACCGTCTGGTCGTCTGCGGCCGCTGTGTGCGAAAATGATATCAATATAGGAAAACCTGTTGCAAATACACATATATATATTTTGAATGATAAGCATGAACCTGTCCCTGTCGGTATAATGGGTGAAATATGTATTTCCGGAGACGGTGTGAGCAAGGGCTACATAAATGCCCCTGCACTCACTGACGAGAAATTTCGTCCCGATCCTTTTTTCAGCGGTTATACCGTATACAGCACAGGCGATATGGGTGTTTTTCGGACTGACGGAAGCATTGAATTTTGTGGAAGAGAGGATAATCAGTTAAAGCTGCGTGGACTGCGGATAGAGCCGGGAGAAATAGAGCACACCATGAGTCGGTTTGAGGGTATAGAAACTGCAGCCGTTCTGTGTAGAAGAACCTCATTAAATGAGCAATATCTTGTGGGCTATTATACAAGCAGAAGCGACATAGATGAAAGCAGTCTGCGGAGATTTATGCTTAAGACTCTTCCAATGTACATGATACCGAACGTATTTGTTCATATGTCGCATATGCCGATGACCCAAAGCGGAAAAATTGATAGAAAAGCCATTCCCGAAACAGATAGATCTGTTCAGTTGAACCGTAAATATACCGCCCCTGTAAATGATATTGAAAAACAGCTATGTTCTGCTATGGCAAAAGTTCTCGGCATTTCGTATGTAGGTACGGACAGTGATTTTTTTGAGCTTGGCGGAGACAGCTTTTCTGCCATGGAGTTTGTTGCGTTGACTGAGGAAAAGGGGTATCGGTTTTCGGTGCAGCATATATACGAATACCGTACAGTCAAGAAACTCTGCGAGGTACTTGCAGAGAGGAAAAAAGTCCGTTCATATGACAGAAAATACAGCCTTTACCCTATGAAAAGAACGAACGGTGACCGCAGATATTTTAGAGCCTTTCTAAGGCTTACGAAAGCAATCTATAACTTTCAAGTGACGGGGCTTGAAAATATGTGTCGGAACGAAAAATATATCATCTGTCCCAACCACGAAAGTGACCTCGACTGTATGTGGGTGTGGGCGGCACTGAACAAGATAACTGATATAGACGATACCTGTGCGCTTATTGCCGGAGAACATCTCGATAAGCTTCTGTCCCGTTATATTTTTAGGATATCGGGCGGTATACCTATCGAAAGAAACGGCAATTTCATGCCATCGCTGAAAAGGGCTGCCGTTGTCTTAAAACAACAGAAACGCCTGTTGCTTATCCATCCCGAGGGTACACGCACAAGAACTGGGAAGCTTGGAAAATTCAAAAAGGGCGCTGCGTTAATTTCAATCAAAACGGGGGTAAAGATAGTCCCTGTTTTCATAGGCGGGTCAGGACGGATTTTCCCGGTTACAAGAAAAATACCCAAGATTTTTGATATTACATTCATGAAGAAATTTCCGCTGAGGATAAGCTTTGGTACGCCTGTTGATCCTGTGGGGAAAACGGCTGAACAGATTACCGATGAAGTGAAAAGCCGGATTTTGGGTATGAAAAGAAAGAGTCAGAGAATGAGCGAAAAATAGCTGTATCTTGCCTCAATTTACACCGTATTGTATTTTCAGTACCGTACTGTGGAATCGGCAGCAAGAATTAAATTAATGCCCCAACCCTCAAAGAAACATAAAATTTTTCGGCAAATCGGTGAAGCGGACAATTTATTATTATGGTAATGATGGTGTATAATAAAACTTGACACAATCCAAACAAAGGAAGTATATTAGAAAGAGATGAAGGAGTGTGTCAAAA
>CANQLX010000110.1 GCA_947624835.1 uncultured Clostridia bacterium
AATATAAAATCCCCAATTTCTGTTAGGCTGTTGGAGATATGTAAGTCGTTCAGTCCGGTACAGCCAAAGAATGCCGCCATACCAATACTTGTAACGCTGTCGGGTATATTGATACTTGTCAGTCCTCGGCAGTACTCAAACGCACTTCCTCCGATTTTTGTCACACTATCCGGAATAGTTATGCTTGTCATGTCCGCAAAACCATGAAACGCATTGCTTCCTATACTTGATACACCTTTTTCAATAGTGACTGTTTGTATATTATGTCCCGTATATTTTGTATCTTTCGGATATTTCGGATCTGTCACGACATCTTTGGTAGAATAATCATACATATTTCCGCTGCCGCTTATGACCAGCTCACCGTTTTCACGAAGCTCCCATTTGACATTTTCACCGCAAGTTCCGCTGTCACCGATTTCGGCGAGCCAGTACCCATCAGATTCAGATTCATTTTCGCTGCTTTCTGTACTCTCCTCGTCTGAAACGGTTTCGGAATAGTCCTTGCTTTGCGTGTCATTATTGCTTTCTTCGTTATTGCTGCTTTCCATATCATTATTGCTTTCTTTCTCAGTCTTGCTTTCGGCAGTATCTGATGCTGTGGATGAAGTATTGCTGCTGTTTTCTCCTCCCTCACCGCAGCCTGTCAGTACAGCGGAAAACAATAGGGTAACTGCAAATACAGCAGCCATAATACGTTTGGATACTTTTTTCTCTTTCATAGATAGACCTCCATGTTTTTTGTATTTTGATCAAATTATTTAACACATAGATTTGATTTAAGCGTTTTTTCGGATAATCGTATGCATAGCGAAAAATTTTTTATTATTGCCGTTATGATCTTCCGCCCCAGACAACTTTTGGGTAGTCATTTAATTCACTGGATTCTTGTGTAATATTTCCAAACCAGTAGTCAAGCACATTATAGTCCGGCTCAAAATCATTTTCATTGGTTTTTCCTTCTATGTATATTGTCTGATCATTTCCCCATTTGAGGAAAGCATTAACGCCAATTTTATTAACCGATGCGGGAATTGTCAACTCTTTTATTCCACTGCAAAATTCAAATGCAAATGCATCTATCTCAGTCAATGTATCGGGAAGTTTCAACTCGTTTAGTAATTCGCAGAAGTCGAAAGCAGATTCACCGATTTTCTCAACACCATTCGGTATTGTTATTTCTTTAAGATTAAAGCTGGATTTACACATTTGAGCCGGTATTTCTTTAACATTCTTTGGAATAGTTAAAGAGTTGAACTCGGAATATGCAAATGCACCCTCTTCAATTTCTACTATACTGTCAGGTAAATTAATAGCTTCACAGAAACTTATGTCAGATAAAGCATATTTACCTATTTCGGTCACACTGTCCGGAATGGTTATTTCATATGTATGAGATTCTGAAAATGCATAGTTACCAATGCGTGTGATACCGTCCTCTATTACTATGGTACGATAATCAGGAGCTTGGTCGTACCGCCAAGGACTTATGTTTCCTTCTTCTTTGCTATAATCATATATATCACCTGTTCCGCTGATTGTAAGGACGCCATCTTCAGTTATAGAATAAAAAGCGTTATCTCCGCATTTTCCTGTTTTAATAATTTTCCCGGAGGCTGATGACTCCGCAGATGATTCATTCTGCACGGAATTGTTCTGCGACTCCTCTTGACTTACGGCTGAACTGTCCGAGCTGACCGGATCGACCGCAGAACTTTCGGTCTGTATTTCTGTTTTTTGGCTATTTGCCGAAATAATGACCGCAGTTGTAATTCCGCCTGCTGCAACGACACCTGCCAGTATTCCGGCTAATACCTTTTTGCTTATTATCTTTCCTCCTGCTTTTACTGTTTCCGATATTGCTGTTTTTGCCGCACTCGATACTGCCTGACTTGATACCGCCTGACCCGTAAGCATTGACGTATTGAGTGCCGGAGCGGTTAGTATTTTGCTTTCCTCGTCAAATACTTTGGCAAGAAGCGGAACTCCAACAAATGTAAACAGCTTGTCGTCCTTGTCTTTCTGAAATTCGTCTATTGCCCTTTTTATGGCGGCTCTCGCTTTGCTCAAACGGTTCTTGACCGCACCTTCACTACATTCCATTATTTCCGCTATTTCGGATATTGAAAGATTGTTGAAATAATAGAGCAAAATTGCCTGATATTGCAGATCTGTAAGTTTTGTCCGCATTATATCCATTAAAATGCGGCGTTTTTCCTTGTCAATTATGTACTTTTCGGGGATCGTAAACTCATCTTCTGCAAGCAGCGTTTCATTAAGAATATCATCCTCCATTGGAACCGGTTGACTCTTTTTTATTATGTCCTTACAGCGGTTTACCGCTATGCGTTCAACCCAAGTCCTGAATTTCTGCGGCTCTGAAAGCTGGCGGATATTCTTGAAAGCGGTAAGATATGTATCCTGTACTGCGTCCTCAGCGTCCTGTTCATTTTTTAAAAAGTTCAGACATATAAAATACACTCTCTGATTAGTCATCCGATATAGCTTTTCAAAAGCAACCATATCACCTTCTGTTGTTTTTCGGACCAGTGTTTCTAATTCTTTTTTTTCCATTGTTACCTCCGTATTTCCTTATTGATCATTTTTGATCTGTAATATAGACGATTAAAAATCAAAAAGGATAGCTGTGATTAAAAAATTTTTTTAATAATAATACATTACATTATAGCATAGAAAAGTTTAAAGTGATATAAAAATATTTCCCACTCCGAATTTATCGTTCAGAGTGGGAAATATTTTATTACTGATAATTTTGGTTGTAAATAAATGTGAATCCTTTAGAAAGAAAACAAGCTTTAAGAGTATTAGTATCAGAATCTATATCGGGACCATAACTATAACCATACTCCTCCTCTGGAACATCATCGGCATTTGTACCGGGCAGATAAATGTAAATTGTTTTTCCTATACTCTCAAAAACCGGAGATTTTGTGTATTCATCTAAATATTTCATACCGTAATGCTCCTCGTTATCCTTTATCTCATACTTTCCTTCGTTAGGATAATTGATATTTACAATATCGCAGGAATATGTAGTTTCATTAATCTTCTTTAAATCGGAAAACTTTCCGTTATATTCACTGTGATAATGTGCACTATTACATATCACGCCGTTTTTTTCAACTTCATCATTAACCCCATCATCATATACACCACTGAAACTTCCGTCAGAGTTTATTTTTAAATCGTCTTGAAATGAAACACCGGCATGGAAATGTCCATCTTCAAAATCCGCAAAGGTCAGCTCACCATCAAAATTAATATTGTTGCTTTTGGCGTATGAAAAAGCTTGAGATAAAGGACTGCCGTGGATAGTCAGTTCGGAATTGTTCGGTATACATTTGTCATCGATTTCCGTAACGCTTTTTGGTATTGTAACATTTTTGAGTGAATTGCACTCTGCGAAAGAATAAGAGCTTATGCTACTTACTCCGTTTGAAATGATTACCTCCTCAAGTGAGGTACAACTGCCAAAGGCTTGTGTTGAAATCACTTCTATATTTTCCGGTATTTCAATTTTTTTAAGTGAGGTGCAGTTACTGAAAGTGCCTAATGTAATTGATGATATACCCTTGGGGATATTCACATGTTTAAGCCCGCTGCAATATGAAAACGAATAATCCCCGAGCAATGTAACCGTATCGGGTATAGCTATATTTTCAAGTGATACACATTGTGCGAACGCATTGGAACTGACCGTGGTAAGATTTTCAGGCAGTATTATCTCTCTGAGTTTTGAGCAATTATTAAATACGGCCCTTTCCAAGGTTGTTACCCTTTCGGGAATAGTTATGCTTTCAATAGATGAACAGTTGTTGAAAGCACTCAGCCCGATAGCTGTAACATTTTTGGGAATTACGACCGTTTTCAGTGAGTTGCAGTTGTTGAAAGAAAATTCACCTATTTTTGTAACACTGTCAGGAATTAATATTTCCTCAAGGGAGGTACAATCGGAAAAAAGATAATTCCCGATCATCGATATTCCATCGGGTATAACTATACTTTTAACCGAGGCACAACGCTGAAAACACCCCATTTTTCCGTCCTCACTGCCCTTAAGGGCAGTGACTGGTTTGCCGTTAATTTCTTTTGGTATTATAACTGTTTCATCATTACCGATATATTTTGTTATTGTTACATTATTATTTTCTATTGTGTATTCAAAATCACTTGCCGGAGAATAATTTGTTACCTGTTTAATAATGCTTTCTTCACTTTTTTTACTTTCTTCACTTTCTTCACTTTTTTCCGATAGCAAAGATACCTGTGAGCTTTGGACGGCTTTGTTGGTTTTATTATTGCTGATAGCAACCGTAGCCGCAACGCCGCCCGTAACGACTGCGGCAGCCGCAATGCCGGCAATAACCTTAGATGTGGTGGTTTTGAATAATTTACCTATACCGCCTGCTGTATTGGCAGCCGAAGCCGGTGCAGAACTGCCTACCGATGTTGTCGGTGCAGCCACAGAACCGGTTCCCGCATTGTGACTTGTTGCAGTATTTCCTGCCGTATCTCCTGCGGCAGAGTTTGTATAAGAAGAAACTGTTGATACGGCACTGCCTGTCACAGCACCCATAACGGGTGTAGAAACAGCGGAAAATGCCGGAGCATTAAATTGAGCGGCCGATAGACCGATAAGTGTGGGGAAAAGGGCAAAGGGGAGAATGGCATAAAGACGTGTGCCCTCTTTGTCGAGCCTTTCAAGCTCCGCCTTAATTTCCTTTCTTGCCTCAAGAAGATAGTACTTAACAGTTGTGAGAGGTAATGCAAGAGTATCGGCAATTTCCGAAGTGTTCATATTCTGATAATAGTACATTAATATAACAAGTCTTTTGTTTTCCGGAAGCTTGTTAATGATATCCATAAGCAGACGGCTTGCTTCCTGCTTGTCAACATATTCGTGAGGGATAAGGTCGGAGTCGGTTTCCTCACTGAACTCTTCAAGTGAAAGTTCTTCGGAAATTTCCGAAAATAAAAGAGGTTTCTTTTTCTTTATGTAGTCTTTGCTGCAATTTGAAACAATTTGGCTGAACCAGTGGTCAAAAAGCTCGGGCGGATCTACCGTATCAAGGTGAGTGAAAGCCTTGATATAGCTCTCCTGAAGTATGTCAAGTGCGTCCTGCTCATTATGTGTTATATTCAACGCAATAAAATAAGCGGAATCCTTTGTCATGGTATAAAGTGCTTCATACGCAGACTCATCGCCCAAAAGAGCTGCCTTTATTATAAACTTGAAATTATTATCCATATTTTCCTCCCATTTTTAAGAATTAAAAAATTTTTATTTCCGGTTTATTCGATAGGAATTTTGCCTGCACGCAGTTACAGACAGTATAATTTAAACCGCAAGGGATCTATCCTCCTTTTCCCCTCTATAAATTATACGAGTGAGATTAGGTGCAGGATAGTAAAATTAGAATTTTTTTTATTATAACATATTTTCCCACATTTAAAAACTATTTTTATAAAATTATTAAACGTTCGTTCAAACGTTCAATTATGCTCTGCGGAGTCGGCTAACGGCATGCGGTTGTTATAATGATGGTGTATAATAAAACTTGACACAATCCAAACAAAGGAAGTATATTAGAGCGTGTTGACACTAATTGGACCATTTCACAATGCAAGCAAATTGAATAAATGATAAATACATGGAATCAAG
>CANQLX010000111.1 GCA_947624835.1 uncultured Clostridia bacterium
TTGATTCCATGTATTTATCATTTATTCAATTTGCTTGCATTGTGAAATGGTCCAATTAGTGTCAACACGCTCTAGTACGCCGCCGGCAGCAGTTCGCCTGTCGGTGACAATTAATACTGTATCGAGAGCTGCTCTGCGGGGTGCTCCACAATAGGGTATGTTCAATATAAACCTACTGTGAACAGTACCCGGTGTAGGTTGGAAATTCATAACTGCAAATAACAAACTCATTGTCTGTTGTTTAATTAATGCTGAAAATAACGTACCCGTGTGGAATTTTATAAAAAATAATTACCCGACTGAGGCATATCTTGCTGTGGTCGGGTGTTGTTGTTTGTTTGACAATGTATACTTTGTAGAATAGTTTACTCTTATATGTATATTAAAAAATATACTGATTGTATAATCTCGGATTTGCTTCTGTAAGCAATAGAAGCCACCCATTAAACGGGTGACTTCTATTAAAGGCTTATTTATTTCTTGAATTTACGTTTCAGCCTCCATGCTGCGTACTTTTGCATGGTGGTATACGCAAAAATAAAGCTCTTATATTTGAATTTGCTGAACGGATAATCCAACTCACCTATATATTCTTCAAATAAATCATTGCAATAGCCGGATTTAAACAAATACAGACCGTCATGGGGATCTTTAGATATTATTCCGCCCATATCATAAATCGAACAGCCGCTTTCCACTGCCCAGCTTATCAGGTGATACTGCATAAATGCATTCGGACAAAGATTTCTTAGTTGATTTGTACTTCCCGCATGATAATAATACATTCTTCCGCCGTAATTTACTGCAACGGCACCCGACAGCCAAAGATCGTCCTTTTTTACCAAATAAAGTCTTGCCTCGTCATGACTGAAATTATTAAAAATTTTCTCAAAGAACGAACGCGGCTTATGAGTTATGGCATCTCTGTCACCTGTAATGTCAAGAATATCCATGAAAATATCAAGATTTTCTTTTGAATAGCCCTCGATAATTGTAAGCTCTGATCTTAATGATTTATTTATGTCACGTCTTGTACGGGATTTAAAGCTCTTCATAAGCTCTTCCACAGTCTTGCCTTCGGTACTGAAAATCATGGTTTTCCTTGACATGACAAGATCACGCTTTGTATATCCTCTTCCCCTGACAAAGAAGCCCGCTTTTGAAAATGTTTCCGTCAACTCATCGCTGTATTCCCATGCAGGGTCAAATCTTACGGCGAATGCCTTGTGCTTCTTTATCAACGGTTTTAATTCCTCAATTATACGAAAAAGACTTTCGGGTGTTTGTTCAAATACAATAGGCCCTCTGTTTACATATAACAATGAATATCCCATAACAATAGGTCTTATATAAACTGTTGCCGCTGCAACTATTTTTCCGTTTTCCTCTGCTGTAACAAAATATGCTTTCAAATTATCATGAACCTTAGACCATCTTGGATCCTGAATAAAATGTGTGTTTTTACCCGAAGAAACAAATTTTCTGTATTCATCCATTTTCTTTTCATTGCTTTGATCAATAATGGGCATATTTTACATCCTCCTTGGTTTTAGTCCGCACATAAAAATCCATACTGAATTTTTGCTGCGCAACATTTGAACAGCAAAAGAAGTATATCACCATATTTCTGTTTTGTCAACCGCAAATTCCTTTTTTTGGCACATTTCAATATACTGATTTTCATGGTAATTGCAGCAATATTCCTTATTACTTAAATAATTCGACTGTGTAGGAAAATTCGTTGGTTTATACTGCAGGGTTATCGGAATGTGAGGAAGCAGATATAGTTGATTTTTTAAAATCAACTGCTTTGATGTATTTCCTTTTCCCGTAAAAAGAGACATAACTAAGTCCCAGACCTATCATATACCAAAAAATAAACACTCTATACGACAAATCCAAAAGAAGTGCAACCTCGAACATTGAATATACACTGTATGCTGCACAAAATGCCACTATAAGCACCAATACATTACCGTCACGCCGGCACTTATCCCTATAATTAAAAATAGCCTTGAGGAAAGTTTTGGCAACTGTAATTGCAAGTACCATGAATACAGTAAATCCCACAAGCCCGAAGCTTATTAAGATAGTAAGCAGTCCGTTGTGGAAGTCACTGTATTTCAGTCCTCCGAGGTAGGTCTTTCCGTATGAAACTATATTATCCTTTCCTACCCCCATAATCGGAAACTTTTCAAAAAGACCCAATGCCTGTCTCCATATCACAAAACGTCCGCTGTCAATATTTTTGTTTTCATGCTTGAATGTTGTAGGTGCAGACTGTTCAACGTCATCTTTTATCTGCACAGAACCGTTATTTGTTGTTATGCTGTTTGATATTTGTGTTTTTGATTCCCCGTTTGTAAGCATAAGAGAAACACAGCTTTGTGTCAGTGAACGCATACAAAACAGGATTAGAACCGATACCACACAGGCGAACAATACAGCTATAACTCTGAGAAGAAATGAGAGTATGTTAAATTTTTTAAAGCCTTTAAAAATAAGGTAAAATGCAAAAAAAGAACAATATACTATAATGAAAAGCAACGAAGCATTTGAATCGGACAGGAACAGGGAAATCATATTTATAACAGCATATACCGCATAGAGGATTTTTACTTTCTTTGTGAGCGCTCCGTCGGCCTTTTTCATTTTCCATAATATATGTGTTGCGACTACTGCCATAGCCGCATAGAACGCAAGTGCATTGGCATTAGGTATTATTCCGACAAAACGGTTTTCATGAATAGCGAAATCATAGCCCGACAGGTGCAGACCTTTAGGGAAAAGTGCAAGAAGCACAAGACCTATAATCATTATGAGCGTTGTCATTGCTGAAAGAAAATCCAACAAAATCATAGCATCGTGTTTTCTGCGTTTGTGATCCCGGTCTGCATGTAATCCGTAAAAAAAGAAAAAGCATAAAGAGAGCCAATAAAGCACATATAAATTTCCGACAAAATTTTCCTTGGAGTTTATAATAACTGTCAGAAGAGCTGCTCCCATAAAAAAGTAAATAATTTTCCTATATCGGATTTTTTTAATATAGCGATTATTAATCAATTCCTTGCAGAACAGATATACCGACCATATCATAACAGCAATAAATAAAGGAGGGAAAATTTTATCAATCGCAAAAAACAAAGAGGATATAAAAACAAACCTGAAGGCGGTCGTACTATTTAAAAAACGGGATACAGGATTCTCTCTGATTGCTTCAGTATTCATCATATACCTCCCAATATATTACCTTAATACGGATTATACACCAAATTTTCATTCAATTCAATTAAAAAAAGGTAATTGGTATTATTTTGTAGATATGCAGATAAAAGGTGAATATTATAAATGTGATTTTAACAATATTACAAATTTCTACAGTATTTTATAACTGTAAATAAAAATTCGATAAACAGTGCCACATGAGCTTAATATACCATTTATATATTTGAGTATTCATATACAAATGGTATATTAGTTTGCAGAACTACCATACAAATCAACGGGAATATTTCTATTTTCATCGAACGATTTCAACGAAAGTGATTTATGTCCGTTAGGTACTTATTTATCTGTAGTTATATGCAAATTTTTGCTTGATTATTATGTATTTTTGAGTTAGAATAATAGTTGTGTGCCACATGGATATTCCGCACATAAACAGATAAATTCTATATTCGGAGGAATAATTTTGTCTACTAAAGAACTTATTGAAAAACGCAGAACGTTTGCAATTATATCCCACCCTGACGCAGGTAAGACAACGCTCACAGAAAAGCTTTTGCTTTATACCGGAACGATACAGCTTGCCGGTTCTGTTAAAGGGAAGAAAACAGATAAACACGCCGTTTCAGACTGGATGGAAATTGAAAAGCAAAGAGGTATTTCCGTTACCTCGTCCGTCATGCAGTTCAATTACAACGGCTTTTGCATTAATATAATAGATACTCCTGGTCATCAGGACTTTTCCGAAGATACCTACCGCACACTTATGGCTGCCGATTCGGCGGTTATGGTTATTGATGCATCGAAAGGCGTTGAAGCTCAGACACGGAAGCTTTTTAAGGTTTGCGTTATGAGAAATATCCCTATATTCACATTCATAAACAAAATGGACAGAGAAGCCAAAAGTCCATATGAGCTTATGGAAGATATAGAGAATGTACTCGGTATACATACTTGTCCAATGAACTGGCCTATAGGCTGCGGAAGGGATTTCAAGGGAGTTTATGATTTTTCTAAAAGGGAAATATTGGCATTTACCGCAAATAACGGACAAAAAGAGGTTGAAATGGACGAACTCACCATTGATTCTCCCGATCTTGACGAAAGACTTGGAGAAACTCTTGCAAGCACTCTTAGGGATGATATAGAGCTGCTTGAGGGAGCGGGAGATGAATTTGATCTCGAAGAGGTAAGAAACGGAAAGCTTACTCCGGTATTTTTCGGATCGGCTCTTACCAATTTTGGAGTTGAGCCATTCCTTGCACAATTTCTTGAAATGACAACTCCACCACTTCCACGAAAAACGGTTGAGGGCGAGGTTGATCCGTTTGACGAAAGTTTTTCAGCATTTGTATTTAAAATTCAAGCAAATATGAACAAAGCACACCGTGATCGTATAGCATTTATGCGTATATGTTCGGGAAAGTATGACAAAACAATGGAAGTATACCATGTTCAAGGCGATAAAAAGATGCGACTTTCACAGCCACAGCAGCTTATGGCACAGGACAGGGAGGTAATAAGTGAAGCATATGCGGGAGATATCATCGGTGTATTTGATCCCGGTATTTTTTCAATAGGAGATACAGTATGTTCTCCGTCTAAAAAGGTTAAATTTGAGGGTATACCCACGTTTGCACCAGAACATTTTGCAAGGGTAAGACTAAAGGACACAATGAAACGTAAGCAGTTTGTAAAAGGTATTACCCAAATAGCACAAGAGGGGGCTATTCAAATTTTTCAATCCCTCGGCGGAGGAATGGAAGAGGTTATAGTCGGTGTTGTAGGTGTACTCCAATTTGAGGTACTTGAATACCGTCTGAACAATGAATATAATGTTGATATCATTCTTGAAAATATGCCCTATGAGCTTATACGTTGGATTGATAATGATGATATTGACCCGAAAACGCTGAACCTCACAACAGACACAAGGCGTATTCAGGATTTAAAGGGGAAACATCTTCTTCTTTTTACCAGTGAGTGGAACATCACATGGGCACTCGAACACAATAAAAATCTTATTCTTACTGATTTCAGCAAAAATTGATATGTCAAACAGCAGTTTTGCGGTGTGCCGCCGCTCCGCCATAAAATAGTTATGGCGAGCAAAACGGCAGTTTTAGGTCAAGCCTTTGCGGTGTGCCACCGCTGTCCGGTTCGCGTTTTCGCTCACTTGCGTTCGCTTTGATTATTTAAGTAGTAAGTCTATGTCCGCGGCAATAAGTTTGCCTATTGGTGTGAAGTAGATAGTATCGAGAGCGGCGGTGTGCCGCCGCTCCGCCATAAAATAGTTATGGCGAGCAAACGGCAGTTTTAGGTCAAGCCTTTTTTAAAAGGCTTGCGGTTTCCAAAGGCAGAGCCTTTGGTCGCCGTCCGCAGACGGC
>CANQLX010000112.1 GCA_947624835.1 uncultured Clostridia bacterium
CAAGGGAAAAATTACACCGCAAAGGCACACTTTTTAATTTTTCCTCGGCTTTGTATCAAAATCTGCATGATTATATCAAGCAGCTTGCCACCGTCCATGCCCATATCAGCAAGTTTAGCATACATTTCCCTGATAATAACTGGAGAGGTATAAAATGCTGTCATTGTGGACTTTCTTGCGGCTTCAAATTCATCATCGGTAAGCAATTCTCGGACTTCTTTATAATGCTTGTTGTCAGGCTCAAAGACCTTTGCCATCCCGCCCCAGCCCGTGTATTTGGAGAGTATTTCCTGTTCTTCCGGTGTTGCCGGTCTGTCCTCTGCTTCAAGCTGTTTCAATGTTCTTATTGCAGATATGTTATCCCGGTACTTTTCGGCAACAGGTCGTTGTCCGAGGGACAGGTCTGTTATTATGTAATTTTTACTTTCCTCTTTTCCATTACCAACAGAAGAAAAAACAGTTGTGGGGTTCTCCATTCTTTCCTCTTTCAAAACATCCGATTTAGAAATAATAAAATCTGTAATATTTAAAATATCATTTCTGTCAAATCTTTCAAACTCTATACCACGGTCAGACAGCAGTTCTTCAATTTCTCCGTCTTTTTCAATACTTTCCTCAAGATTATGTATTCTGCCCTCATTTTCAAACTCTACGGAAAGATCACGCTTAATAACCATATTTATATTATTATATGAATTATAAATATCAAACACATCATCAACATAATCCGGAGCATTTTCATTGAGATACACCGTGTTAAGAAGTAATGGTGAATCTGTTACGGCAACATCCACATTTCCGATCATTAAATCAAGCCGGCTTTTTTGTTCTTTAAATATTTCTTTCTGATGTTCAAGCGAACCGTCAAGCTTTTCAAAATCTTTCGCATAGACAAGCTCCTTTGCAACTTCGGATACATACTCAGCGTGCAAACCACGCTTTTTCAATTCCGCAACAAGCTGCAAAGCTGTTGTTGATTTTCCTGCACCCGGACCTCCATAGATGTTGACTATCAATGTATCATTCCGACTTTGATTCGTATCATTATCGGTAGATATTTGCTCTTGTAACTCCCGTTCAACAATCTGTTGTTGCTCATAATAATCAGGTTCATCGTATTCATTTATGTCAAATTGCTTTTGTGAAAGATATGCTTCTGCTCTCGGCAAATAATCCTCAAGTGTTCCTGTTTGACCGGGGCAGATAGGGTTAATATCAACGAGTACACCACCGATTTCAATGTCAAGCTCATTGAATATATTAAACAGAGAATCCTCTTTAAGTGATGAGTTGTCTATCTGAACAACAATATCTATATCGGATTGATTGCTTGACTCTAAGCCACGCGAACGAGAGCCATACAATACAACATCCCTGATTTCACCCGGAATATTATATTCTTCCATAGCCTTCTGCAATCTCTGCTCAACTTCAAGTTCAATGTCAGAAGCTGTCCTTCCACCTATAAGATGAAAACTCTCCATTGTCTTACTCTTAAATTCCGAAACAACCGCACTTTCGGAATAAACAGTATCTTCCTGCTCTATCGGTACAGACGGAGCGTTGATATCAGGTATTTCCTTATCATCGGGAATAGAAGCGTTCATTTCTTCAATTTGTTTGGGAGTAGCTGTTTCAACTGTCGGCTGATTTGCAAGGAGTTGACTATAATCAATGTTGTAGCTGTCAAGAATAGCTTTTGCATTTTCGATTTGCGGAGCTTCAAGAGGATTATCAGGGTTATAGTTTTTCAGATAGTAAATAGCTCTCTTCTGCCTTTCCTCAATATCTTTCGGTGTAATAAACCTGTCGTTCTGAATAAGGAAGTCAATCATATCGGCGGTTTCTTTATATGTCAGATGCACGGTGATGTTATTTTCGGGATGGTCTTTGTCGATATGCCTCATCGTAATACCTTTGCCCGTACGAGTTTCAAATTCTTCACCATCGTAATAACTGCCGCCCCAACCGTATTCATTACTCAGAAATTTTGCTTTTTCTTCTCTGGTGTGCTGTTCCGAAAAGTAATCGAATATCCTGAATTTGCCGTCAACAAAACCTGTGCCTGCACTTATCAAGCGTGACATAGCGTATTCATTTGCTTTGTCCTGCTCAGACCTTTCATCAGCGAATAAGCTCATCTGTTCTCCAACAGAAAAAGAAGAAAAGACAGGGGAAACGCTTTGTTCCTCTGCCTTTGCCTGCTTTCTTCTGTTTTGTTTTTGTCTTATACGTAGATCAGCTCGTTCAGAATTATTTCCTCCACTCTGCTCTCTATCGAGTTCAGGCGGCGTACCCATTCCATCTGATCCGTTGCTTTCAGCTTTTCCGTCACTCCCTCCTGTTCCATCATCTGAACTTCGAGCTTGTCCCTCATTCTCTCCGCTGCTTCGTCCACCTCTATCAGATGATCCGTCAGAGTATGGTCGTCGAACATCTGCATATACAGCACCGGCTTGTTTTCTTTCAGAAATTTCTTCCTTTTCAGTCCCCACCAACCTACGTTCCTCTCGTCCGATGTCACGCTCATGTTCGGAATGTATACGAACGTTTCCGGATCGAGAGTATATGTCAAACCTGTCTGTTTGTCCACCTTTATTGTAGGAAAGTATGTCATACTCTCCTCGTCCAGTATATGCGGCACTCCGTCTATCATTTTTGTTTTCATTGTTACGCTCATTCTTACTTCTCCTTTCAATCGTTTTGACTGTGTTCTCAATTTCTCTCAAAATCTGCTCGGATATATCGCTTATGGAATTGCCAATAATGTCCGTTATCTGCAACTCGGAAAAGCTGTAAAGATTATCAAATACTTCTTCATCGACAAGCGAGGTATCAAGCCCGCAGCGAGAAAGTGCCATATATTTAACGCTCTCCAAAACCACCCTGCGAAAATCCTCTTTGATTGAGGTTTCATTAACTTCACCAAGTATGGCACTGTTTAATGCTTCTGCAAGTAAATCGTATTCGTATCCGTCAATCAGGCTGTCAGTCATACTTTCGCAATAATCGGAAACAGCCTGTTCAATCGACACCGATGAGTCACCGGCAAGATACAAAGCTGCTTCGTTATGAAATTCTTCCCTCAACTCCCAGATATACGGCTGCGGAACATCACGGAATCGCTCACTCTGCGAAATATCAAATACATATTTCATCTTAGGATAGCTGCCGCTATCATCAATCAGACCTATACCTTTTTCACCCTTGCGTATTCTCCGACCGAAACGGTCAGACCATACATCAAAAGCCGCTACAGCCGTTGCATTCGGAAACTGTGCGGAAATCATCAGCTGATCGGAATAACTGTACTTGTAGGTATTTGACGCTGTTTTAAGGAAACGCATCCAATTTTCCGCCGTTGCCGTCAGATCTTTTCTTGTTGATAACCTTAATTCTTCGGCTTCACGATATTTTATCGCCATGTCTTTGTCCTCCTTTACTATTATTTTAGCACTTTAAATTGTTGAAGTCAACGCTTTTATAAGAAAAATTATATTTTTCGCTTTGTTGTTTTTTCCTCCAGAGCTTCATTAATTTTATCCTCATCTCCTGATTTATAAGCAATTTGATATTTTCCGTTAAGGCTTTCGCCCTTTGCATTCTTACTGAATACTGCAAACATTTCTTTATTGTCTGAAGAATTATATATCTTCTCAACCTCTTCCTTAGACAGTTCTCGGTAACGCATAATCTGACCTCCGAGCATAGCTTCTTTCTTCAGCTTTGTATTAACCTTTGAATTTCTGCCAACAGAAAAAAGATTATTATTGTTTTTATATCTATCGGGGTACAGTGCATGAAGAATGTAATCTTTATTCTGCGGAAGGAATGCTAAACGGATTTTTCCGTTTTCTGTCGGCGTGGCAACAAATCGTTCCTTTTCGTTTTTTAGCTTTTCAAGCTTTTCCGGCTGATGCAGCATTAAAAACTCCACTTTAACCCCAAACTGTTCGGCTCTTTTCTTTAGTTCAAGATACTCAGCCTTTGTAGTATAATGTTCGTTATGCTTTTCAAGTATTGATATATCTTCAAGCTCCATTGCTTTTTGAAGAAGTTTCTTGTCCTTTTCTTTAATTGTTACAAGTGCATAATCCTTGTACAGTCTTGCGGAAAAGAAAAAAGGATAAGCATACAATTTAGGAACAGCCGAAAGAGCAAGGCGAACACGATAATTTTCTCCCTGTGCCTGCACAAGGTTACGATACGGAATATTTCCGGCTGTTGTTGGATTTTGTTCATACTTTTCAATCACCTGCCGCAAATCGGTCTTTTTTGTTCGGTATGCTTTCTGTTGTTTACAACAGTTATGCAGTGAACGGTATTTTTTATCAAGCCTTGTCTTACGGTTCCGCCTGATCAACAATTTCATTATAATTAGCAACAGAAGAAAAAAAGGATTGGGGGAATTTTTGATAAATTTCTGAAAAATCTTTGCTTCCTCTTTTTTTGCAAGAGGAGGATTATTCTTGAAATAATAATTTTCGTATTTCTCAAATTCTCCGATAACAGGTTTTTGCGGCGTCGGAGATTTAGCTGTAACAGGATTTTCGGATTTTCTCGGAGGTTTATAAAAACCCATCAGCTTTTCAAGATTTTCCTTTGTATAACAATCTCCGAATTGTCTTGCCAGCCTGCTTGCTCGTATCCCTTTCTTTTCTCCGATTTTCTTAAACGTTATATCTTTTTCGCCGTATCGTGTTATCTCAAATTTTTTATTTTTCATGAAATTAACAAATTCTTCCTTGCTGTTGCAAATCTTAACTGCTTCGTCGAGGGCGTGGCATAATTCAACCTTCCACGATTTCCCTTGCTCCGCTAATTTCTGTGTAGCCTGATCTATCCCGTCAAGACCGGATGTATGATCAATTATTGTCAGACCATACTTTTTACACAGCCTATCGTTTTCGGGACGCATTACTTTTTCAAGGGTATCTTTATTTCCTTTCCACTTCAGACCTGTTTCCATACTCACGGAATTTATTATGAAATGATTATGAATATGGTCTTTATCTATGTGAGTTGAAATAATGACTTGAAATCCCGGTGCAATTTTTTCTGCAAGCTCCACACCGATCTGATGAGCAAGCTCGGGAGTAATGTTTTCGTTTGGCGAAAAGCTCTGTACATAGTGGTGAGAAAGAATCTTATCATCTTTATTAAAAGCACGTCGAGTTTCATAAAACTGTCTTGACAGACCGTCCGCTCCGTCGTTTACGCAATTAAGGCAGGTCGCCCGAAAGCATTTTTCATCACCGTTACGGTTTTCCGGTGAAAGGACATATGCTATTGAATCATAAACATACTGATGTGCTTTAATTGGTTTTCTTATCGGCTCAACCACTGCCATACTTTTCAAACCTTTCCATTTTTTCTGTAAGCCTATCAATTTTTCTTTCCAATGATTTAAACGTATGTTCTTCGGTGTTATACACTTCCGCAAGTATATGTTGCAGAAGTTTCATAACTTCCTTTTGATTATCATCTATCCTTGCCAACATTTCTTTATTGACATATTTTTGCGAATTTGCAACGG
>CANQLX010000113.1 GCA_947624835.1 uncultured Clostridia bacterium
CTTGACAGTGCAATCACATATGAGTATAATAAATATGGACGTATGACTTCTTCAACGGATGCTAACGGCAACAAAACCACTTATGAATATGATGCAAACGGTAATTGCACAAAGAAAACAGCACCCGACGGTTCGATTGTAAAGATGACCTATGACAGTCAGAACAGAATGTTGACAGCGAGTGCGGTGGTTGATGAGGATACGGAATATACCGTAAGCTATGTATATGACGAGCTTGGCAGAGTTACGGAGTACACGGACGAAGAGGGAAATGTCTTTACAACTGAATATGACAGCATGGGTAATGTGACTGCGGTATCGGATGCAAACGGAAAATCGTACACAAGAACGGAGTATGATAAAGCCGGAAATGTAAGCAGTGTAACTGACGGACTCGGTTCTGTTGAGGAGTACAGTTATGATAATATGTATAACCTCACAAAGACCGTAAGCGACAAAGGAACGGATACCGAATCAACAACGACATTGGCTTACGATGCATTCGGAAGAATTATCAAGGCAGTGGATGCGGAGAACGGCGAAACAGGTGCGACCTATGACAATGTTGGTAATACTCTGAGCATAACCGATCCTAACGGAGGAGTGACAAAGTATAAGTATGACAGCATGAACCGCATGACCGAAAGTGTAAATGCGATAGGCAGCAAAAACAGCTATACCTATAATGCACAGGGTCTGCTTGAGGAAAGCAAAAATGCTAAAAATCAGTCAACAACATATACTTATGACAAGCTTGGCAGGATCACAAGTGCAACGGATGAGCTTGGGACGATAAGCTATACTTATGATGCGAACGGAAATGTTCTGACAGTGACCGATGAAAGCGGAAATGTTGCAACTCGTGAATACGACTGTATGAACAGAGTTACAAAATATACAGATTTCAGAGGAAACACAGTTAAGTACGGCTATGATACGCTCGGCAATCTTATTTCGCTTGAATATGCCGGCGGCAGAATTGTAAGATATTCGTATTATCCGACAGGCAGACTTAAAAGTGTTACTGATTGGAATAACAAGGTAACGAATTATGAGTATGACGGCAACGGACGTATAACGAAGCTGAGCCGACCGGACGGAAGTGTTGAAACCTATGAATATGACGCCATAGGTCAGCTAATAAAGCAGACTGACATAAACGGCGACAGAGTAGTCAACAGTTTCACTTATACTTATGACACAGCCGGTCACATCATAAAGACCGAATCCGAAAATGTTGCGGAGGAAACCGTAAGTGTTGAATCTGCGACAATGGAGTATGACGAAGCAAACCGCCTTATCAGGTACAACGGCGAAGCGGTAGAATACGATGCAGACGGCAATATGATTTACGGTCCGCTGAACGGCGAGATGACGACGTTCACATACGATTGCCGCAACCGCCTTGTATCGGCAGGCAGCACAACGTATGAGTATGACGCCGAAAACAATCGTATCGCCGTAACAACGGATAATGTACGTACAGAATATGTTGTTGAGAATAATGCGTCTGAATATTCGCAGATACTTTCCGCAGCAACAGACGGAAAGACAACACTGTATATCTATGGTGACGGTCTGCTTGCACAGGTTGACGAGGATAACGGCTATCTGTATTATCATTTCAACAACATAGGAAGTACCACAGTTGTTACTGATGACAGTGGTGAAATAGTACACGCATTCACTTACGGTACATACGGTGAGTTGCTTTCGGGCGATACTCACGGCATAATGTTCCTGTACAACGGACGTTATGGTGTTGTTACCGACAGCAACGGACTGTACTATATGAGGGCGAGATACTACAATGTAGATATCAAGCGATTCATAAATCAGGACGTTGTTGAGGGCAACATAACAAATAGTCCGTCACTCAACAAATATGCTTACTGTCAGGGCAATCCCGTAAGTATGCTTGACCCGTTTGGTCTTAGTCCACAGATAAGCTGGAGCGACATAGGGCACGGTGTGCTTGACTTGCTGGGAATGATTCCCGGCGTTGGTGCACTTGCGGATCTTGCCAACGGTTTCTGGTACATGAGCGAGGGCGACTATTTCAGTGCGGCGTCAAGTTTTGTATCGTCAGTGCCGGGTCTTGGAGATATAGCCGGAGGTATTGCAAAAGCCGTAACCGGCTGTACAAAGTATGCAAAGGCATTTAAGTTTGCAACCCGAGTAGCGTCAAATATCGGAAACTTTGCACTCGGAGCATACCAGACCGCAACACAGATTGGCAACCTGTGGGACAAGTATGTAACTCAAGGAAAACCGTGGGGTGAAGAATCTCTCGGAGAGTTTCTCGGCGCAACCTTTACAGGAATAAGTACTGTATTTTCGGCGAAGGGTGTAGCTGACGATATAGTCAACTACAAGAATACCAAACACGATATTCTTACATCACAGTGCTTTGTAGAGGGTACGCTTGTTGTTACAAAAGACGGTGACAAGCCTATTGAGGAGATTAAAGCAGGCGACCTTGTATATTCAACCGATCCCGAAACAGGAGAGAGTGAGTATAAGGAAGTAGTCAGAACTTTCCGCAAGGAAACAGACGTACTTATTCATATTTTCGTCAATGATGATGAGATTGAAACCACACCTGTACATCCTTTCTGGGTTGACGGCGAATGGGTAGCTGCTAAAGATCTTCGTGAGGGTGATGAGCTTACTCTTGCTGACGGTTCTACTGCAACCATTACCAAAACTTACGGTGAGCAGCTTGAAGAACCTGTAATTGTTTACAACTTTGAGGTTTCTGATTTCCATACTTATTATGTTACCGACAATGGTGTGTTGGTGCATAATGCTAATAAAAAATTAAATGGTATAGGTTCAACCTGTTCTGTATCAACATCTGGCGTTTTCAGTGAGGAAACGGTAACATGGACTGCAACAAATCCTAAAGGTACAAATCAAACTTATGTTGTTCATACAAGAAACGATATAGATTGGGATCTTGTTAGAACAAAAGGTCCTAAAAGATATGTGGGAAAAACAAATTCTTATGCCGCAAGTAAAGGCGTTGCACCTCAGTTAAACGATGGTAGTATAGCAACATTGCATCATCTTGGACAAAAGTCAACTGGAGGATTGGTTGAAGCGAGTACGAGATATCATGGTGTTGGTAAATATGGTCAAAAAACTCTTCATGGACAGTTTGGATATAATAAGCCTCACCCTACACTCCCAATAGACAGAAAAAAATTTAGGTATGATAACAAAGAGTACTGGAAATGGAGGGTACAGAATAGATAGGGGGATAATTCTGATGCATGATATAGAATCTTTACGTAAAGATTATTTGGATAACTATGAAGAAGATGGTATTTCTGATGAAAATATCAAGACAATAGAAAGGAAATTAGGTATAATTTTACCTGATGACTTTAAAAAAATAGCGACCTTTTTTAACGGCGGAGAGGTTGGCGCTTTTGATCTTTACAATTTTTATTTTGATGAAAACGAATACAATATAGTAGATGAAACACTCAGATTAAGAGAGAGCATAAGTTTGCCTATGCAGTATGTTGTTCTGGCTGAGATGTCAGAAAGTATAATACTTATGAATGTGAAATCCCAACCTGCTATAATCTGGTGTGATTCATATGATGTCGAAAATATTGTTTCGGGCAATGAGCTTAATAATCCTGATTTATGGGATAGTTATAGTGCTTTTTTTGCATCAATGTTGGAAAGCTGATTAAATATAATAATTATTATTTTGTATAAGTATTAACTGAAATAGTTGTGCTTTCATAAATCAGGACGTTGTTGAGGGCAACATAACAAATAGTCCGTCACTCAACAAATATGCTTACTGTCAGGGCAATCCCGTAAGTATGCTTGACCCGTTTGGTCTTAGTCCACAGATAAGCTGGAGCGACATAGGGCACGGTGTGCTTGACTTGCTGGGAATGATTCCCGGCGTTGGTGCACTTGCGGATCTTGCCAACGGTTTCTGGTACATGAGCGAGGGCGACTATTTCAGTGCGGCGTCAAGTTTTGTATCGTCAGTGCCGGGTCTTGGAGATATAGCCGGAGGTATTGCAAAAGCCGTAACCGGCTGTACAAAGTATGCAAAGGCATTTAAGTTTGCAACCCGAGTAGCGTCAAATATCGGAAACTTTGCACTCGGAGCATACCAGACCGCAACACAGATTGGCAACCTGTGGGACAAGTATGTAACTCAAGGAAAACCGTGGGGTGAAGAATCTCTCGGAGAGTTTCTCGGCGCAACCTTTACAGGAATAAGTACTGTATTTTCGGCGAAGGGTGTAGCTGACGATATAGTCAACTACAAGAATACCAAACACGATATTCTTACATCACAGTGCTTTGTAGAGGGTACGCTTGTTGTTACAAAAGACGGTGACAAGCCTATTGAGGAGATTAAAGCAGGCGACCTTGTATATTCAACCGATCCCGAAACAGGAGAGAGTGAGTATAAGGAAGTAGTCAGAACTTTCCGCAAGGAAACAGACGTACTTATTCATATTTTCGTCAATGATGATGAGATTGAAACCACGCCGGTACATCCATTCTGGGTTGACGGCGAATGGGTAGCTGCAAAAGATCTCCGTGAGGGTGATGAGCTTACCCTTGCTGACGTTTCTACTGCAACTGTTACAAAAACTTATGGTGAACAGCTTGATGAACCTGTAATTGTTTACAACTTTGAGGTTTCTGATTTCCATACCTATTATGTTACTGACACGGGTGTGTTGGTGCATAATGCAAATAATGATCCTTTTAAAACATGTTCTACAAATAATGCGCAAAGTAGAACGAATTGGGGAAAAGAGCATGGAAATGGTAATACCAAACACAATAATGCAATAGAGGATGAACTTGATTTTGCACATAAAAATGGAGCGACTAGCTTGCGAAAAAATAGGGTACAATTGGACGCAGACGGAAATAGGGTGTTCTACGATGGAAAACATTACGTTAAGCCAGATGCTTCTTATGTGGTTGAAGGAAGAAGATATAATACCAATTATGTGTCGAATCCTTATTCAAAAAGTGAGTTAAGTAGAGAAATAGATGCCTATGTTAATATGTGTAAAGCTGATCCGAAAGCATACAATCGTTTGAAAGTTAGGTATTAATTTAGTCAAGGAGGTAGTGTGAAATTGATTAATATAGCACCGACACACATTAAGAAATATTGTGTTTGTGATCATTCTGATAAAATATTTGAAAGTATTTTTAACAGATTTGATGATACAAATATGTCTATTAATAAAATTAAATGTACATGTGGGAATGATTTGTTTAATGTATATACTGATCCCAATCCAACGGTTAAAGTTATTTGCACTGAATGTTTGAATGAAATAATAGTTTATGATTTAATTTACTATCCGGCGGCGACTAAGTGTCCACAGGAAGATGATGTTTTTGAGATGGTGACGCTGAATTTACAATCTGAATTAAATGTATATGCTGTATATGA
>CANQLX010000114.1 GCA_947624835.1 uncultured Clostridia bacterium
TACATTCTTTATCTATATTTTCAAAGTATTGAGATACCTCACTTAACATACCGTCTAACCCATTTGTATATAATTTAACTAAACTTCCCCGGTTATCCTTACCATAGGAAACATTGGGATAAGCCCTGCAAATTGTTTTCAATAAACTGAAATAATACCTTTCCCATGTTTTATACCTGATTGTGTCAGCATATAAATAAGTATCAGTGATTTCAGATAATACTTTACTTTTAAAGGGCCTCGTGTTTAGTAATACCCATTCAAAGCTTTCGGGTATAAATATACATAAATTCTTGTTTGTATTTGCCCCTTCCCACAATAATATATCCTCTATATTCTTTCCGAAGGCTGCACCGTCCGCAATTACACATATGTTATCATTTTTTTCTTTTTCCCTATCAAGTAATTTTATTACATTATCCTTACCATTTGCAGATACAGTCAGACATTTCAATATCTTACTTACCACTTCAAAGCCCGAATTTGAATCCTCCGATATAACAACATCCGGTTTTATAGCAAATCTGTTTCCTTTATATTTTCTGCTTAAGGTCGTGTAGCTTACATTACCCCTTATTGAAGTAATCAGTTCGTATATTTCACTTACAGAATAATCAAAAAATCTGAATACCTCTCTTGATATTACTATCAGATAAAAGCCGCTGTCATCCAACACATTTATAAAGTCCCTTGATTTTATGTAGGAAACCTCCTCATCTGCAAAAATCAGTGTATTTGTACCGATACGCTTTGATATTTCCTTTTCATAGTCTGTATTTTCACGCAATACGAGGATATCGTCAGCATTTGTATTACACTTTATTCCTGAGCTTTTGCCAAGGCTCTGATACTGCTCTATAAACCTAATTAGTGTTGATTTACCTGTTCCGCTTTTTCCTTTAATTATCGTTATTCTTCTCTTTACCTCTATGCTGAAATGCTTACGTCTGTTGTAGATTTCCACAATATATTTTCCTACCATTCCATTACACCCCGACTACATACCTCAGACATTTATTGCACCAATCAATACCTGTTATTATCATATCGCCGTCATTAACACATCTGAAATTCAAGTCAATCTTATTTTTAAACAGTAAATCCCTACCCGTCATAACAGCTCGGATATCACGCATATTTGCTATTCTTATCAGCCAATCCTCGCAGTTATCCCCAAGCCAAGTCAAATTCGGCTCAAAATCATCTTCCTTATACAAGAGGATCAATGTCTTACAGCCTCCCGACAGGCTTTCTACACTTACGGAGCCTAAATGCGGACTTATAACATTCAGACCATTTACCTCAGAGGAATCTATATCACGAATAATATTCCTTACTATCTCATCATCGAACCATTTCGCATCGTAAACATTATTAAAATAGACATCAGGACACATATTGGTATCTTCTGTAATTTTTCCGAATAATACGTTTAACATAAAATCCCCCTGAATAAATGACCATAAAATTTGTCTGAGCATTACATCAAACCTATCATAATATTATCAGTTGTCGGCATTATTAAGCATTCTTTCGGTATATTCCTGATAGGTCATAAGTACCTTTCGAGGTTTTGCACCCTCATGAGGACCTACGATTCCCATTTGCTCCATTTCGTCAATAATTCTTCCTGCTCTTGCATATCCGAGTCTGAGCCTTCTCTGAAGCATAGATGTAGATGCCTGTCCTGCCTCAACGACACAGCGTATTGCCTCCTCAATCATGGGGTCACGCTCGCCGCCGAAGTCATCGCCGTCACCGCTGTTATTTTCGGTAACCGCATTCCTTTCTATTTCCTCAATAACGTTTTCGTCATATTCAACGACTTTATTTTTCTTGATAAAGTCTATTATGTTATTTATCTCGCTGTCGTCTACAAAGCAGCCCTGCACTCTTGTCGGCTTCGTTGTACCTATCGGAGAAAATAGCATATCCCCTCGTCCTAAAAGCTTATCCGCTCCGCCCGTGTCAAGTATTGTTCTTGAGTCTGTCACAGATTTGACGGCAAAGGCTATACGGCTCGGAATATTCGCCTTGATAAGTCCTGTGATAACATCTACCGAGGGTCTTTGTGTAGCTATGACAAGGTGCATACCTGCCGCACGAGCCATTTGGGCAAGACGGCATATCGACTCCTCGACCTCCTTTGAGGCAGCCATCATAAGGTCGGCAAGCTCATCTATAACAATAACGATATGCGGCATTTTCTGTAATTTTTTCGGTTCCAGGGATTCCTCCTCACCGCCGCTCTCGCCAAGCTCCGACTGAGCCTGTGCAAGCATTTCGTCCTCCTCAAAGGAACGCTCCTCCATATCGGAATGATAATCATTTGCCGTATTTTCGTCAATTTCATCATTCTGCCTTTCGACAAAGCGGTTATAGCCCTGCATATCACGCACATTATATTCGGCGAACAGCTTATATCTGTTAAGCATTTCATTAACCGCCCAGCCCAGAGCGCCTGCCGCCTTTCTCGGGTCTGTAACAACAGGTACAAGAAGGTGTGGTATTCCGTTATAGATACCGAGTTCAACGACCTTCGGGTCTATAAGCAGGAGCTTTACCTCATCGGGACTTGATTTATACAAAAGGCTTATAAGCATTGAGTTTACACACACGGATTTACCTGAGCCTGTCGAGCCTGCGATAAGCAGGTGCGGCATTTTTCCGAGATCCGCAAGTGTGATTTTTCCCGCTATATCCACACCGAGCGCAACAGTGAGCTTGCTTTTTGCTGTCTGAAATTCCCTCGACTCAACAAGATTACGCATTTTCACTATGGTTACTGTCTTATTCGGTACTTCAATACCCACGGCGGATTTGCCCGGTATCGGTGCTTCAATTCTTACTCTTGTCGCAGCAAGATTAAGTGCGATATCATCTGCAAGATTTGTTATCTTGCTTATTTTCACACCCGAAGCCGGCTGAAGCTCATAGCGTGTAACGGCAGGTCCACGGCTTATATTAACGACCGTTGCCTGAACCCCAAAGCTTTTGAGTGTATCGATAAGAATTTTACCTCTTTGGTTAAGCTCCATTGAAAGATTGGCTTCCTTTTCGCCCGGCTGAGGCTCAAGCAGACTAAACGGCGGTCGGATATAATGCCCTGATATGATACTGCTTTCGGGGTCGATTTCAAATGCCTCTGTTTCGGGTTTATTTTTCTTTTGTTTTTTCTCAGGCTGATAAATCGGTTCGGGCATTATTTCCCGAACGTCATAACCTGCACCGTTTTCGGGTATTTCCTCTGTTTCAGTCTTAGTGATAATCTCCTCCGGTGAAATATCCCCTTCGTTTATTAAATCATCGGAAGATACGGGAATTTCCTCTCGGTTATCAGAAGCCGTATTTTGCTTTTCCGCTTTTTGTTTTTCCTTTTTCTGTTCGGGTCTGCGTTTTTTTCCGCCTGATATTTCAGGCTCATAGAACGGCTGATTTTTAATTTTACGGAGGTCATCATCATCGGACTGATGTTTTTGTTTCATGCGTTTATCTATTTCATCTTCAACATACTGTTTTCTTGTCTGTATTCTTTTTTCTTCCCTGATCTGTTTTTCTCTTCTGCGAACCTCGTTTCTGATTTCACGGTTATCGCTTATATGCTCACCGACTCTTTTTGCCGGGACACTGAAAGCCTCAAGTATTGACACAAGCACGGCATCGAGGGCATACGCAAGTGTTATTATCACTGCTATTACGCTTATGATACCGCCGCCGACAGCACCGGCCGCCATTTTCAGCGGTACACCGAGCACCCCTCCGAGGACACCCGTACCGACATTTTCGACTGCATATGTATAGCTGTTTACTATTTCCCCGAAGTAATCCGACATCGGCATATCTCCTGCCTGAAAGCAGAATACAGACGTAGAGAGGAATACAGTAACAAGGGCAAAGAGCAGTGTTTTAAGTCTGAAATCATGTATCGGTTCCTCCCTGAAATTCTGCACTGCACAATAAATCATCAAAAGGGGAAGCACGAAACCGAACATACCGAAAACTCCGTTGTAGAATTTATGTATCCCAAGCCACAAACTTTCTCCGGGCATAAAGCAGACAAACAAAAGCAGAACGGCAGAAAGTATTTGTACAATCGCTGCGGTAAACCTTTTCCGTTTTTCTTCCTGTTTCTCAGCGGCGGCAGACTTCCTTTTTGCCGCTGATTTACCCTTTGCACCGGACGGAGATTTTTTTCCACCCTTTCCGGCAGACTTTTTACTTGTAGCCATAGTCCTCTCCTTTCCATATGATTATAAACGCATTGGAAAATGCTCCTACTGCCGGGCGACTAACAAGAGCCGCCCCGATACTGTCTTAAAAAATCAGTGCCTGCTCCGGGTGGAAAAGGTTTGTTCCTGTCGAAAGCTCAATGATACTGACTATCGTAATGATAACCCCTACAACAGCAGTGTATATCATGAAAATATACATCCTGTCAGTCTTAAGTAACCACTTGAAAAGCTTTATAGCAAAAAAGCCTACAACGGCGGCAACTACCATTCCTATAATCACGGGAAAATAATCTATCGTTACCTTCTCCCCACCCTCGGGAAAGAGTGCATCCTTTCCCTCAAGCAGTGCCGCCGCTACTATCGCCGGCGTTCCCAAAAGAAATGAATAATCAAGCGCAGCCTGCTTGTTTATTCCACGCATTTCACTTGCCGCAAGCGTTGAACCCGACCTCGATATTCCCGGGAATATCGCCGCTATACATTGCGTTACTCCTACAACAAGTGCATCAACAACATTATATTTCTTTCTCCCCGGTGTTCCGCTTTTGTCACCCTTGCTCTCACTGTACAGACTGACAGTTTTTCTGTTAATTCTGTCGCCGACAAACAACAGTGTACTCGTCACTAAAAGCGAAAGTCCCACAACAATAAAGAAACCGCTCCTTGCAAACATATCCGCAAGATCCTTTATGTTCATATCTGTTCCCGGTATCGGTATAAACAGTAAAAATAACGGCAGAAGTCCTATTATAAGCATCATCACCATATTTCTCTTTGTATTCATGGTGCTCCACCTGAATTTCCCCGTGAATATATCCTTAACCATAAGTCCAAATTCCTTCAAAAGTCCGGCTATAAGCTTGATGTAAACACCGACAACAGCTGCAAGCGTTCCTATGTGCAGCATTACGGAGAAAAACAAATTATCCTCCGTCATACCGAAAAAATGCTGTGCTATTGCAAGATGTCCGCTGCTCGATACGGGCAGAAATTCTGTGAGTCCCTGAATTATTCCCTGAATTATTGCTTCTCCTACATTCATTATGTAACCTCCTCGTATAATATGTTTATAGCCCAAAAATCAGGCTATAAAATAGTTAATCGGTTTGATCATACCCATGATAT
>CANQLX010000115.1 GCA_947624835.1 uncultured Clostridia bacterium
AGAGTTACATACTACCGTGCAAAGGTAAGCATTTTAGAAGGATTAGGTGAGAAAAATGATAAATAACTGTAATATTGCAAGAGATCTTATACCACAATACGCTGAAAATCTTTTGAGTGACGGTTCGAGAGAATTCGTTGATACGCATTGCTCCGAATGTCCGGATTGCAAGAAAATATTGGATACCGCCATGGTGGATATTCAAACCAAAAACGAAAAAAGACAAGAAGAAATTTGGAGTGAGATAGCTAAAAAACAAAAAAGAAAAAAAATTATGATTAAATCTATAATAATATCTGCATCAGTCCTGATTGTAATTACGGCAATATTTTTCTGCTCGTTCATACTCAAGGGCAATACTTGGTTTGTGAATATAGATATTAGTGAATCAAACGGATATAAGACGGGGACGGAATTATCGACAGATATGGCACATCCCGGAAAAGATGAGGTTGACAAGGCTGCACAGGCGGTAATAAAATATTTTCAGAACAATTTCGGCGGAAGCATATTGCTTAGTCTAAAATATGACGAGGAATTAACATCTTCTAATATGCCAAGTATTGTTTTTGAAGGCGATTATTTTATGTTGCAGGAACCTGTAGCCGGAGATATGAGTAGAATGAAAAACAACTGGCACTGGTATGTCGATTATAACAAGACAACTGAAGAATGGCAAATTATCGGCAACGGATATGATTGATATTTAAAAAGCGGAACAGATTTACAGGTGTTATAAACACTGTAACCCGTTCCGTTTTTTATTTGTGATTAATATGAAGTAAATCACTAAAGTATATTTTTGGATATGGTCAGCGGTCGTGTATACTTCCTTTTGAGGAAATATATTATGCCTATAATTATCATAACGGCGGTGCCCGCCGCAAGCTCAAATATAATCGAACGGAGATAGCCAAAGTCTGTAAAGCTCGAATTTGTTATCTGTATAGCCTCCGTTACAGCTATGCCGCCGCCCTCGTTTTCGATAAGTATAGCAGTTCCCGCTATAAGAGCGGCATATTCCGCCGCAAGGAAAGTCACAAACGAGATAATCTCACATATTATGGCACTGAGCTTTGTTGCCCTCTTTCCAGTAATAACAAAGCCGGCAAAGCATAACATGGCTATTCCGCCTCCGAATATGCCGTAAAATGAAATGAACTGATAAAGAAGTATGTATATTGAAGCACCAAAAAAAGCACCAAAAACCGCACCTGCAATTCCGGCGGGCATATTCTGTTTTTTCTTCTCAAACATATCCCGTCTCTTTTCATATTGACGTCTTTTTCGAACTATACATCTGTCACATATCGGTGTAAGTGCCCGACCGACAACATAAAGACCGGTCTTTCTGTTTCTTGAACAAACACTGCATATAGGAGTAAGCAAATCACTTTTGCATAGCTCCATTATAAATCTCGCAACTTCTTTCAAGTTCTCTCTGTCAATTTCAGAATCAACAGTCATTTTAACGGACATAAGTATTTTTTTATTCTTATATACAGCCTTGGTTATGAAGCTTTTATTATCTGCTGCAAAAACCTTGAGTTTTCCCAAAATGATGCCCATATCGCTGACAGCCGAATTAAGGGAAAGCAAATATCTTTTTTCCTTACTGTTAAATTCTATCATGGTATGAAAACCCTCATAGCTGTTAAAAGCAGTTTTTGACTTTCCGTTGTAACGATAGCCTATCGTTATGAGAAATTCACGAAATTCACTTTCCGTCAATATATCACCACCCCAAAAAATCGTAAAACCTGAATCATGTTAATTTCATTGAACGATTCTTTACCTTACCTTCCGACCTCAGACCTACTGCACAAAGCACAACTGAAAATATAAAAGTAATAACTCCAAATATATTATTATAAACCACAGTTCCCGCATATTTGGAATCTAACTGTATGGCATTGGGTATAAAGTCAAGTACATCCTTGAACGTTAGACCATACATTTCAATAAGACCCTCAGCTTCAAATTGGTTATAAAGATCAATTCCCACTGCAAGATACATTGCCAGAAACAGAAAAACAAAGGAAATAATTATTGATATGACAATTCCTCCTGTCGACATCTTTTTTCCAAGCCATTTAAACCCTATAATTCCGCCGAAGCCCGAAATAAAGCCTGCTATGTAACCAATATATCCCATAAGTGAAAACAAAATCCATACCACGGCACCAACCAACCCCCCGAGGATTGCACCGAGAATACCCATAGGATAATTTGTCTTTGTTGAGGAATCTGCTAAAATATTTTTCGCTATATTGTTTTGCAGTGTGCCGTAGCATCCGGTACACAGGGCTGATACATTACTTTCAACGGAATATACATCGACAGCATCAAATTTGCCGCATATTGAACAGCACGAAACACATTCAAACTGATTTACGCAATACATAATAAAATTGACGGAATCATTTACTCCCGAAGTAATATCCGAGGAAATCTGATAGCATATATGTATCTGTTTTCCTTCAAAAAAAGCGGTTTTCAACATATTCTGTCTTTGAGAGGCAAATTGATGGAGTGCGGTTCTCAGGTGGTCAATCATGCCATCCTTGGCAGGTCTGCAGGCAGCAGTTACATTATATTCTTTAGAAGCTGTATTTACCCGCACAATAAAGGCAATATCATTTATTTTTCTGTACGCTACAGATGTAACATCATCATATCCGAATCCCATTGCTTGTAGCTGTTCTTTATACTTAGCCATGCTACTATTACCTCTTTCTGTTTCAATGTTATGTTATAATTCAATCTGTGACGTTTTTGTCGATAAATCTGCGTTCAGTTAAAACCCAAAATAAAGGGGTATAGAAAACTCATATACCCCTTTATTCGTATGTTATTTTTCCGCCTTATTTGGACTTAACCTTCCAAAGCTCAGAAGCATACTCAAGGATTGTTCGATCAGAGGAGAACTTGCCGCAGTTTGCGGTATTCTTAAGGCACTTATAGCCAAACGCTCTCCTGTCCTTATAATCGTTATTTACTCTGATCTTTGTTTCAATATACTCGGGAAGATCTCTGAGTATGAAGTAATGGTCAGGCTTATGCCAGCTTGCACCTTTGAGGAGAGAATCATGCAGCTCCTTGAATGAACCCTCGCCCTTCTTTCCGCCGTCTGTGAAACGACCATCAATAAGGGTATCAATAACTCTCTTTATTTCCTCATTTTCCTCATAAATCTTCTCAGGATTATAATTTTCCTTAAGCTCGTTGATTTCCTCAACCCTTGCACCGAAGATATACTCGTTTTCCTCACCTGCACATTCTGCTATTTCTATGTTAGCACCATCATAGGTTCCTATCGTAACAGCACCGTTAGCCATAAACTTCATGTTCGATGTACCGGAAGCCTCTGTGCCGGCAGTCGAGATCTGCTCGTGAATATCTGCCGCCGGAATAATCTTCTCAGCATAGGATACATTGTAGTTTGCTACGAATACGACCCTCATCTTCTGATTTACTTCGGGGTCATTATTTACAAGATTAGCAATCTCATTAATATATTTGATAACAGCCTTAGCTCTTGCATAACCTGGAGCTGCCTTTGCACCGAATATAAATGCTGTCGGTGTGAAATTCGGCAACTTACCTTCCTTAATACGGAAGTACAGTGCCATGATTGAGAAAGCATTCATAAGCTGTCTCTTATATTCATGCAGACGCTTAACCTGAATATCAAACATGAAAGAAGGATCAATATAAACATGATCGTGTTTCTGTATGAAATCGGAAAGCTCCTTCTTCTTTATGTATTTGATCTCATTAAACTTATCAATAGTATTTTCGTTGATATGATCCTCTAACTTTTTGAGTTCATCCAAATTACGTATCCATTTCTTACCGATAAGATCCGTAATAAATTCAGAGTATTCCGGATTGCACAATGCAAGCCAACGACGCTGAGTAACACCGTTCGTCTTATTCTGGAAACGCTCAGGATAAAGCTCATACCACTCTTTGAGTGTATCATCCTTGAGTATCTGTGTATGAATAGCTGCAACACCGTTTACATAGCTTGATACATATGTAGCCATACGTGCCATATGTACAACATGACCATCGTCTATTCTCATATTGTCAACCTTTTTCTTCTCAACGCCCTTATCCTTGAGCTCTGCGAGAAGTCTGTCGTTGATCTTTACAATTATATCATATACATCGGGAAGGATGCTTGTCATAAGCTTGATATCCCACTTTTCGAGAGCCTCCTGCATAACCGTATGGTTAGTATATGCAAATGTTCTCTGAGCGATATCAAATGCGGTATCAAAGCTGAGACCATCATTTTGGAGAAGTCTGATAAGCTCCGGAATTGAAATTGTCGGGTGGGTATCATTGAGCTGTATAGCTGTCTCAACAGGGAACTGTGAATAATCGTTTCCGTGTCTTTTCTTATATCTCTTGATGATATCCTGAAGTGAAGCGGAGGAGAAGAAATACTGCTGCTTAAGTCTAAGTACTTTTCCCTCATAGCTGTTATCATTCGGATAAAGAACTTTAGAGATATTCTCTGCATCATTCTTTTCCTTAACAGCCTCATCATACTTGCTGTCGTTGAACTCAAGGAAATTGAAGTTATTGACAGCCTCTGCCTCCCACAGACGGAGAGTATTGATATTATCCGTACCATAGCCGATTATAGCCATATCATAAGGTACTGCCTTTACTGTCTGATCGGCAAAGTTGATTGTAACGGTATCCTCCGATCTTCTTATGCACCACGGATCGCCGTAACGCTGCCAATCATCGGCAACCTCAACCTGGAAGCCGTCAATTATTTCCTGCTTGAATAAACCGTATTTATATCGTATTCCGTAGCCGTCAAGCGGTACATCATGTGTAGCTGCGGAATCAAGGAAACAGGCAGCGAGTCTTCCAAGTCCTCCGTTTCCAAGAGCGGCATCATCGATTTCCTCAAACACATTGATATCTACACCTTTATCGGCGAGAAGCTTTGTTGTCTGTTCAAGAACACCCATTGCATACAGATTGTTGTAAACCATACGACCCATAAGAAATTCGGCAGACAGATAATAAGCTCTTCTCTGATTTGCATGGTTTCTCTTGCTTTCAGCCCATCTTTCCGAGATGTCACCCATAATTGCCTTTCCGAGTGCATCGTGAAGCTCTGCGGGTGAAAGCTCTTCGAGTTCTTTGCAATACTCGTTCTTTGCTGTAAGAACGAGGTTGTCGATAATGGCATTTTTCTTCATTTTTTTGTCATCCTCCAGCCTTCTGTAATTTTTGGACAAATTATAAAGTTTCTTCGCAAGTTTGGGAGTTGCGGCTCCTTTTTTCATTCTCCAGGTCCAGTTTCC
>CANQLX010000116.1 GCA_947624835.1 uncultured Clostridia bacterium
TTAAAGTAATAAAATGTAAAAAAGAAAATTTGAAATTTGTGACAACAGTATATATCGCAACAATCTGTATTGGCAAGTATGAGAATTGTGCAGGCAAACATATCAAGGACATAAAAATTTCTGTTTTTGGTAAATACATAATTAAGGATAAGTTCGATGATAATTTGCTTACAGATTGGTGTATATATAATCTCTGTGAATATTAAAGGAGTTTTGCTTTATGAAAAAATTTTTTTGTGTAGTTTTATGCGGATTGATGTTGACAGCTTGTTGTGCCTGCGGAAATAATGGTTCGGACACAGGCGGTAATAATGGAACAACTGCATCGCAGAATAATAAGCCGTCTGACGGAGATGTCGAAATAACCTTAGATAATGTAATGGCACACGATGTAACGCCGGAGGAAGATTTTGAAATAGTTCCATATTATGATGAATTTGCAGTATCAGAATATAAAGGAAACGATGCTATTGTTGTAATACCGGAAACAATAGACGGAAAAAAAATAACCGGAGTATATCCTTATGCTTTTGCTAATGGTGATTCCCCAAGTGTAAGAGCAGTAAAATTAGCAGATAGTATAGAACGTATAGGTGAAGCTGCATTTTTTAGAAATGAAACAATAGAGATTGTAGTATGCGGAAAAGGTTTAAAAACAATAGAAAAGTCCGCATTTGGTTTAAGTCCGAGTTTGAAAGAACTAATTTTGAATGATGGTTTAGAAAGTATAGCCGAAGATGGGATATCTCCGCAAAGCAGCTCATTATCTGAATTAACTGTGCCGGATACTGTTAAAGATTTAGAGTATCTTAGCTTGGATGGGATTAAAGTCATAAAGGGTAAAGCAGGTTCGGCGGTCGAAGAATATGTAAAAAGTAATCCGGATCTTCGTATATACTTTGAGGCAATAGAGTAATAGATTTTTCCCCTTTCGCATGAGAGAACAATGCATGGTGCCTGTTTGCCTTCCCTGTACGCCTGCTTAAACTTATCAATGAGTCTCTTTCTAATATTTACGAAGTTGCATTATTCTTTACCTCATTGAGCCAATCGGCAGGCTGACTTTCAGGCTTTGGAGTTATTATATTTCCGAATTTATCGAGAAAAGTCGTATCTTTTGTGGTAGTTGCAGCATGGTTTCGTGCAATATCAAGTACGATGTCAAATTTATATTCCGTATCATCACGTTTGATAGGTGAAATTCCAACCTTTACAGGCAATCTCTTTCCTCTGTCATGTCTATTTTTAATTGCATTGTAATAATTGTATGACAAACCACCGCAAGCATTATATTCTCATTCACAATACTGTTCTGTTCCCGACCGGCTTTATTCCATGCAATATAGCTCTTTTTTCGACGGTATTAATATAATTGAGATTGCCCGTCGTCTTGCTTACTCTGATATAAAAACAACACTTCAAACTTATTCCACTTATCCCCAAAGGAAAGTGAAAGGGCTTTAAGTGTGCTTAATTCTATAACCATATAAAAAGACAAAATCCCCGAATTACCGATTAAAGAACGATAATTCGGGGATTTTTCGGGGATATAATTTAAAAATCCGCTCAACAGGCGGATTTTTAATAGTATGGTGGAGGCGAGGAGAATCGAACTCCTGTCCGAAAAGCACTTACAAAGGCTTTCTTCGAGCACAGTTTGTCATTTAAGCTTCCCCCGATGCACCGCGGACAAACAGGCTGTGCACTTCGGTAGGCTCTGAGTCATGACGGAGGTCGAGCCGCTCCCCCGTTCACGTTCACCACTAATCGACGCCTATACCCGACCGTGGTACTTCGGATATAAACGCTTGCTTAATTAAGCAGCAAGAGCAACAGTTTTATTGTTGTCGTTTATTATTTAAGCTTACGGATTTTATGGTGGTTCCGTAAAGCCACCGCTCGCTTACCAATGCTCACACTCCCCGTCGAAACCGTTACGCCCCCGTATATAAATACGCCAACATACAGTCGGGGAATAAACACCCCTATCTGTTTCTTTCCTTTATTGCTCTCTCAATATCACGTCTGGCAGTCTTTTCAGCAATATCGTTGCGCTTATCGTAAAGCTTTTTGCCCTTGCATAAGCCGAGCTTTACCTTTACCCTTGAACCCTTGAAATACAGTGAAAGAGGAATAAGGGAATATCCCTCCTGCTTCACTGTACCGAAAAGCTTAAGAATTTCATTTTTATGCATAAGCAGGCGGCGGACACGCATAGGGTCACAGTTGAAAATATTTCCCTGCTCATAATGGCTTATATGCATACCCTTTAACCAGAGTTCACCGTCGTCCACCGTACACCACGAGTCCTTAAGATTAACCCTGCCCTGACGAAGTGATTTGACCTCTGTTCCGCAAAGCTCTATTCCGGCTTCATAGCTTTCAATGACAAAATAATCATGCAAAGCCTTGGGATTTTTTGCTATAGTGTTATTGCCCTTCTCTTTCGCCATGAAAGCTCACCTCCTTAAAGCTCTACTCTTCCCCGCAGGGATCTCAAAAGTGTCACCTCATCGGCATACTGAAGATCTGCACCCACAGGTATTCCGTAGGCAAGTCTTGACACCTTTATGCCGAGCGGTTTTATAAGCTTACTGAGATACACGGCGGTAGCCTCACCCTCGACAGTGCCGTCCATCGCCATGATTACCTCCTTGACATCATTATTGTTGAGCCTTTGCAAAAGCTCCTTCACATGAATCATATCAGGCGTACTCCCGTTAAGCGGCGATAAAAGACCGTGGAGTACATGATATGTAGCGTTAAATTCCCTTGTTCTTTCAAATACCGCAACATTCCTGGGATCCTGAACAACGCATATAACCGACTTGTCACGCTTGTCATCCTCACAGATAGAGCATACTTCCCTATCCGTAAGATTACAGCATATCTTGCAGTAATGTATTTTTTTATGTGCATCAACTATTGCATCCGAAAACTTTTCAATATCCGCTTCACTCATCGACAAAACATGATACGCAAGTCTTACTGCCGACTTATGCCCTATTCCGGGCAAACGCTCAAACTGCTCAATAAGTCTGTCAAGTGGTGCAACTACATAATCCGGCATAATCAGAACAGCCCCGGAACATTAAGGCCGCCGGATATTCTGTCCATTGTTTCGGATTTCTCATCACGGGCCTTGCGTATAGCTTCATTTACCGCTGCCATTATAAGCTCGGAAAGGGTTTCAGTATCCTCAGGATCAACAACCTCTTTATCCATCTCAATAGACGCAACCTCAAGACTTCCCTTTACAACTGCCTTTACAACTCCGCCGCCTGCTGCTGCTGAATATTCCTTTTCGTCAAGCTCCTTGCTTGCTGCATCCATTTCCTCTTGCATTTTCTGAGCCTGCTTTGCAATCTGCTGAATATTTGTATTTCCTCCGTTGCTGTAGCCCTTCGGTAATCTTGCTTTCATTTTATTATCCTCCCGTTTTACATTGTTTTTATTTATTATCATCAGCGAGTATGCCCGCCGATTTAAAATCATTCTTAAGCTGCGAAAGTGCGTCATCCGTCTTTTCCTCATCGGGATAGGAATATCTTCCGAGTCTATACTCCATACCCGTAACACTCCTTATTATATCCCTCATCTTTGAACGCAGCTTGTCGTTATTTCTCAGAAGATCGAAGCATATTGAATTTGACGAGTCCACAAGCACATATTTTTCCGAAACATATGCTGTACTACCGTCAAAGCTTGCCGCAACCGTCTTGGAATATTTTCTCATTTCCTCTATAACATCAGGCCACTCAGGCATAGGAATGGCTTTTTCCCTAAGCCTTTCCATTTCCTCACTTGTCGGCCGCCTTAACCTTTGAGCCGGAGCCGATCTTGGTATTTTCTTTTCCGCAGCGGGCGGGTTAGCCTCAAGATCCATAATTGCCTTTTCCATATTTGCAACTCTGCCCTCAATATCAGGATTTATTGACTGCTTTAACGACGGAGTACAAAGCCGCACGGTTGTCATTTCCATTTCTATACGTCTGTTTGCTCCCCTGAGCATTTTTTCCTTTGAAGCCTGCAGCACTCCTATAGCATCGACAATATTTTCGAGCGACATAGCCATAGCCTGCTCATAAGCCCTGTCGTAATCACTGTCGGACATGACTGTTATTTCCCTCGGTTGTTTTACGGTTTTAATAAGCATCAATTCACGGAAATGTGAGATAAGCTCATCGCAGAGTCTTGCCATATCCTTTGAATCACGGTACAGTCTGTCTATTATTTCAATGGCCGCCGCACCGTTATTTGTCCTTATTGCTTCGGTTATATCAAAGAGATGACTTTTATCTGCAAGTCCTGCTGTCTGACGAACAATTTCCTCGGTTATACGGTCACCCTTGCTTATACATTGGTCAAGCAGCGAAAGTGCATCTCTCATTGCACCGTCTGCAAGTCCTGCCAAAAGTAATGCCGCATTACCGTCAATCGCTACATTTTCACTCTCACACACTTTTTCAAGCCTTTCGGCAATATCTCTCGGTGATATTCTGTGAAAATCAAATCTTTGACACCTTGAAAGTATTGTTGCCGGAAGCTTATGGACTTCGGTTGTTGCCAATATAAATATAACATGGGGCGGGGGCTCTTCAAGTGTTTTCAATAGTGCATTAAAGGCCCCTATAGAAAGCATATGCACTTCGTCTATTATATATACCCTGTATTTTGCAACCACTGGTGTAAAAACTGCTTCCTCACGAAGCATCCGTATATCATCGACACCATTATTACTTGCGGCATCTATTTCGACAACATCAAGCACAGTGCCTTGGTCTATCCCCTTGCATATCTCACATTCTCCGCAGGGATCCCCGTCAATCGGATTAAGGCAATTCACAGCCTTTGACAGTATTTTGGAGCAAGTTGTTTTTCCTGTTCCCCTTGAGCCTGTAAAAAGGTATGCATGGGCAAGGCGGTTGCTTTTCAGTTCGTTCTTCAATGTATCGGTGACCTGCGGCTGACCGATTACATCTGCAAAAAATTTAGGACGGTATTTTCTGTATAATACACGATACATCGCTGTCACCCCCACACGGATATATGCCACGCCAAAAAAACAAGACAGACCGTATAAACGGTGTCACACACTCAAAGATACGGACGAACAGACTGACTGCATCGCACAAAGACGGACGCTTAATGCTGCTCGGTTCCCCGCCTGACATGGTTCACGTTGCTCTGTCGCACAGCGCCTGCCCGTTCGCATCTTTGAA
>CANQLX010000117.1 GCA_947624835.1 uncultured Clostridia bacterium
CCGGAATGTAACAATCATACAAAAAAATTGTTTCTTTGCGTACCAGGATTTAAAGGATGTTTATATTCTTGGTAATGATGCCGATATAGATGGAATTGCTTTTTATAGATTCAAAATGCCCTGCTGCACGTACCTTAAGGACCCAGAGACGGAAAAATGTGTGGTGGGAAATTATAAAAATTATGTTGCCAAATAAATATTACAGATCCACCAAAGGCATCGACTTAATGGTCGGTGCCTTCACAATAGTTGGTATAAAAACACTTTTAAAGAAGTACAGTATAAAATTCAAGGCATCAACGTGAATGTCAACGTCCTTTATTATTTCATCATACCTTTTCTTTTGGCATAATCACATAAAAAACATATAAATGTAAGAATAAATAAAACAAATACGGAAAGCATATCCCATAAATTGAATGTTAATTCCAACAACATCCATGAAACAACGATATTCATAATAAATTCAAATATTATGAGCAACAGAAATGTTACTCCCCAAAAAACAAATATCCTGTCTTTTCCGATACGTTTGAACAATGCCGCCAATATCCATATGAATATAACGGCAACACCTGCCACAACGGAACCCATGGAAAATATCGTCCATACCCTTAAAAATCTACTCAGTAAATATAAAAAAGGAATAATAAGTGCACTGAATGTTCCCATGCTTACGGCAAGTCCCTTTTTCCCCATTATGACAGTCGGAATACATACTGCCCAAACTAAAAGTACAGATAATATAGGTATAGCCGACCATGTAAGTTTTCCGCCTACCGCAAGATCACAAATAATACATACCGTAACCCCGACCAAAAGCACTGCCGAAAAAATGCTTGTAATAACCATATTCTTTGATATATTATTTTCGTCTTTCCTCTGCATATCAAGCAGATTCTCGTCCGCTTTCTGCTCAAAGCTTTCCTTGGAAATTTCTTCACCGCTCAAAAGCTCATTCACAGATATATCCAGTATCTTACAAAGCTCAAGCATTATTGATGAATCCGGCATGCTTTTTCCCGTTTCCCATTTAGATACAGCTCTATCGGTTATATTGAGCATTTCTGCAAGCTGTGCCTGAGTAAGCCTCTTGTCCTTTCTGCGTTTTGCTATAAATTTTCCTATCTGTGTCTGATCCATAATCCCCCCGCCTTTCACCGTATATAATACATCCGCCCGTTCTTTTTTTTACAGTAACTGTCGGTTGAATATTAAAACTCAACCCTTAGTTGGAATAAATTATACACAGATTTTTCCATCCTATACAATATACACTGACTGCCTGCTGTATCTCCAACAGGTGTTGTTTGAACTCATATCCCACAAAGTACGGACTCTCAATGACGTATTGAGATATCCTATAACGTCCTTTATATTCTCTTTTTTATCAAGTGCTTCAGTCGGAAATAATACAGTCCGTCCCCCCAAGTAAATTTATCCCTTTCTCAAGTGTAACACGCGTACGAATACTTGAAGCCGGAAAAAACATTACAACCATTTTACCTTTAAGAAAATTTTTATATGCGCCCCTTTTAATAGAATCTGCAATTTATATTATACACTCAATTTATGACAAAAGACATCATTTTTATCAATCCGTATGTAAAAATTATATCGTTAAAACAGTCATTTATCAAGTATTTTCAGAAATTAATAACATAATAGGAAAACAGAGAAAATTGCGTGCCGTTTTTTCGGTGCTTATTTTTTACAGTATTGACATTTTCAACAAAATGTGTTAATATTTATGCAGGTCATCGAGGACTTGCAGATTAATCTGCTATGTATCTTCGGTGATTTTGTATTGTTTGCAGTCTGCACTTATTATAATAAATCAAGCATATAATAACGTGTATGCCGCAAAAAATAAAAAATATTAAAGTTTGGAATTTTTTATTCAAAAATCTATGGATTTTTTGGAATAAATGTGTTATTATCTATAGTGGTATTTAGTTTGTTTAACTATATATTTCCTACAACGTATTATATTGTAAAATATCGTAAAGGGTGTTTAAATATGAATGAAAAGAGAATGATTTTTGTAACCTCACCTCCTGCCTGCGGCAAGACAAAGCTTTCAAAAAAACTTGCAACCGAACTCAGACATATTGTTTATCTTGATAAGGATACCCTTATCCCTCTGTCAAAACAAATATTCGCCGTTGCAGGTCAGCCGTATAACAGAAGCTCGGATTTCTTTGAAAAGGAAATTCGTGATTATGAATATGATGTTATAATGGATCTTGCTTTTGAGGCTCTCAAGTATGAAGATCTTGTAATGGTCAATGCCCCGTTCACACAAGAAATTCGTGACAATGAATATATAGCAAAACTCAGGGCAAAGCTTAAGGAGTATGGTGCAAAGCTTTCGGTTATATGGATCGTCACCGATCCGGAGGTTTGTCATCAGCGTATGATAGACAGGGCCTCGGATAGAGATACATGGAAGCTTGAGCATTGGGACGAATATCTCAGCTCTGTTAATTTTACCGTTCCCGAAAATCTCCGTGACCCTGATGACGAATACAGTCTTATACTTTATCACAATTCAACGGACGAAATGGCTGCCGAGGACTTTAAAAAGCTTTTGGAAATTTTCGAGGAAAGGTAAAAAATTATTTCCTGCCGAAATGACAGGACTATAACTCCGGAAATTACAAACTTATCGCTCGTTGTCCGTAGATGTTTTATTGTCGGACAGCAGACTGTTTAACCTAAGTAAAGTAATTACGAACGGACAGCATAGACACTCCGTTGAATGAAAGGAAATTGGAAGATGATTAAAGAAAATGTTTACCGCACAAAATACTGCGGAGAACTCAGAGAATCGGATATAGGAAGTGATGTCAGAGTTGCCGGTTGGGTCGAAAATATCCGTGACCACGGCGGAGTAATGTTCCTTGATATCCGTGACCACTATGGTGTGGTACAGGTCGTTGTGCATGACGAGGCTATCCTTGCAAATATAAATAAAGAATGTACCGTCACAGTAAGCGGTAAGGTAACAAAGCGTGATGAAGAAACAATAAATCCTAAAATCGCAACAGGTACGGTTGAAATACATTCCGAAAATATTACCGTACTCGGAAAAGCTCCGAGTGCTCTCCCCTTTGAAATTCAGACTTCAACCGAGGTTAAAGAGGACGTTCGTCTTAAATACCGTTTTCTTGATCTTCGTAACCGTAAGGTCCATAATAATATCGTTATGAGGGCAAAACTTATTTCTTTCCTACGTTCAAAAATGGAAGAAATGGGTTTTATCGAAATACAAACACCTATTCTCTCCTGCTCCTCACCGGAGGGCGCAAGAGATTATCTTATCCCCAGCAGAAAGCATAAGGGTATGTTCTATGCACTTCCGCAGGCTCCGCAGATATTTAAGCAGCTTCTTATGGTATCGGGCTTTGATAAGTATTTTCAGATAGCTCCGTGTTTCCGTGATGAAGACGCAAGAGCCGACCGTTCACCGGGTGAGTTCTATCAACTCGATTTTGAAATGGCTTTTGCAGAACAGGACGATGTTTTTGCAGTTGCAGAAGAAGTACTCTATTCAGCATTTACTAAATTTTCCGATAAGGTAGTATCAAAACCTCCGTTCAGAAGAATACCTTTTGCTGAGGCTATGCTTGCTTATGGTACTGATAAACCCGATCTTCGTAATCCCCTGCTTATAAAGGATATCAGTCCAATGTTTGAGGAAACGGACTTTGCACCATTCAGAAATAAAACCGTTCGTTCCATTAATGTTCCGGGTGCGTCAGCTCAGTCAAAAAAATGGTTCAAAAATATGGAGGAGTTTGCCCTATCAATTGGCATGAAAGGTCTGGGATATGTTAAGGTTCGTGACGATATGACATTTGACGGTCCTATTGATAAATTCCTTAAAGAGGGCGACAGAGAAAAACTTATTGAAATAAATAACTCCAAAGCAGGAGATGTTATATACTTTATTGCAGACAGTGCGGAGGCTGCACCTAAGCTTGCGGGACAGATACGTACAGAGGTTGCAAAGCGTCTTGGTCTTATTGACGAAAGCAGATTTGAGCTTTGCTTTATAACAGATTTCCCGATGTATGAGCGTGACGAGTCAACAGGCGAGATTATATTTACACATAATCCTTTCTCAATGCCACAGGGCGGTATGCAGGCACTCCTCGAAAAAGAACCGACAGAAATTCTTGCGTATCAGTACGATATTGTATGCAACGGTGTTGAGCTTAGTTCAGGTGCTGTGCGTAACCATGACCTCGACATAATGATAAAGGCATTTGAAATTGCCGGTTATGACGAAGAAACTCTTAAAAATAAGTTTAAATCCTTGTATAATGCATTCAAATTCGGCGCACCGCCCCATGCAGGTATGGCTCCCGGTCTTGACAGAATGCTTATGCTGCTTGCAGGTGAGGAAAATATACGTGAGGTTATAGCTTTCCCGATGAACAGCAACGCTCAGGATCTTCTTCTCGGCTCTCCGACAGAGGTAACAGAACAGCAGCTCAGAGAAGTTCATATTAAAATAAGATAACAGCTTAGGCGGAACGCCGGAATATGAATAGGATAAGGAGGAAACAGGTGTGGTAACGAAGGAAGAAATAATGAAAATAGCAGTACTTTCCAAGCTGTTTGTTGCCGATGATGAAATTGACAGGCTGACAAAGGATATGGCAGAGATAATATCTTTTGCAGATACAATAAACAATGCAGCAGACGAGGGCAGCGATTTTGATAATATAAATAATCTTTCAAATGTTCTGCGTGATGATGAGGTTGTTCCCTCACTCGATAGGGAGAAAATTCTCCAAAACGCAAAGGACAGCGACGGCGGCTGTTTCCTTGTTAAGAATATTATGAAGTGATTGGCGGTGGAAAGAATGAGCGAAAGTAAAATTGCTAAGCTGCATGAGGGTCTTGTAAATAAGGAGTTTTCATGCACAGAGCTTACAAAAAAATATATTGAAGCAATAGAGCGTGATAACAACGCTCTTAATGCATATGTGACGGTTACTGCGGATACGGCACTTGAAACTGCCGCTGAGGTGGATAAAAAGATATCTAACGGCGGTGAGATAGGACTTCTTGAGGGAATACCAATGACACT
>CANQLX010000118.1 GCA_947624835.1 uncultured Clostridia bacterium
TTATAGCATTTTTCGTCCGCATAATCATCTATGCAGCCTTGTATATATGCCCGTACTTCATCGGTATTTACATACGGCTCCCATGTCATAAATTTTGTTACCTCGGGATCGGATGCCCAATTATTGAACATATCCTCCACATCATTTATTCTGAATTTTCTCAAAATAAGTCTTTCTGTTTCAAGCTGTGCCGTTCCCATGTGTTTCATTCTTATCACTCCCAATAATTTCTTTATAACTTACTTCTATTTTTTTATCCATCAGTATTAATTTATACACACTAAGTAATATAAAACTCACTATTATAATTAATTATGACTTACCGCAATATTCATTATAAAAATCAAGAACTTTTTCCATTGTATCAATGTGAAATTCAAACAAATGCCCTCTGTCTTTATATTCGATAAATCTGAAACGCGGATCATCTCCATATACATCAAAAAATTTATCATAACCGTTTTCAGGCAGAACAACAGTATCATCTCTGCTCTGTATTATCATAATCCCGGCATCCGAAACGGCAAAACCGTCTATTGCACTGTAATCGGCATATTTACCGAATTTCAGCTTTTCATACAGACAAACATAGGGCATGAATAATTTAATTCCGACACCCACCATAGCTTCTCCCTGCTGCTCACACAAATCTGCCGAGCGGTCAAATCCCGATACAAGTGCTGCTGCCTTGATGTCCGGGTGACAATTCAGAACACTTCCTGCGGAATATCCGCCCCAGCTATGCCCATACAGTACTATAGGCAGGTTTTTATATTCTTCTGCCTGCTTGACATACCTCAAAGCATAATCAAGGTCAATAACACCCTGCGGCAGTCCCTCTATTGAGTTTCCCTCGCTTTTGTCATTTCCGGTAATGTCATAGGCAAATACATAATATCCGTTTGAAGTGAAATAATCGGAAAACCGCATATATGACTTCTGTCCGCCCACACCGAAACCGTGTGCAAGGACTACAACACCTTTGATTTTCTGCTGATTTTCCTTGTAATATTGATAACCGGCAAGCAGCTGTCCGCTGTTTGACGGGAATGTACACTCTTTCATTTTAAGTCCCTCAAAATCGCTTACGGAATGTGTCAGCCACCTTGGGGTTTCAAACCGTGAGCCAAAATTTGCGTTATAAATTATCACCGTCAGAACAGGCATAACAATCAGAACAATAACCGCAAGGAAAATTGTAATTCTGATTATAACAGCCTTGATTTTTTTCTTTTTGTTTTTGATTTGTTCCATTTCTTTTTCCCCAAACTTGTAATCTTTTCCAACTGCCATATAAAAATCATAACACCCGAAGCACTCAATGTCAATCTTTAATTAAAACCTGCACAATTCCTTCTGTTAAAATAATATCGCCGGGAACCGTACAAAAGCCGCGATTCCCGACGATTAAGTAGGAGGGGGATTCTTATAAGCAAATTTATATATTAACCCAATTCGGGGATAATAATTAATCATTCGTATTTATAAAGCTTTATAGTGAATGTTGTCCCTTTGCCGACAGAGGACTTTACATCAATACCTCCGTTATGCTTTTCTATTATGCTCTGTGCAAGTGACAGACCGATTCCGACTCCCTTTCCGTCGGAATTTGAGGATTTATAAAATCTCTCAAAAATATGCGGCAGATCTGCTTCTGAAATTCCGCTCCCGGTATCGGAAATTGTTATCATTGTGTAGAGCTTATTGTCATCGGCAGAAAGCGTAACACTTCCGCCCCTACCTGTATGCTCTATACAGTTTTTTATTATATTTGACAAAGCCTCGCATATCCATTTTTTGTCACACCTAAGACTTATATCCGCATTTTCTTTCTTAATTACATATACTCCCTTGAGTTCCGCTATAATATCCGTATTTCTGATACATTCGTCAAATATACTGTCTGTGCTCTCATTCCCATAATGAAATTCAATAGCATTTGAATCGAGCCTTGAAAGTGTCAGAAGTGACTGAACAAGAAAGCTAATGTCATTAAGCGACTGTCTTATGTCATGCAAAAACTCCTTTCTCATTTTCTCGGTCATATCATCATCCTCAATAAGATTATCCACCATGATTATAGTAGATGTCATAGGAGTTTTTATCTGGTGTGATATATCCGAAATGGACTTTTTGAGATATACCTTGTCATTAAGATTTTTCTCCGAATATTCACGCAGCATTACTGTGGTTTTGTATATTTCATTTTTAAGCACGGAATCCTCATCTTCTGTATTGTGTTCGGTTTCCATGCTGTATTTTCCGCTGTTTATTGAGGACAGATAACTTGTAAGCTTGACAATTTCCTTTTTACGCAGCTTCAGATATATAATAAATGCCGCAGTAAAAACTATTCCCGCCGAAATTATAATAATCGTTGTAAGAACAATCGTATTATAGCTGTTTTGCTCATTTTCATATACAAGCCAATCGTCCTGCGATATTCCATATGACTGCAAAACCTTTTTTCCTGCATCAGTATTTCCTTCACTGCTCAGTATCTCAAAAATCTCTGTTTCGCTCATATCGGGGTACTTTTCAACCAAAGTACTTATAATCCCCTCGACCGAACTGTTTGTGGAAGCTTTGATATTATCAAGGCTGAGCTTAGTCGCAAATATGTTGACTGCGGCGAAAAATAAAGTAATTGCAACAAAAAATATCACATATAGCTTTGAACGTTTCATTATTCCTCCAATCTGTAACCGACATTCTTGACAGTTTTTACATGATCTGTGTCAAGCTTCTTTCTGATACGCTTAATATAAACACTCAGCGTATTGTCGTTTACATAATTCCCAGAAATATCCCATATTTTTTCCAATATACTTTCACGGCTTACGGTTTTGCCGCAGTTAAGAACAAGCATTGAAAAAATCCTATACTCCAATGATGTGAGTTCTACACGGATACCGTTTTTTGTTACGGTCTTTGAGTCAAAATCGACCGTTATATCATCTATAGTAACAATATGTGAAATGCTGTTTTTTCTCGTAAGCCGCCTTATCCTTGCAAGAAGCTCACGGCTTGAAAACGGCTTTGTTATATAATCCTCTGCACCAATCTCAAAGCCTTTTACAATACTGTCCTCATCATCAAGTGCGGTAAGAAATATCACCGGGGCATTGTTTATATTCTTAATTTCCTCATACAATTCAAAGCCGTTTCCGTCCGGCAGTGTTATATCTATGATTATAACATCATAATCACCGCCGGAGCTTTCAAGGGCTTCATTATACGTTGAGCATACAACGATATCACAGCCGTTATTGCGGAGATAATATGCCAGTCCCTTGCTTATAGATTTATTATCCTCAACCAGTAATATATTCATGCAGTCCCTCCATAAGCTCCGCACTCACGAAACCTTAATCAGATATTGTCATTTCGTATAGTTTCTATTATGTTCTGCTTATTCAACTTCACCTTTGAAAAACAGGTAGTAATGAAAACCAACGCAACAACAGCCGCAATACTTATCAGCACAGCCTGCCACGGGAAAATAAATTCAAGTGCCTTTCCTATCCTGTCCGCGTCCCACATACCTTCAAACAGGAAATGTATCGCCACAGTACATATTATACCCGTTATGATACCTATAATCAATGCCTTCACGGTATAAAAAGCACATTCAAGCGTTATCATGCGGCTAAACTCTCGTTTAGTCATACCGACAGAACGCAGCATTGCAAATTCCTTTTGCCTTAACTTCATGTTTGTCGTAACGGTATTGAAAATATTTGTTATGGCAATAAGGGAAATTACAGCTATAATGGCATATACAATATATTGAACAAGAGTTGCTGCCGAGTTCATCTGCCCCACCTCACCGGCAATATTTCGCAGGTATATGTTATCATACTCTTCACCAAGCCTTTGCTCCGTTTTAGCCGGATCTGACGAGAATATATTCATCGTGGAGTAAATACAATTCTTATAGGGGTGGTTATTCCAAAGCCATTCTTTACTTACAATAAGAGTTCCAAAGCCTAACTCATCACGAATTATCCAATCCTTAAATGCACTGAGGTCTGTAATTTCACCGCCTATTTCAAGCTCAAGATGTTTTTCCTCCGGCAGATATATGCCATTTTCATCATCATATAAATGATATCTCATGTCTAATGTATAACCGACAGGATCTTCCATATATTTAATTCGTTTATAAACCAATTTTGAAATATCACCGTCAACTGCCTTGCCTGCTTCATTTACATTAACCAATATAGCCTTATCCTTCATTTCATCGTAGCTGTATCCCAAACTTTCGAGCAGCTTTTTATAATTATTAGTGTCAAAAGCAACTAAATTGGCATAGTTGGATATATCTTTCCATTTCGAATTGGGCTCCATTACCCCGTAAACATCATCAGTAAAACCATATTTTTCACTATACCTAATTTTTGGAAAACGCTTATATTCGATAGTGTTGTAATAATCATTGATATTTTTGGGAAGTTTACTGTCAGGAATGTCATACACAAAATATGAATGGTTGCCAAATTTGTAGCTATAATCATCTATCTCATCATATTTTGCAATTTCACTGTATGTATCCCCCATCTCATCAAAGGACATATAACTTCCGTCATCTTTCAAAGCATTGATTTCCACCGTCATATTATAATTGTAATGCATAATGGTCGAACTATAAGTATAAAGCGAATAATTAACAAAGGAAAAAATACCGATAAATATAGACACGCTTACAATTATTGATACTATAACAGTACGATATTGACGCTTACTCCTCTTCATATTTTTCCAAGCAATTTTGCCGCCCGCACCGAATATCCTGCTTACCCATTTCGGTGACTTAAACACATTTTTCTTATTTTTATTTATACGGATCTCTTTATTGTTCCTCACTGCTTCAATCGGTGAAATCTTTGAAGCTCTGACAGCTGCCGCAAGTGCGGAAAGAAA
>CANQLX010000119.1 GCA_947624835.1 uncultured Clostridia bacterium
AACCAACGCTCACAAAACAGATATGGCTTTATGCGTTCGTCTAATTGTTGCAGTTGTTTTTCACCGCAAAAATATATTTCCGTCCTGTTGCAGGTGCAAAGCATAACACATTCACACACGAATCCGCCGTCCGTCAAATCTGCGGTAATTTTCCTAATTCTGTCTTGGTTAAACACAAGCTTTTTTCGCAATTCTATATCGGCAATTTTATAACTGATGCTGACACAATACAAATATTTCACCTTCCGTACAAGTATACAACTACTATTTTAATACCATATATTCATTTTGTCAATTCCTTTTATTTGTCGCCAACATTTATTATAAAATATTTTTAACCATTGTCAGGTAAAACAAAAAAGTCTGTATAGTTTTAAGTTATGCAGACTTTTTTATAATTATTAAATTATGACAGATTCCTCTTGCAGCGATAGATTTTCAAGCAGATAAGCCTCATCACCCGAGGTAACAAAAAGTCTGTATATAAATACGTCAACTTTTTCGCCGACAGAAACACTTTCTTCGTCAAGCCCTCTTTTGGCTGTTATGAGAGTATCGTTAGTGCGGACTCTAAGTTCAATATTATCTCCCCTGAAGGAAACGCTTTCAACCACACCCTCAGATGCCGAATTTTTGTATTTCTGTATCTCATTTTTCTTTGTTACACTGACAAATTCCGGTCGTACAAAAGCCTTATCATATTTACCGAGGTTTTCAAAATTATGGAACCTACTGTAATCCTTTATCTCAGACGGCTGACCGAAAAATGAGGCTGTGAATGCTGTCTGTGGATTCCGGTACACATCAATCGGTGTACCCTTTTGCTCAATTCTTCCTTTATTGGTTATGATAATCTCATCTGCGACCTCTATCGCCTCATTCTGATCATGCGTAACAAAGATACTTGTAACACCAAGCTTTTCAATCATATCCTTCAACCAACTGCGTAGCTCCTGTCTTACCTTTGCATCAATAGCGGCAAACGGCTCGTCAAGCAGAAGTAAATTCGGATTCGGTGCAAGTGCACGGGCAAATGCAACTCTTTGCTTCTGACCACCCGAAAGCTGACTGGGATATCTTTTTTCCAATCCCTCAAGCCCGATAAGGGAAATAAGTTCCTCCACTCTTTCCTTAATCACCTTTTTATCTGTTTTCCTTACCTTAAGACCGAATGCAATATTATCATAAACCGTCATGTATCTGAACAACGCATAATTCTGAAATACAAAACCTATCCCCCGTTTGCTTGCGGGAATATTATTGACTACTTTTCCGTCTATTGTAATTTCTCCGCTATCCGGAGTTTCAAGACCTGCAATCATTCTCAGAATCGTAGTTTTTCCGCTTCCGCTTGGACCCAAAAGTCCTATAAGCTTTCCTTTTTCAATACCGAAGCTTACATTATCGGATGCCTTGTAGCTCCCAAATTTTTTATTTATATCCTTAAGTTCAACGTAGTACATCAAGCATCCTTCTTTCCTCTGTATTCAACAATACTTCTGATCACCAGTATAACTATAGCCATCATAACAAGAATCGACGATACCGCAAACGCAGGCACATACTTGAATTCATTAAAAAGTATTTCCACGTGCAGGGGAAGCGTATTTGTCTTTCCCCTCAAATGTCCGGACAATACGGACACCGCACCAAACTCACCCATTGCACGTGCGGCACACAGCACTACCCCGTAAAGAAAAGCCCATTTTATATGCGGAAATGTAATTCTGCGGAAAATGGTAAATCCGTTGGCACCCATCAAGGCAGCAGCTTCCTCTTCGTCAGTACCCTGAGCTTCAAGCACAGGTATAAGCTCACGTGATATAAACGGGAATGTTACAAATATCGTTGCAAGAACAATACCCGGAACAGCAAATACAACCTGTATCCCCATATCCTGCAAATAGGGATATATAAAACTCTGTCTTCCGAATGTAAGAACAAAAATCAATCCTGCTATAACCGGTGAAACAGTGACGGGAATATCAATAAAAGTTGCAAGGAGCTTCTTTCCTTTAAAATGGAATTTTGTTATCAGCCATGCCGCAAAAACACCGAATATGGTATTTATAATAACCGCAAACACCGTCGCCTCTATCGTCAGCCATAATGCCTTAATGGTATATTCGTCACTGACCGCTTCCCAATAGGCTTCAATACCGCTTTTTAGCGACTCCGTGATAACAGTTATCAGCGGCAAAATTAGCATAAGGAAAATAAATAATGCACTTATCCCGATTAAAAACCATTTCAAAACCTTTGAACCTATTGTATCTTCATGCATGGTTTTAATCTCCTTTCAGTTTCTTTGTGCTGCGTGCCTGAACAATATTTACGAAAAATAATATCAGAAAAGCAGCCAAAAGCATAACAAGTGCAATTGCCGTAGCACTTGAATAATCATATTCCTGAAGCTCGGACATTATAATAAGAGGGGTAATCTCCGTTTCATAAGGCTTATTTCCTGCGATAAAAACCACACTTCCGTATTCCCCAAGACATCTTCCGAATGCAAGAGCAAATCCGGTTAATACGGCGGGTCTGATTTCGGGGAAAATAATTTTCCAGAATATTTTTATCCTGCTTGCGCCGAGAACCCCGGCGGCTTCCTCGTAGGTTGAATCAAGCTTCTCAAGAACGGGCTGAACCGATCTTACAACAAACGGAATACCTATAAATACAAGTGCTACCGTAATACCGATACGGGTATATGCAATCTGTATGCCGAATTTGTCAAAAAAACTGCCTATAAGTCCATTATTAGTTGTCAAAGAGGTAAGAGCAATTCCGGCAACGGCAGTAGGCAAGGCAAACGGGAGTTCAATCATTCCGTCAAGCAGTCTCTTAAAAGGAAAGTCATACCGCACAAGCACCCATGCAAGCACAACACCCATTACAGCATTGATTGCGGAGGCAATAAACGTCGTTAAAAAACTGACCTCAAAGCTTGCAAGCACCCTGCTTCGGGTAATGGTTGCGAAAATATCCTCCCAACTCATTTTTGCAGTAAATATTACAAGCGATGCGAGTGGTATCAGTACAATTATGCTCAGAATTGATAATGTCACTCCCATGGATAATCCGAAAAACGGGATTACTCTTTTATTTGCCTTTCTATTCATTATCGCACCTTATTTCTCTTCATATATCTGATCGAATATTCCGCCGTCTGCAAAATGCTTTTCCTGTGCTTCATCCCAACCGCCGAAATCATCTATTGTTACAAGATTTATATCAAGATCGAATACATCCTTATACTCTTTGAGAATTTCCTCATTTGACGGACGGTAATAGTTATCGCCTGCAATTCTCTGAGCCTCATCGGAATACAGATAGCTCAGATATTCGGTAGCAACCTCTCTTGTACCTCTCTTATCAACAACGGAATCAACTACGGCAACCGACGGTTGTGAAAGTATACTTATGCTCGGAGTAACTATTTCGTAATCATCAGGATAATCCTGAATAGAAAGGAATGCCTCATTTTCCCATGCTATAAGCACATCTCCCTGACCGTTTTCAACGAACGTGGTTGTAGCTCCCCTTGCACCCGAATCAAGAACAAGAACATTCTCATAAAGCTTTTTGATAAAGTCCTTTACCTTTGTTTCATCACCGTTATAAAGCTTATCGGCATATGCCCATGCCGCAAGATAGTTCCATCTTGCTCCGCCCGAGGTTTTGGGATTAGGAGTAATTATTCCGACATCATCTTTGACAAGATCATCCCAATCCTTGATATTCTTCGGATTGCCCTTTCTTACAAGGAACACTATAGTTGATGTATACGGCGAACTATCCTTATCAAACTCGTCTACCCATCCGTCCTCTATAAGTCCGGCGTCCTGAACTGCCTTTACATCGTACTCAAGTGCAAGCGTAACAACGTCAGCCTCAAGACCGTTAGCAACCTCAAGTGCCTGCTTTCCCGAGCCGCCGTGTGACTGCGTCACCTCAACGTCCTGACCCTTTTCCTCTTTCCAGTGCTTTGCAAACAATTCGTTGTATGCAGCATAAAGTTCTCTTGTCGGGTCATAGGAAACATTTGTAAGTGTTACCTTTTCTGCTGAAGTTCCGCCCGTGGACTCTTCTGCACCCGTGGTGGTTGCCGAGTTATCGCAGCCTGTAAAGCCAACTGCTGCCGTTGTCAAAAGTCCTGCTGATAATATAACAGATAATATTTTCTTTCTCATAGTAATAACTCCTTTTCAAAACTGTGACATAAGATTGTTTGGCATACTGTCCAATAACCGGCTCAACCGTATGCTATTCCGCCATCCGACATACAACCGATATCACACATTCGTCCGTTTCTCCAATTGTGCCGCAGAAACCTTAGGAAAAACTTTGAAATCCTTCTGTACATTCGGCACACCACCTTTCCTTACTCAGCCAAAACACACAAATCCATCCTATTAATACTTAGTAATATGGTAGGTTTAATATGTTTTTTGAGTTTACTCTATTATATTATTCAATGAAATCTTTGTCAATACTTTTTAACTTATTATTTATATAGGTTTAATAGGTTTGGATAAATCCATAAATAAATTTAAACTATTTTTTGTTTTCTATAAAACTTTACCATTCAGATTTAACAAAAGAAAAAACATAGGCAACACCGCATAAATTAAGAAATAATAAGAAGCAAAAAGAAAACATCCCACAAATATGAAATGCTCCCCTTTTGTTGGACAATGAGGTATAATAGAAATATACTGAAACAAAGTCAAACGAAAGGGGCATTTTATGCCAAAAGGTGGACCAAAAAAGCAGTACACACCGGAATTGAAAATTAAGGAAACACTGATTTAATCGCGAAAAATAATTCTATATTAGAATAATGAATTATAAAAGGTTTAGACTGT
>CANQLX010000120.1 GCA_947624835.1 uncultured Clostridia bacterium
ATACTTGTCAGTCCATCGCAGGACGCGAACGCTATGTCACCAATACTTGTCACGCTGTCAGGTATATTGATACTTGTAAGTCCGTCACAGAAATGAAATGCACCGGTTCCGATACTTGTAATTGTTTTAGGGAAGAATTTGAAAATCAATAATTCCAATCCCTCTAAAGTAAATATTAACCTGTTGTTGACGTTTTCTGTCAACATTTTTTTTGGCTTCAAAAATTTCGATTCTGTCAATAAAATCATGCACGATATCAGGAGTTAATTTTTCAATGAAAGTAACATCGGGGTAGTTGTCCATTGTATCAAAAAATCCCTTCAATGCACTTTTCGATTTTTCAAAATCCGCACATTTTTGATTATCGTGAACAACTAAATCCATTAGTTCTTTCTGCTCGGCTGAAAACTGCGAGGAAAGTTTTTGGAAAATTTCAAGGGAAATATTTTTTGCAACTTTATCCTCATATAACTCTTTCAGAATTTTGTCGATCTCATCAATTCTCTTTTGATTTTTGACGAGATTTTTTTTATTCATAAATCGTTCTTCCGAGGATTTTTTTTCAAAAATTCCCGTAATTTTCTTTTTGAAAATTCCGCTCTTTGCCGCCCTTAAAAGGGTATTTATTTCAGCCAAAACATAATCTACTAAATTACTCTCCCTGATGTAGTGTGATGAGCAATCGGAGGACTTTCGGGATAATGCACAGATATAACAATCCGGCTTTGTCTTTTTGAAATTTCTCGAACGCATAATGTGCATTCTGCTTCCGCAGTCAGCACAGAAAATCTCCTGAAACATTACAGGGTCGTTTATAGGCGATATTCTTTTACGCTTGTTCCGGATTTCCTGCACCTTTTCAAAATCCTCTCTGCTTATAATTGCCTCATGTGTATCCGGAAAAATTTTATAATCTTCCGGATTATTACGGATAACTATTTTGCTGCATAATCCTTTTCTATGGCTTTTGAAATTAACCGTATCACCGCAGTATTCCTGTCGGGATAAGATACCGCTTACTGTTTGTGCCGACCATAGGTAAGGATTTTTATCCGCTATTCCGTTTGACCTGATCTTCCCGGTGTAGGCAGACGGATTTTTTATCTGTTTTGCAAACAGGTAATTCGCAATCTTCTGAACACCGTATCCGTCAATGCAGAGCTGAAAAATTTTCTTAACAACCTCTGCTGCTTCATCATCAATAATCCACTGACCGTCATCGTCTTTTTTGTAACCATAGATTGCCTTGTTGGTCAATCTTTTTCCTGCATTACCTTTGCTTTGAATTACCGCTCTTTGCTTTTTTGCAATGTCCTTTGCATAAAAATCATTCATCAGATTATGGAACGGGACAAATTCATTTACACCTTTCATTGAATCCACGTTATCGGTTATAGAAATGAACCTTATATCATGCTCAACAAAAAATTTTTCGGTATAATAACCAACATCAATATAACTCCTGCCGAACCTTGAAAGGTCTTTGACAATAACCGTATCGATCATGTTATTTTCAATGTCAGCTATCATTCGCTGAAAGTCCGGTCTGCTGAAATTTGTTCCGGAGAACCCATCATCAACATAGTGTTTGCAATTCTTAAAACCATTGTTGACAGCAAACTCTTCCAAAATTTCTTTTTGATGAATTATGCTGTTCGAATCACCTTGCAGCTCATCATCAGATGAAAGCCTTTCATAAAGGGCTGTGATTTTGTACTGTTGTCCTGTTTGCTTATTCATAAATACTCCTTTCTTTTCAAACAGGCAACGATTGAAACCGAGTGTTTCAATACTTTATCACATTTTTACAGAAAAATCAAGAAGGTAAACGCATTTAGGAGAATTACCCTCCTATTAACAAACCGCAAAAACAGCCGAATCTCAACCATAAAATGTACAATTTTTTTAAAAATCTACATTTTGTACAAAAATCAATATTCCTCATAGTATGAAATGACTAACTTTTTAAGCTTAATCAAAACACGATCCAGTCGTTTCTTATATGCCTGTCCGGTTATACCGTGTTTTCTCCCGAGCTTAGTATAATTGACCTTTATGTTATCAAAAAAACACTCGGAAATAATTTCATTTTCCTCACCGGACATTTCGGATAACGCTTTGAAAAGAGCAACACGTTTATTTTTACGATTTATCATTTCTTCAACGCTTAACGGAGATCTGATAAACCTTTCATCAAAACGTACAAACTCCCTGCGAACCTTTCCATGCCCACGATCCTTCTCATAGAGAAGATAGCGTGTATCGCGATCCATTTGTTTCAAAATCTCAGGAATATCGGATGCTGTTTTTACTTCATTTTTAATATTCTTTTTACTGTCCATAATGTCTACACCTCACCGGTTTAAACATCAATGAACAGACGAATGATTGACAACAAAAGTATATCATATTATTCTGTAAATTTCAACAAACTTTTCCTTTTTTCTCTGCAAAAAAAGGTTGAGATTTTTGAAAAAATGCGGATTATTTATAGGAGGAATTATTAAAGTTGTAAAATGTGATTAAAATCCGTTCTGAAGAATAGCAAGCACTGCTAAGTGTGTCACACTTAGCCAAAATGCCCTCCGTTCCGTCAGGCATTGTGCTTGTTAGGGGGCAGCCCCTAAGACCCCGTTACCGGCGGAAGATTTTCCGCCGATTTAAGAAACAACAGGAGGTGAGTTAATGCAAAATGAAGAAAAGCGAAATGTCTATCTTACATTGAGAGTTACGCAGGATGAAAAAGAATTTATAAAGCAAAAAGCTAAGATTGCAGAAAGCAGCTCCACAGGTGCATACATCCGTAAAATGGCAATAGCCGGAGTTATCGTAAAATACGATAATCAAAAAATCAATGAAATACAAAAATCACTTGGCGGTATTCAGCGTAATATTAATCAGATGTCTATACGTGTTAATTCAACAAGCCGAATGTATGATGAAGATTTTGAATATATAAGAGAGGTGATGAGTGATATATGGCAGTCACTGAAATCCATCCAATCCGTACTACTCTCACTAAAGCAATAGCATACATTACCAACCCCGAAAAAACCGAGAATGGGTTACTCACGGGCAGCTATGTGTGTTCATTAGACCCTCAGAAATCGGAGGAGGAATTTCTTGATATCCGTTCATTCGGAAGTGGCAGAGGGGATGTGTTAGCACAGCATATATATCAGTCATTTGATGGGCAGGAAGTTACTCCGGAGCAAGCTATGAAAATCGGACAGGAGCTTGCCGATAAGCTGCTCGGAGGTAAGTATCAATACATAATTGCTACCCATGTGGATAAGAAAAATATTCATAACCACATCATCTTCAACAACGTCAGCTTTACGGATTATAAAACCTTTGAGTATACGGAAAATCGGGGCAAAAACTCTTGGAAAAAGTTACGAAATTTCAGTGATGAAATTTGCAGGGAACACGGAATATCTGTTATAGAAAAACCTAATATGAACGGAAGAAAATGCTATTATGAATGGCAGCAGGATTTAATGGGGAAATCATGGAAATCAAAGCTTCGTCACGTTATTGATGAAACTATAATGGAGAGTAAAGACTTTGACGATTTTCTCGAAAAAATCCGGGGAAAAAATATTGAGTGTGTGTACACGCCTCAGAACGTTATTAAAATAAAATTCCGTATGCCCGGTCAAGAAAAATTTGCACGAGGACGGACAATAGGTTGGTATTATGATGAGCCGCAAATTAAAAAAAGAATTGAGCAGTATCATATCTTGAATACAGGTGTCAGCGGACGGGACATTCATACGAAAATTATTGATACTTCAAAAGATGTTTTTCAGAATTCCAAAGGATTGCTCAACTGGGCTGAAATTCAGAACATGAAAGAAGCCTCTCGACTGATAAACTTTTTATCAACACATCAAATCCAAAGTCAAAATGAATTTGAAAATAAAGCCGCAATGACATACAACGAACGAATGGCTATTGTCGCAAAGCTTAACGGACTTCAATCGAAGATAGATGATATATATGATTGCATAAAGGATATCAGAAAATATAAAAAATACAAACCTGTTTATGATGAATACAGAAGGTTAGGTGGAAGTCCGAAATATAAAAAAGAACACGCTTCCGCAATAGAAAATTACGAAAACGTGGTAAAGGAGCTTACAGAAATCTATCCTGATAAAAAGCTGCCGAAGCTTGAAACATTGGAGCGGCAAAGAGCGGAATTAATGGAGCAGCGTAAGACATTGAATGAAGAATATAAGCGGATTGTCGGCGAACTTAAGGAATTTGAATTTGCAAGGGAGTCGCTTGAACAATACTTTAAAAATAACGACAGGAGCAGAAATAAGGGTTTACTTGAGTAGTTAATCGCTATCCTTTTCTTGTAGTTCAGCAAGAGCCAAGGTAATCCCCCTGTTGATCAGCTCGTTTAAACTGATATTATGCTGTTGGCATATAGCTTTAAGTTTATCCCTTTCCCCCTTTTTTACGAATGCCGACAGTTTGTCGTAATTCCTTTCCGTATAGGCATTATTACTGTTTCTGTTGCGTTGATTATTATATGCTTTGCGGCAGTCTGCACAGACCTTTTGACTCGGAGAATTAATTATAAAAGCCTTGCCGCATTGAGGACATATATCTGTATCTCCTACAGAGCGGAATGTGCTTTGGCTTTTCTTCTTAGCAGTATATGCACGTGAGCGTTGTTTCTGACGCTCGTAACGACATTCCGAGCAATAATCCGCATGATTGGCGGTCGTTTCAAATTCTTTTCCACACATTTTACAAATGAACTTTTTCATCGTTTCCTCCTTATTTATGTTTATGCGAGATACTTACGCATTGTCTTGTATATACATATTATAGAACATGAATTAAAA
>CANQLX010000121.1 GCA_947624835.1 uncultured Clostridia bacterium
TAGTAAAAGCTATAAAAAATGCTTTTAAAAATATGGACGACAGTACTAAAATACAATTTGTATCATCTATGTTCAGTGATTCCAATCCGAACTCCGGCATCGGAGAGGGTGAAGAAACCGAGTATAACCCGATTAATCAATTTGATAAATGGCTTGAAACAGCAACTGACGATCAAATTTTAGATTTTTATGACAATGCTTGGTTCTTCCCAAAGGATCTTAATACGACCTTGTATGAAATAGGTTATGTTGCTTATGAAAATCCTGCGTCAATAGTAATATATCCGGATAGCTTTGACGGTAAAGAAGGTATTTTGAAGCTTCTTGACGAATATAATAACTCTGTCGGGGATAATGAAAAAATTAAGTATGTGGATTACATAAAGGATATAACTGACAGGATCGCAAGCATGATAAATACAATTTCCTATATACTTATAGCTTTTGTTGCGGTTTCTCTTGTTGTTTCCTGCATAATGATCGGTATTATAACACACATTTCCGTTTTGGAACGTACAAAGGAAATTGGAATACTCCGTGCATTAGGTGCATCAAAAGGAAATATCTCTCAGGTATTCAATGCAGAAACCTTTATTATCGGATTACTTTCCGGAATAATCGGAGTAGCTGTCGCGGCATTATTCTGCATACCTGCAAATGCCGTCATTGGTTCTATGGGTATTGTCGAAAGCGGTGCGATAACGATTTCACTTCCCATACTGCCGTCAATAATTCTAATTATTATTAGTACATTCATTACAATGATAGGCGGCTTTATTCCCGCAAAATGTGCGGCAAGAAAGGATCCTGTCGTTGCCTTGAGATCTGAATAAAATAAAAATCAGAGGATTTTAGCGTCCTCTGATTTTTTATTATGCTATTTTTCTCTTTTTGCCGGATACGAATATTCCGCATATTACAAATAATATCGTAAATCCGATAAGTATAAGCGAATTCGACACAAGCGACGGCAACTCAGCACCGAGATTTTCCGCTGTTGTAATTATCTCACTGTTCTGTATATACCAATAGGTGGGAAAAATATGTGCTATTGCCTTGATGCCCTCTCCAAGGAAGTCTATCGGAACAAATACACCGCATAGAAAACTCGAACCGAGAGTTATCACATTGACAAGCCCTGTTATTGCATTTTTTGGAAGAAGAAATGTACTCAGAAAATATGCAAGTGCCAAGGTTGTTACACTGAAAATAAACATATTAAGTATGTACATTGCTCCTCTTACCGTGAGCAGCGTATCCCCTATCATAATATAACCGAGAACAGCAAAGAAAAAACATACCGCCAAAACATATGTAAGACTCGACATAAACAGGTCAAAATTATATTTTTTATAATTCTTGCTGCTAACTATCGTCCTCTTGCGTATCATCAGATTATTGAAGCTCGATAGTACAAGGCATATAATAAACAAAATACAGGACATCAGACTATATGCAGCAAAGTTAAAATATGTCGAAGCCTTTGCGAGTGAGGATATATTGAGTTTTGTTGTCATTTCAACTTCAGCCTTTTCGGATACTGCCTCATTCACAGACTTGATAAGCTCCTTTTCGTCCGAAATATCGTCTGCATATACATTTAGAACTCGAATATATCTGCTCATAAGTATTTTTGTAAATGCAGCATCGCCCTCCCCTGTTGATCTTATCTCCGGTGCCGGCGATTTACCGTTAAGTGTATCTCTTCCGAAATTTTTCGGGATAGTTATAACACAACAGATCTCACGGTAAAAAAGTGCATCTGAAATTGCCTCGTCACCGCTTATTTCCGCAATTTCACAATTATCCTCAAGATATTTTTCAAAATTGTTCGATATCTCCGAGCCTTTGTCATTATTTATTACTAATACACTCGGCTTTTCGCTTACAAATTTACCGTTTGTATTATCCGTCTGCATATTCAGACCTGCAAAAATAATTACTATCCCCGTATAAATTATTATCATAACTATATTTTTTTTAATTACCTTAAGAAAGGCACTAAATACTGTCATATCTCTGCCTCCTTAATCCTCTCCATGATATAATAAGCATTACAGCCGAGAATATTATCAGGCTGACCGCATTAATAATAAATCTGTCCATACTATCATAATAATAGAGCGCATACAATCCGTCGGTTATCATCGCAACGGGGTTTATCCTATTGAGAATTGGAATACTCTTGTCAATTACATTTTTCATTGTTATACCCATCATTCCCGAAAGGAAACAGCCTGCCATTACTATTCCGATAAGTGCGGTTGTTTTGGCATTCTCCCCCATTTTGAAAAATACCGCAACAGCTATTCCCAATGTCAGACCTGAAATAGAACCGAGGATCGAAATAAGTATTATCATTGGCAGATTATTTCCGAAATCTACCCCCACATAGAAAATCATCATAAGATACAGTAAAAGCAAACCGAACAGCTGTACTAAAAATGCCGCTGAAAGTGAGCCGAGGAGCATACCGCCCTTTTTAGCCGGACTTATTGATGTTCTTTTTCCGACAGAAGTTATATTTGCCAGCTTATAATTAATAAGCGTCATAGATAATATTCCGCTGTACATACAAGCCATTGCTATAAGAGAATAATATTCTATAACAAAATCACTCATATTATCGGAGGAATTATTCTTAATACTCACATCTGATTTAAGAACTTTTCGGGAAACGTCATTATATATTTTTTCATAATCAATATTCATATTTCCGTTTTTTATCTCATGTTCGATTTTACTTTCTCCGATATCTTTTATAACGGAAGAGTCACTCTTTATCTCATCTATAACATAGCAAAAAATGGTTTCATCAATTCCTGTGGAATTTACCGTAACCTTGACATCATCGCCATTGACCGAAAGATAACCTGCTATCTCATCGTCCTCCAAAAGTTTTTTCGCCTTATCAGAGCTGACGTATTTAATATTGAAAACTCTGTCATCTCCCTCTCCGAGAGTTTTCAGAGTGTCTTTATATATACTGTTGCTCTTAAAGTCATCGTCATTTATAACAGCGATATTCACAGGGTCAGATTTTCCCGTTTTTTCTGTAACATCCGAAAATGCCATATTAAAAAGCACACACATTATAAGAGGAAAGGCAAGTGTCCAGAAAATCAGCTGTTTGTTTTTCAGCAGGAGCAAAAGCGAATATTTAAAATTATGTATAAACATCAATCTCTCAGCTCCTTGCCCGTAATTTCAAGAAATACGTCATTAAGTGTCGGTCTTTCCGAATATATCTTATTATAGGATATTTCATTATTGCGGAGAAAATCTATCATATCTGCAATATTATTTTTTCCTCCGTCATACGATACAACCATAAGATTTGAATCATATGTAACATTTATGACGTGTTTAAGACCTTTGATTTCCTCAATAATACTATCATTAAGCTTATATATCTCAACTGTGATTTTTTCTCCGACCTTTGCAAGTTTTTTCAAACTGTCGGAAGTTCCGCTTGCTATGATTTTTCCCTTGTCAATTATGATAATCCTGTCGCATATCTGCTCAACTTCCTCCATATAGTGGGTTGTATAAAGAATTGTTGCTCCGTCATCTCTCAGCTTTTTTATTCCCTCAAGTATATTATTCCTGCTTTGAGGATCAACCGCAACCGTAGGCTCATCAAAAAAAATCAGTTTCGGCTTGTGTGCAATACCGCAGGCTATATTAAGTCGTCTTAGAAGTCCTCCCGAAAGCTGTTTCGGATAGAATTTTTTATAATCCCCTATGCCGACAAGATTAATGGCATCCTCGACATAGTGTTTTCTCTGCTTTTTATCTTTTATGTATAAACCGCAGAAATAGTCAATATTATCATAGACAGTAAGCTCCTCGAATACCGCTACCTCCTGAAAAATTACTCCGATCTCACGCTTGATATCGTAAGCATCAGGTTTCATTTCTTTTCCGAAAATTTTTATACTTCCCTCACTGTATTTCAAAAGCGACAGTATAGAATTAATGGTTGTTGATTTACCGCTGCCGTTAGGTCCGAGCAAGCCTATGATTTCCTTTTCATACACATCAAACGATAAACCGTCCACCGCTCTGAGCTGTTTATATTCCTTGACAAGACCGTTTACCTCAATTATCTTTTTTATCATTCATTCTCACCTTTCTTTGTTCCGTAATTATTTTATTTATATCATCTACCCATTTTTTATCAAACAGATACATAATAATACAGGTTAAAATATATACTCCAATCAGTACACCAAATGCAATACCGAAACCTAATGCTGTCAGTGGAAACCAATCATATACAAATCCTCCAAGACCGAATACCCAGAAGGTTATATCAGCAATATGTGTAATTATATTTACAAGCTTACTGCTGTTTTCGGTAAGCTTATCCGTAAAAAACATAACCAATGATATTAAAAAGCAAACCGAAAAATATTGCATGATATAGAAATAATTTACACTTGATGAATGATTAATACCGTAATTAAGTACAGATAGTATCAAAACCAATGCTGTAAACGATACACAACAAATAAAAACATAATATAATATACGTTTTGCACTAAA
>CANQLX010000122.1 GCA_947624835.1 uncultured Clostridia bacterium
TAACCTGTTTTTATTTATTTTCCTCTTGACATTTCACCACCGGACTAAGCCTGACGGCAGAATATCGGGAAACTTCCCCCGAAATTATATTATTCCGCCGTATGGAAAATATGAATCCTCCACTATTTTGTTTTTCTTGCCGATTTAGTATTTTTCTTTTTTTCCTTTGCCTTTGCCTTATCTATCATATCATAAAGAGCACTGACCGCATCGTTCAGCGAACCGAGATTTCCTATCAGACCTTCTTCAACCGCATCACTTCCGTCAAGTATTGTTCCGATATCCATAACAAGCTCGTCCGTATTCATTGCAAGCTCGTTGTATCTTTCGGGAGAAATATCCGAATTGTCCGTTACGAATGTGGTTATTCTCCTCTGCATTCTCTGGAAATATTCAAATGCCTGCGGAACTCCCAGCATAAGTCCGTTCATTCTCACAGGGTGAATCGTCATCGTTGCGGATTTTGCTATAAACGACTTCTTGGCAGCAACGGCTATCGGCACACCTATCGAATGACCTCCGCCAAGAACGAGCGATACAACAGGCTTTGTCATTCCCGCAACAAGCTCTGCTATCGCAAGTCCCGCCTCGACATCTCCGCCAACGGTGTTAAGAATAATAAGCAAGCCGTCTATTGCCTCGCTCTGCTCTACTGCTACAAGCTGCGGTATAATATGCTCGTATTTTGTTGTCTTTGTTTGAGGGGAAAGTATATAATGCCCCTCGATCTGCCCTATGATAGTAAGACACTGTACCGTATATTTCCCACAGGCCGATATAATCGACCCCGATTCAATAATCATATCGGAAAGCTTTTCGGCACATTCAAGCTTTTCCGCTTCTGCCGTTGTCGGCACATCGGGATGCTCCGCAGGATTTTGTACGGTATTCTTTGTTTGCTTTTTATCAGCCATTTGTTAATGCCTCCATGCATGATTTTTTGCACCCGGCATTACGGCATACATTTCAGTATATCATTTTTTTCCTCTGACTTCAAGATAATTTTTGCCGTAAAACCGAATTTTCAGAAATTATACTTTTTTTGTATTGCTTTGCAGATTTTTGCTATCGGAATTGTCAGAAATCCCCAAAGGGTACTGTAATACAGACAAATTTGTCCGCAGAAATTGACAGGCAGGTTTGAATAATCCCATACATTAAGCTTGCCCCACAAATTAACTACACATCCCACAACAAATTCCACGGCTGTTATGACAGAACTTCCGATAAAGCATTTTTTCCACATGGCAATATCGGTAAGATTCTTGAATATACGATAAAGTACCGTAAAACACAGTCCGCCTGTCAGAATCATGGACCAATGCGTGTATCTGCGCCACAATATCTCTATCAGACCATATGACAGTCCGCCGAATGAAAACAAAGCTATATTGCAGTTGATTTTTCTTTTCATACAATACCACCCAAGGATAGTATTTACTTTTTTTCGCATAATTATAAATATTTGACCCGATAGGGTCAAACTTTTTCTTTTTTTGCCCTACTTATAAGAAAGCCGTCGGGCGTGTTACAAAACAGTACAATGTAACGTTGCGGTAACTGACGTACCCAACTATGTTAAAAACGTAAAAGTAATCCGCCCGACTGCGGCACTTTAAGCAAATTAATGAAACGGAGATGTATTATTTATGACAGATAAAAGATTTTATTGGCTTAAGCTCAGGGATAATTTTTTTGACAGACTTGACATAAAGGCTATGAGAATGCTTGAGGGCGGCGGCGAAATGGTTATAATATATATGAAAATGCTGCTTTCGGCTCTCAACTCCGAGGGGAAAATCATATATAGTAATATACTGTCAAGCTGTGAAGAGGAAATCGCAATAAGGATTAATGAGGATACCGAAAAGGTACATAAAACCCTTGAATTTCTCATAAAAACAGGACAGGCGGTGATATCTGACAACGGCGATATACTTCTTACAGAGCTTGCCGAAATGGAGGGCAGCGAATCATCCTCTGCTCAGCGTGTCAGAAAATCAAGAAAAAATAAAGCGTTACAATGTAACGAAAATGTAACGGCAGATATAGAGAAAGAGAAAGAAAAAGATACAGATAAAGAAACAGATAAAGAAACAGAGAATACGGAGAAAAATCTCCATGTGCAGACGAAATGCAAATCAGCCGGGAAAAATAATATCGACTGCGAAAAAATTATCGGGGAGTTTAATAATATATGCAAATCTCTTCCAAGAGCAACAACTCTGAACAAAAGCCGTAAAAAGAAAATCGAAGCTGCATATACGCAGCTCGGCGGTGATTTTACCGAATTTTTCCGAAAAATCGAAAATTCCGATTTCCTCACGGGCAGAAACGGAAAATGGAAATCTTGCTTTGACTGGGTACTGAAACCCGAAAATCTGATAAAAATACTTGAGGGAAATTATGATAACAACACTGTCATACCCAACAAATTACTGCATATTGGGGATTATACACCTACATATTCCATTGAGGAATTTGAAAACGAAAGCGTTCTTGATTATTATGCCTGACTTTACAGCCCTTATTCCGCATTTTTGAATATTCACAGCGTAACAGATAAAATTTTGTGTTTGTATTGTATCATGGGGCATTTTATGTTAAAATTAGAGTAACAGATGTATTTATGCTCTGTAATAATCCGAAAGAAACGGGGATGTCATTATGCTTACAGATATAGAAATTGCACAACAGGCGGATATCAGACCTATAGGAGAAATTGCCGCTAAACTCGGTATAAATGAGGATGAGCTTGAATTTTACGGCAAATATAAGGCTAAACTGACGGAATCACTTATTGACAGAATGTACGATAAGCCCGACGGTAAGCTTATCCTCGTTACGGCAATGAACCCCACCCCTGCCGGCGAGGGAAAAACCACAACCTCAGTCGGTCTTGGTGATGCATTGTCTTTACTCGGCAAAAAAACCGTGCTTGCACTGCGTGAACCGTCACTCGGTCCTGTTTTCGGAATAAAGGGCGGTGCTGCCGGCGGCGGCTATGCTCAGGTTATCCCCATGGAGGATATCAATCTGCACTTTACGGGAGATATGCACGCTATCACTGCCGCAAATAATCTTTGCTGTGCTATGCTTGATAACCATATTCAGCAGGGTAACTCTCTTGGGATTGATGTTAGGAGAATACTTATAAAACGCTGTCTTGATATGAATGACAGGGAGCTTAGAAGTATAGTTGCGGGTCTTGGCGGAAAAATGAACGGTGTTCCACGTGAGGACGGTTTTATCATAACCGTTGCAAGCGAGGTTATGGCTATACTCTGTCTTGCAAATGATATTGACGACCTCAAACAAAGACTTGGTAATATTCTTATTGCCTATACCACCGACGGAAAACCCGTTTATGCAAGTGATATCAAGGCTCAGGGTGCTATGGCGGCACTCCTCAAGGACGCTGTAAAGCCTAACCTCGTACAAACACTCGAGGGTACTCCGGCGCTTATGCACGGCGGTCCGTTTGCAAATATCGCACATGGCTGTAATTCCGTGAGGGCAACAAAGCTTGCACTCAAGCTCGGCGATTACTGCGTTACAGAAGCAGGTTTCGGCTCGGATCTGGGCGCGGAAAAGTTCTTCGATATAAAATGCCGTAAGGCGGGCTTGAAGCCGAGTGCGGCTGTTATCGTTGCGACTGTCAGGTCACTCAAATATAATGGCGGTGTACCGAAAACAGAGCTTACAAAGGAAAATCTTGATGCACTCAAAAAGGGTATTGTAAATCTCGGCGCACATATCGAAAATATGCATAAATTCGGAATACCGACAGTTGTTGCCATAAACCGCTTTCTTACCGACAGTGACGCAGAACTTGAATACATTGAAAAATTCTGTACTGAGATGGGTGCGGACTTTGCTATGTCCGAGGTATTCGCAAAGGGCGGCGAGGGCGGAATGGCTCTTGCAAAAAAGGTTATTGCCGCCGCTGAAAAGCCGTCCGATTTTAGGACAATTTACCCCGATAAGATGGGCATTAAGGAAAAAATTGAGACAGTAGCCAAAAATATCTATGGGGCGGATAGTGTTGTATATACCACTAAGGCTGAAAAGGCTCTTGCCGATATCGAAAAATTGGGTGTATCTGATTATCCCGTATGTATTGCAAAAACTCAGTATTCTCTTTCGGATAACCCTTCCCTGTTCGGACGACCGGAGAATTTTGTAATAACCGTGCGTGATGTACGTCTGTCAAACGGTGCCGGCTTTGTTGTTGTCTATACCGGCGATATTATGACTATGCCCGGATTACCGAAAACTCCGGCAGCTGAAAAGATTGACGTTGATTCAAATGGCAGGATTACGGGTCTTTTCTGAGGTTTGTAATTACTTATCAGCACGGGGGTGTCTGAAATGAACAGAGATGAAAAAATTGTAATGCTGAAGCTCGATATCATATTTAAGCGTATTTTCGGAAATGAGAATAATGAGGATGTCATAGCTGCATTTTTATCCGATCTGCTTGAAATTCCTCGTGACAGCATTAAGGCTGTCTACAT
>CANQLX010000123.1 GCA_947624835.1 uncultured Clostridia bacterium
TGTATTGCCCTGTTATGTGTATCCTTATCAAAAATTTTTTGAACAATATATGGTTCTGTCCTGTCGGGGAATTTAATATAACATTCCGCAACAGCCCATGCCACTGCCATTGAGGAATAATATTCCGCTGTATTTATTTTTGACAATTCAGTAAGCGTTCTATCTATATATTCCTCACTAATATAATAATCAAGAAGCATTACTGCACCGAAACGTGCGTAAAATTCCTTTTCGGAGCGAATATACGGCTGTAGGAAATTCCACATAACCTCACGGTTTTTATCGGTAAATCTCAATGTAGAACAAAAGGTATCACACACAGCCCAGTTATCTATAAGCGGAACAAAAGCCTCTATGAGCCTGAGGCGTTTGTTTGTATCGGTTTTCAAATATCCTATAATAAGTCCCCTAAGCATTACTTCCTCATAATAAATATCCTCACCCTCAAGTGCCGACTCACTGTGTTCTTTAGCTAACCTTTTGGCATATTCCCTCAGCTTCGGAATACGCACACCTATAATATTATTCTTTCCGGGAACAAGAACGGATTGAAAATCCCCATACTTATTTTCGCCCATATCAATAAGTGTCTGTCTTATTTCGTCCTTCACTCTGCTCCACTCCCTCATCTTTATATGTATTTATAACTTCCAACAGTGCATCTCCGTATTTTCGTATTTTTACCGTACCAAGCCCGGCCGTTTTTGATAATTCTTCTATTGTTGCGGGCTTTTCCGCTGCAAGTGTTTTCAGAACAGGATCGTTTACTATCGAATATGTCGGTATCCCACTTTGTACAGCAATAATCTTCACCCTTGCCTTAAGTCTTGCAAACAAAACTTCATCATATTTAATCTCATCCGGCTTCGACCCAAATCCTCCCCTGCGTCTTATATCCGTATCCTTAAGACATACACTGCAATTACCGCATGGTCTGTTAAGAATCTCACCGAAATAGCCTAAAAGTCTTTTCCTGAGGCACATACCGCCGGAAGCGGAATAGTATTTCATTTGATTGAGTCCGTCAAGCTCCGCCGCAATATGCTCCTCCTTCTGCTTTATGTTCATGAAATATCGGGTATCTTCAGCAGTCTCCACATCATTATTTCTCAATATGAAATAGTCCCTTATAAAACGGTAATCACTGTACGAATAAAGCAGAATACATTCCGCCTTTACGCCGTCACGGCCGGCACGTCCCGCCTGCTGATAATAATCCTCAAGTCTTGGCGGCATATTGTAATGTATCACATACCGTACATCCGGCTTATCTATTCCCATTCCAAACGCACTTGTTGCCGCTATTATCTTAGTCCTGTCAAAGGTAAAATCCTCCTGTATTCTACGTCTGACCTCTGTACTCATCCCGGCATGGTAAGCCTCTGCGGAAAAACCTGCTTCTCTTATCGTATTCGCAACCGTTTCTGTAAGCTTTTGCGTCATACAATAGATTATACCGCTTTCATTTTTATGATGTGTTATATAATCAATAATAAATGAATTTTTTGTATCTGTTCCTATACCGTTTTCGGACTCCCCGACCGGGGAATATGTTCCGAAATACAGATTAGGTCTGTCAAAGCCTGAACATATATTATACGGAGATATAAGTCTGAGCTTTTCCTCAATATCTTTTTTTACCCTCATATTGGCTGTTGCCGTAAATGCCGCAATAACGGGGCGGTGGCTGAGCATTGAATAAAAATCCGCTATTCTCTGATATCCCGGACGGAATTCCTGTCCCCATACGGAAATACAATGTGCTTCGTCCACGGCAATAAGTGATATATTGGCATTTTTGGCAAATGCAATAAACCTTCCGCTTTCAAGCCTTTCGGGTGCTACATATATTATCTTATATGCCCCCTTGGCGGCTCTGCTTAGGGCAAGCTCAATCATTGACGGAGTAAGGGAGCTGTTTATATATGCTGCGGGTATGCCTGCCGCCTTTAATATGCGAACCTGATCCTGCATAAGAGAAATAAGAGGTGAAATAACAAGAGTAATACCATTCATCGCAATTGCGGGTATCTGATAGCAAACAGATTTTCCTGCACCGGTCGGCATTATTGCACAAACATCTCTGCCACATAATATATTTCTAATTATATTTTCCTGTCCCGGACGAAATCTGTCGTAACCGTAATATTTTTTCAATAAACCGTATATATCCGCCAAAAAATATTCACTCTCCGATTTTTTTCAAATCTACCCTTATATATTTGTTTGATATTATCTTGTCACCAAAAACTGTCATATCATTATCTGATATCAAACACAATTTCTTTTCCCTTTTTAATTTCTTTATTCTGTATTCAAGAGCGGAAGCAGAGGACTTATTTTCGCTTTCCCACACAGCGGCAAGCTTTTCTGCACTATGCGAACGGGTATATTTTGCACATCTCACTGTTTTCCCGAAATGTTCCGACATACGCTTTTCTATATTTTTTGCAATACCCGTATAAATACTACCGTCTTTACAATAAAGCATATATGTGTAATACATTATTTTTTACTTAGCAGTTCATGTTCTTTATTAACTTCGTTATAAAGCTCGACCCCGCACCACTCTGAATTTACCGGGGTGATAACAGCCTTAAGTACTTCTCTTCCGAAACCTGCCTTACGCATAGCAAGAATAAGTCTGTCTATATCTGAATTTCCAAAACCACCCATAACAACAAGCTTTCCCGATATTTCTCCGCCGCATACTCTTTTTTCAGAATTATCCGTAATTTCCGCAAGATATCCCACGGGCAAATAAATATCATCTCCGACTATTACTTTAATGCCGAAATGTAAAGGCATAATTGCTCTTTTCAGCACAGGAAGTTCATTTTCATTAAAATTATATAATAATACTGTCTTTTTCATCGGTTACAAATCTCCGTTATACTTAGCTATTGATCACTGTCAAGTTTAAGCACAGCCATAAATGCCTCCTGCGGTACTTCTACAGAACCAAGCTGACGCATACGTTTTTTACCCTCTTTTTGCTTTTCAAGCAGTTTTTTCTTACGGGAAATATCACCGCCGTAGCATTTTGCAAGAACGTCCTTACGCATAGCTTTTACTGTTTCACGGGCAATAATTTTTCCGCCTATGCACGCCTGTATCGGAACTTCAAAAAGCTGTCTTGGAATTTTTTCCTTTAGCTTTTCCGCCATTTTTCTTGCCCTTGCGTATGCTTTATCCGCATGAATTATAAACGACAATGCATCCACTGTCTCGCCGTTAAGCATTATATCAAGCTTGACAAGCTTTGACTGTTGATATCCCGTAAGCTCATAATCGAATGATGCATATCCTCTTGTCCGTGATTTCAATGTATCGAAGAAATCGTATATTATCTCCGCAAGCGGAAGATCATAATGTATATCAACTCTATCCGAATCAATATATTTCATATCACGGAACGTACCTCGTCTGTCCTGACAAAGCTCCATTATATTTCCCACGTATTCACTCGGTGCATATATATGAGCCTCTGTCATCGGTTCTTCCGCCAAAGCTACCGTACCGGGATCGGGATAATTTGTAGGATTATCTATCATTTCCACTGTACCGTCGGTTTTGGTTATCCTATATATTACGCTCGGTGCTGTCGTTATGAGGTCAAGATTATATTCCCTTTCAAGACGTTCCTGTATTATTTCCATATGAAGAAGTCCGAGAAAACCACAGCGGAAACCAAAACCGAGGGCTATTGATGTTTCAGGTTCAAACGAAAGCGAAGCATCGTTAAGTTCAAGCTTTTCAAGGGCATCACGGAGATCACCATATTTTGCACCGTCTGCCGGATATATTCCGCAGAACACCATGGGCTGAACGGCACGATATCCGGGAAGCGGATTTTCCGCCGGTCTGTCCGCAAGCGTTACTGTATCTCCTACACGAGCATCACTTACGGTTTTTATTGAAGCCGCTATATAACCTACCTCTCCGGCATACAATACCTCTGCCGGTTCGAGATTTGTGGCACGCATAAAACCAAGCTCTACAACAGTAAACTCCGAACCCGACGCCATAAGTCTTATTGTATCACCAACATGAACCTGTCCCTCTTTGAGCCTTACATAAATTATAACGCCCTTATAACTGTCATAATAAGAATCAAAAATAAGTGCCTGAAGCGGTTTATCGCTGTCACCCTGAGGCGGAGGAATAAGCTCCACTATCTGCTCCATTACTTCATGTATATTTATGCCCATTTTTGCGGAAATACAAGGGGCATCCTCAGCCGGAAGACCTATAACATCCTCTATTTCCTTTTTTACCTTTTCGGGATCTGCACTCGGTAAATCTATCTTGTTTATAACAGGAACAATTTCCAGTCCTGCATCGAGTGCAAGATAGGTATTTGCAAGTGTCTGTGCCTCAATTCCCTGAGAAGCGTCAACAATAAGCACAGCACCCTCACAAGCTGCGAGTGAGCGTGAAACCTCATAGTTAAA
>CANQLX010000124.1 GCA_947624835.1 uncultured Clostridia bacterium
CTCGGTTCTTCGCTCGGTTCTTCGCTTGGCTCCTCACTCGGTTCTTCGCTCGGTTCTTCGCTTGGCTCCTCACCAGTCTGTTTTAAGTTCATAGCAATCATGTACACACTGAAATGGTCAGTGGTAAATACCAAACAATTATTTTTAACAGACGCTTTCATATCTGTTAAGGTTCCGTCATCATTCACTCTAATTACCTTCAATAAATCTCCAACATCTTTCAAATCTCCGGGAATGGGAATTGTTACTGTCACTTTTCCTTTGGGTTCCACTTCATTAGCATTTTTAATCATAGCTATGTTGTATGTTGCCATTTCTTCAAGTTCCGGGGACACCTCTCTTAAAATATCCTTGTATTTTTGGTTATCATATATTTTAAAGACTTGCATTACCATATCATCATCAAAAGCTGTTCTAGATTCAATTTCTACCCCCGACATTCTGCGAACAGGACCTCCTTGGTTCAAAATACTGATATCCCCCACGTCACAAGAATTAACAAATGAATTCATTTGCATAATTAAATTGGCAATATCACTAAATAAGAACATTCCCTGCATAATAGCGCCGAAAGGTCCGGAAAGATCCATAAACAAATCTTCTCCAACATCTAAAGATGAATCTACTATTACACTTAAACAGCCCATTGCATCCAAATTAGTGAGTATTCTCTCACCAAATTGTCCAAGCCCTTTACTGTCCAACGTTAGATTTTCTCCAATATTTTCCAGTAAATATTCGGAGAATTTATCCGGTTCTTTAGCTATTTTCTTAAAATATTCATTTTTCAACATCTCCATAGTAAGTTTTTTAGCAAATTCATGACTTTCCTCATCGCCAAATTCCTTACCGTTTTTAAATACTGAAATCATACCCAATAATATATCAAGACTATTAACTATGCCTACAGTAGGAGATCTTTTAACATCATTGGTAATTTTTATATATCCGCCGCTTGGTATACGGAGGTTCTCTATTGGTGTTTTAATGCTAAAACCCGACTGTTGCTTATAAGACATAAATGTTCCGTCAATTGTATCACCAACAAGATGACAAACATTATCCCATAACGCTTCTTTTATACCTGTGGGATTGCCTTCCATCTTATCAATTACAATCGTATTAATCAATTCGCTTTTATTATTATAAACTTCTACAGAACCATATGTTGCTTTTGAATTATAAACATTAAATGATACTATACAATCCCCATTTGCATCATCAACATATTTATAATCGGAAACAAACAGACCATTCACATTATAAAAATTGGTATGTCCTTTTTCCGGAACGTCTACATCTTCCGGAACATTTCTTGATGTACAAACAAGTCTGCCCACATCAACAACTGTCACAGGAACACGAATATAATTATTTGTATGTGAATCCGTAAATGACACATAAGAAGTTCCGACTTTTTCAGGCTTTAGTGTGATAAATGAGCAGTCATTTTCAACAGATGTTTCTACAACGCTGAAGATATCAGGATTTTCAACAACATATGTTATTCCGCTAACATCCTTTTGTCTTACGTTATCTTTGTATATGGCAACTCCGATTTTTATTTCTTCACCCATTTTTGTTGCCAAAGAATCATAATTTGAATACAAAGCCATACCGTTTATTTTGTCCAAAGAAACAAAAGTAAAACCGTTTTCATTAGCATATGCTTCGGCTGCGGTGCCTGTATAACCGTATATGGTCAGATTTACTTTTTCGACATCCCCATTACTGTTTGTAAAATATCCAAAGGCTTCAGTATTTATACTTGTTACGCTTTTGGGTATTGTTACACTTGTCAGACCTGTACAATCATAAAAAGCCCAAAAACTAATAGATGTCACACTGTCCGGAATTACTACATTTGTCAGCTTTGAACATCCTCTAAATGCATGATCTGCTATAACTTTTACGCCATTCTTGATTGTTAAATTTGTCAGTTCGCTGCAACTGTTAAACATAGCAGCGGAAATAACTTTTTCCCCATTACCGATAGTGACACTTTTTAATCCTGTACAACCGTCAAACGCACCCCAACTTATTTCTTTAACACTATCCGGAATGACTATACTTGTTAATCCTGTGCAACCTTTAAATGTACCGCCAAAGCCTAAATCAAACGCTTCTCCGCCTATTGATGTCACGCCTTCGGGAATTGTCACATTTGCCAGCCATACACAATCCTCAAAGGCATATGCCGATATTTCTGTTACATTATTAGGAATATTATATTCCCTATCCGTTCTTCCGATAGGATAACTAATTAATTTCGTTGTATCCTTACTGAACAAAATTCCGTTCTGCGATGAATAGTAATTATTATTCTCGTCCACATCAATGTTTTTTAACGCTGTACAGCCGATAAATGTCCACCCGTCTATCTGTTTTACACTATATGGAATCTTTATTTCTGTCAGCTTGCTGCAATCTTTAAATGCTTCATATCCTATATTTGTGACGCTATCCGGAATAATAATGTCCGTCAGTGTACTGCAACCCCTAAATGCTTCATATCCTATATTTGTGACACTGTTCGGAATAATGATGTCTGTCAGTGTACTGCAACCCTCAAATGCTTCAACTCCTATATTCGTGACACTGTTCGGAATAACTATACTTGTTAGTCCTGCACAGCCTGCAAATGTACCATCTTGAATTTTTTCTACCTCACTGGGGATAGTTATCTCGGTTAAATTTTTGCAGTTCCGAAATAAGTTTGAACCCATCCAATGTAAACTATCCGGCAATTTTATACTTTTAAGGTTTTCACAGTTCTTAAACACTTCGTCTCCGATTGTAGTAACACTATTAGGTATCGTCACCCGTTCTAAATTTTGACAATCTCTAAAAGCCCCATTTGCGATACCATTAACAGTCATACCGTTAATCTTTGAGGGTATATTAATTTCCTTTGCATTTCCGTTATACCCTGTTATTTCAACTACATCTCCGGGGTAAATCTTGTAATAAATCCCGTCCTCTGTATTTCCCCCTGTCGCCTCTGCTGTAATACTGCTTTCTGCCACCTCCGGAAAAACTGTAACAGCACTGCCGCCTAGCATAAGGGCGGCAAGGAAAACCGCACAGATTTTTTTCATGCTCTTCTTTGATTTTTTCATAATATTCCTCCGTTCAAAATAAATTTTTGGGGATAAATATGTAATCCACAAACATCCCTATATAATATAGACGATTTAAAAATCCGAGCGGATAGTAAAAATATAAAATTTTTACTGACAGAAATTTATTTTTTGTCTTTCCCATGTGTTTATTTGCTGTCATTATACACACTATCAATGCCTTAAATGCCGCAAGCGCAAACATTATTCCGTTGTCGCCTGTTTGCGGCACATCGGTATTTGTGTTGGTGTTGGTATTGGTGTTGGTATTATTATCTGTTTGGGTATTGTCAGGTGTATTGCCTGTGCCGCCACTTGTCCGGTTATCCATGGGATTTATCGGCTTATCGCTCGGTTCTTAACTCGACTCCTCATCTATTGCCACAAAGGTTAAACCGTTTTCAGTCGCATAGGTTTCCGCAGTTGAACTTTTCATACCATGTACTACCAAATCATCATTTGTGTGCGTTTCTACATATCTAAACGCACGATTTCTTATCTCCGCATTTGAATTAAGAACTATTACATTTGTCAGCCCTGTGCAATTCCAAAACGCACCATCGCCTATTGATATGACAATGTCGGGTATCGTTTTTTCTTTTTAAATAAATTCCGCCGTTCCGTTTTATTATCGGAGCGGCGGAAGCTTTGCACTCAACCGTAATTTTACGATTGCTTTTTCACCTTGATCTGCACTTCATATAATGCGTTTTTATCTTTCTGTCTTTTTGCGACGTTTGAATACTGCAAGCACTGCACCCGATACCATAGCCGCAAGCACAAACATTATTCCACTGTCGCCTGTTTGCGGCACATCGGTATTTGTGTTGGTATTAGTGTTGGTGCTGGTATTATTATCAGTTTGGGTATTGTCGGGTGTATTATCAAGTGTATTGCCTGTACCGCCGCTTGTCTGGTTATCCGTGGGATTTGTTGGCTTATCACTCGGTTTGTTACTTGGCTCTTCGCTCTGTTCGTCACTCGATCCTTCGCTTGGCTCCTCACTTGATTCCTCACTCGGATCTTCGCTCGGTTCCTCGCTTGGCTCTTCACTTGGTTCCTCGCTTGGTTCTTCACTCGGCTCCTCATCTATTGCCACAAAAGTAAAACCATTTTTATTGGCATATTCTTTGGCAGTAGAACTGGAAAAACTGTATATGGTCAAATCTATTTTATTTTCATTTCCCACGTTGCCATTCACATGATAAAA
>CANQLX010000125.1 GCA_947624835.1 uncultured Clostridia bacterium
AGCACAGTCTAAACCTTTTATAATTCATTATTCTAATATAGAATTATTTTTCGCGATTAAATCAGTGTTTCCCTAAGATAATAAAATATATGATCGCCGCATTATGTTTTGATAAACCTGATGCGGCGATTCTATAATATCTGTTTATTAAAAATCTTATTTTTTCAGCTCAGTACGGAATCAGAATTAACTGACACGATTGATTCAAAGGCATTTATTGCAGCCTCACTGTCGGAGGTTATGGCAACAAAAACATAAGGATATTTTATGTCCGTCCTGCTTGTGTTGATCATTGAATATGCATTATCTCTGATACTCTTATAGGTTTTTGTTTTTTCAGCAATATAGTCATTAATAACTGCCATAAGTTGCTCCTGCTTGTCCTCGGATGCAAGTCTGAAGCAGGCTATTTCGGTAAAATTATCCGATCGGGCGGAAATATACATTGAACAGTCCTTGATGGTATCTTTTGGAATTTCATAATACTTTGAAATATTTGAGGGGGATATTTCGGATAAATTCTCATAATTCATCCTCTCTATAACCGCAGAGGTAATCTGTGAAGCCGTATACTCCTTCCTATCCTCCTCTTTGTTCCGTACATAAAACGAGACAGTAAAAAAGGATAATACACAGGATATAATTATAATCAGGGTAATAAGGAGTATTGTAAGTGCAATATTATTTTGTTTTCTTTTTGTGCTGCTCAAGGTTATCACCTCACAGATTGTGAATTTATATAAAAAATGCCTTTTTCTTTTGATTATTATATATTTTTTTATCGGATAATGCAACTACAATCTTGTAACACTTATGATTTGAGTAGGATAATATTGCTGTTTTATAGCTTAGGAAGATATCTGATAAATAAAAAATGGCGCAGGAAACCTGCACCAAAAAAGATTAAAAGTCCGCCCAACCGTACTTAGCCAATTATAACCTGCCTACGAAAAAAAGCAGGTGGGTATCCTCCCCATGATTTCATACTCCCTTCGTCCGCCGCAGGCGGGAGGTCTGAAGTCCACCACAGGAGCCGGATTCCCGATTAATGGGTTGTAGGGTTATATGAGGCAATCATACGTATCGGGCAGACGTTTTTAACAAAAATATTTATTTATTACGGTTATTATTATACAACATTAATATTAAAAAATCAATAGCTAATTTTAAATTATTATACTTTTATTATTCAAGCATTTCATCAAAATTATTCTCAAAGATTTCGGAAATTTCATCAAGCAAATCCTCATCATCAATTTCTGCAAGTTGAGGTTCTCCGTTTTCATCCTCAACAGCCTCAAATATCATATATGTGCTGCCTGACTCAATATCCTGTTCCGGAAGATCAAAGGTAGGCATAAGTGCATAGTAATGACCGTCCTTATAATCAATCTCGTCGAGAACCTCGAACTCATACTCATTTCCTTCCTCGTCCAGAAGAGAAATGAGATCAACTTCGCCCATATCTTCATCATTTGTAATTTTATCGTTTTCGCTCATATTAACAGCTCCGTTCACTAAAACTTTTACGGTCAGTTATACATCGGACGGGCAATTACATTATTGACTGCCAGCCAATGTGTGGTAACAACCGCTTATTGAATATTTTATACTTATTTTTATGATAAGTCAATAGAAAAAAGTATATTATAAAAAATAATTGCATCATGACTCATTGGAATAATACAGTACCAATACTTATATACCGAAAATAACAGGGAATGATTGGCTTTGTATATTGAACCGCTTGATCCGAACGGGCGGAGGTATTGTGAGCAGGTCGGTTCAACGGGTGTTTCTACCCACTGAAGCAAATATGTCCACTGCGGTTTCTGAGGCGGCTGACATCTCTTTGCACTTACGGTGCTTCTTTTTGAGAAATTATGTATATAGGGTTCTTTCGGTTTTTGCCTTGTTTACAGCCCGATAAAAAAATTAAAAAAAGTTTAAAAAAACTATTGACATTTTACAAGAAGGTGGTATAATAATATCAAGATAACAAACCGAAGAAACCATAGACTGCGTGGTACTTCGGATGAGTCTAATCCACGAAAGGAGGCAAGCTCCGATGGGCGAAATAGAACCTGTTTTTTCAAGTGACCTTGATGCCTCTTGGTGTGAGGTCTTCTACAGGGAGAAGACGGTCTGAAAATGATTTTTTCGGGCAGGAGTTTCAGACAGCCCCGTTTGGCTTAGCAGGCGGCAACGGTCGGAAACAGCCCCGGACTTAAGGTGTTTAACCGTATATTTTCGGTAGTTCTTTGATCTGTACGGAGGTGCCTGACGATGACGGTCAGCTTCTCGCATTGTTCGGTGTGAGAGCAAAGGCGGCCTCTTATCAAGAAACTACAATTGAATAAAACACCTCGTTGTTTCAGTATACGTTTTTGTTGCGTAGGTGTTATAACCGTATGGCACACGGTATTCTCACGGGTTGGGGATGTGCTGCAGGCTGAACAAGTAATTATGTACCGTTTGTACCTGAAGTTTATGTCGGCGGTTCGGTTTGACAGGTAATTTGCGGATCAGGTTGGTGCTATGATCCGTTGCAGGATTTAGTTTGAAGGTTATGGATTATCTGTCGGTTCATGGACGGTCGGGGTGGGCAGGTGTGAATAGGTTAATCGCAGGTTTTGCTTATAGATAAAATTTATGAAGTCAGGACTGTTTCCAATGTAAAATTTAGTTTTCGAGTGTGTACTCGCGGTTAAGTTATGAGTTAGGATTGATTCCGATGATTAGTTTATAAGGATAGTAGTTTACTCATTTCTCCTATAGATTCCGCCCCCGACGGCAATAGTTGTCGGGGGTGGGGTTTTTTACTGTTTTTGCAGAATTTCCTCAAGCGCTTTTGCGAGTTGATCGGGACATGATGTTCCTTTGTTGTTGCAGTTGATGTTTTTGCAACGATTTATAACGTCTTCAGCCTTCATACCCTTTACAAGTGCGGCTATGCCCTGAGTATTCCCGTTACAGCCGCCGTTGAAAACCACATTCCTTACAATACCGTCCTCAAGCTCAATTTCTATTGATCGGGAGCAGGTTCCCTTTGTTTTATATACTGTTTTCATACTGTTAATCTCCTCTCTGTCATTTGAAAAGACCGATGCCGCAGGGCATCGGTCCTTATGTTTAATCAGTCGCTTGTATAGGGGAGAAGAGAAAGATATCTTGCACGCTTGATAGCGACTGTGAGGTCACGCTGGTGACGTGCACAGGTTCCTGTTACTCTGCGGGGGAGAATTTTTGCTCTCTCGGAAATAAAGCGACGAAGCCTGGATATATCCTTGTAGTCAATCGTTTCTATTTTATCTACACAAAATGCACAGACTTTCTTGCGGCCCTTGCGACCGCCTCTGCGGTTATCTCTTTCGACTCTTTCTGCCATCTAAAGTTCCTCCTGTTCTTAAAAATTAAAAGGGCAGGTCCTCATCCGAAGGCATTTCCGTGAAATCGCCCGTGTCACCCTGCGAATATGCGGTGGCACTGGAGTTGTTTGACGGTGCCGATGAATAGGACTGTCTGTTATAGCTGTTTCCTCCGCTGTAAGAAGAATCACGCTTTGGTTCACAGAACTCTACATTGTCAGCGAAAACATCAAATGTATAACGCTTTGTTCCGTCCTGAGCAGTATATGAGCCTGTACGGATTGAGCCTGTGATTGCGATACGTTGACCCTTTGCAAAATACTTGCATATGAACTCTGCCGTCTGCCGCCATGCAACAATATTGATGAAGTCTGCCTGTCTTTCCTCGCCTGCCTTTACATACTGGCGATCAACTGCAATACTGAATCTTGTTGTTGCAATTCCCGACTGTGTGTGACGCAACTCAGGGTCAGCAGTAAGTCTGCCTAATAAAGATACACTGTTCATTATAACATACCTCCTCCATTAAGCTTCCTTCTTAACTATCATTGAACGGAGAATACCGTCTGTTATCTTTGCAACTCTGTCGAGCTCTGCCGGGAAAGCTGCTTCCGATTTGAAGTTAAAGAGAACATAATAAGCGTCTGTTTCCTTGTTTATAGGATAGCAAAGCTTTCTCTTACCCCATTCATCTACGCTTTCAACAGTAGCATTTTTTTCGATAAGTGCCTTGAACTTATTGACGGTTTCAGCTACAGCGTCTTCACCTTGTTTCAGAGAAACAACGAATACAGCCTCGTAAGAATTAATAACTGCCATTTTATATGCACCTCCTTTTGGACATTTGGCTCCCGTAGGAGCAAGGATTATGTAGTTACTTGTTACATAACAGATTGATTATAGCATTGATATTCAGAAAAGTCAAGTAGAGAATAAGGTGGATTTGATAAAAAATC
>CANQLX010000126.1 GCA_947624835.1 uncultured Clostridia bacterium
CTTATGGATATACAGAACTCAACGAATATTCCCGAGGTAAAAAAGACAATAGTTATGCTCAGAGAATTAAGTGCAGATGAAAAAATACGTCAGGAAGCCTTTTACCGTGAAAAGCGTTTGCATGACGAAGCTACCGCCCTCAACGGGGCAAAAAGAGAAGGAATTAAAATAGGAAGAGCCGAGGGTATGGCTGAAGGAATGGCTAAAGGTGTAGCCAAGGGCAGAACTGAGGGCATGGCTGAAGGCATAAATAAAATGATAGAAAAAATGCGTAGGGCAGGATTTTCCGAAGAGCAGATAAAGTCTGTAATTGATATAAAATAAGTCCGGCTAACCTCTGACCTTACGAGTTAATGTGGAAAACATAAAGTATTTGTGAATTGAGGGATATTGTGCAGAAATTTATTACTTCCTCTGCTGAGGAAACCGAAGCTGTTGCCGAAAATTTCGCCCGAACACTAAAGGGTACCGAGGTTATAGCTATGTTTGGCGGTATGGGTGCAGGTAAAACAGCTTTTACACGTGGTCTTGCACGTGGTCTTGGTATTGACGAAGGTGTGTCAAGCCCTACCTTTGCACTGGTTAATGAATACAACGGTAAATTTAATGTGTATCACTTTGATATGTACAGAGTAGGCTCTTGGGACGATTTGTATAGTACCGGATTTTTTGATTATCAGGATAATGGCATTATGATTATTGAGTGGAGTGAAAATATTGAGGAATTTCTCCCTGAAAATCATATTACCGTAAAAATTGATATTCTTGATGAAAATACAAGGAAAATTATAATAGAAGGAACAGATATGCGGTATATGTAAGTCTGCCGTTTGGCAGTATCAATCCGCCACCGCATATTCTCAATAGGAAATCGGAGGAAAATCTATGAAAATACTTGCACTTGACACCTCTGCTTCACCCGTTTCGGCAGCTTTGCTCTGTGACGGTAAGCTTTTAGGCGAGTTTTATCTCAATATTAAAACTACCCACAGTCAAACACTTATGCCGATCGTTGCAAATCTGCTGTCCGCAAGCAAAACAGATATCAATGATATTGATGTATTCGCTATCAATGCAGGTCCCGGCTCGTTCACGGGGGTGAGAATAGGCGTTGCATCAGTTAAGGGAATGGCTATGCCGCTTGATAAGCCGTGTGCAGGCGTATCTACACTTGAATCTATGGCTTATTCTCTCCCCTATTCTGACGGCATTGTATGTGCTGTTATGGATGCAAGGTGCAGTCAGGTATATAATGCACTTTTCAGACTTAACGGAACGACTGTTGAGAGAATAACCGAGGACAGGGCAATCAGTATTGATGAACTTGAAAAAGACCTTGAATTTTATGATGAAACTGTATATCTTGCAGGTGACGGAGCGGACATATGTTTTCGAGCTTTTGGTGAAAAGCTCGACAATGTTGTTCTGACACCTGTTAATATAAGATATCAACACGCTTACGGTACTGCTGTTGCGGCGGAAAAAATGGCAAAAGAGGACAGACTTTGTACATCGGCGCAGCTTATGCCCATATACTTACGTCTTCCGCAGGCAGAGCGTGAACTCAGAGCAAAGCAGGAAAAAATAGAAAAAGGAGAAATGAACAAATGAAAATTTCACTTGGAGCAGACCACGGGGCATATGAGTTAAAAGCGGCAATCGCAGAACATCTCAAAGAAAAGGAAATTGAATTTACGGATTACGGATGTTTTTCTAAGGAATCCGTAGATTATCCGAAGTATGCATACCTTGCCGCAAATGCTGTTGCAGAGGGCGAATGTGAATACGGTATAATATGCTGTACCACGGGTCTTGGCGTATCAATGGCGGCAAATAAAGTCAAGGGTGTGCGTGCCGCAGTATGTACTGACGAGCATCTTGCCGAAATGACACGAAAGCACAATAATGCAAATGTACTTTGCATGGGGCAAAGCGTTGTTTCTGTTGATGAGGCACTCAAAATTGTCGATGTATTCCTTTCAACGGAGTTTGAGGGCGGCAGACATTTACGCAGAGTAAACCTACTTACAGACATTGAAAACGGAATTGATATTTCCGGATAACCAACGGGCAAAAAATTCAATGGCTGTTGTACCGTATAAAATCACTGTAACACGACGTTTATAAAGGTTTGCTGCACTTGGCGGTAACCACCCGTGGCAGGACTCTCACCTGCAAGATCAGAGTCGTGCCCGACACAATCAGAAAAATTTCCCACTGCGATGTGTCAGTGGGAAATTTTTATATCCTTTATTATCGTACTCTTCCTTAACGTAACTTTACGGCTTAAAAATCAGGAAAAAAACAATCTATATTTTATATTTTTAATGCCAATTCCCACCCGGTTAATCAAAAAATCGAATGACAAAATTGTCGGAATTTAACGGTTCCTGTACTTCTTTACTCCATTTTTCCGGTTCAAGCAGATCTGACAGAGGACTTCCAAAAACTTCTTCTATTTTTTGCCTGTCAAAAGAATAGCTTTCGCCGGAAAAATTATAGGTTATTCCGGCTAAGTTATCAATAACACCCATAGCGGCGACAGAATTGTAAATCAGATCCCTCTGCACTTTTTCTTCACCGATATTCTGGACAGTATCTAAATAATTCACTGTCAAAGTGCAGGCTTCCGAGTCAATTTCAAACATCATAGAAACATTGTTGAGAGGTAATGCCCTAAACAAATTTCCCGTATTACCTGCGTCACCGACATAAGGGCTTTTGTATTCTTGAATCGACGTAATATCGTGCGTTAAAGCGTCTGTTTGTTTTCGTATATATTCAGCTTCCTGTGCCCGGTTGTACGGAATAATCCCAAATAGTATCGTGCAAAACAGGATTGCTGCAACCGCAAAAAGGCAGATAATCAGTATATTCTTTTTACTCATTTTCTCCGCACTCCTTTCGATTTTTTAATAAGAGACTTGTAAAATTACCGAATGTAATAGGAACAAATACAGTGAGCAAAGGCAGATAAAACCTTGATGCAATGTTTGCCATTTGATATGGCTCGCTCAAACTGAAAGGACGTCCGAACCAAATATTACTTCCAAAAGTTATTGCGGCAATCATTCCTAAACTGACGATAACGAACAGACTCCAAACGATCCAAATAACTTTTTTGCGTTTCTCACTTGCTGTGACTGAAATAAAAGCAACTGAATCCAACGATTGTTTTCTCTGACAAAGGTAAAGCACGCCAAATCCGACCGCAAGTAAAAGCCCCAAATAGGAAAATACCCGAAAGCCCGTGAAAAGCAGGGGCAAGGAAAATATCCAGAATATAATACTGTTCAGCAATATCGTCTGCGTACATTCCAAACGATATTTTCCTACATCTGTCAGTTGATTTCCGTCTATGAGATAATCTACTGCGGATATACTTTCTTTTGCTTTCATTGTCGCAGTATCTTCGTCCATTCCCTGTGCAATTAAGTCATCTCTTTTGGCAATCATATTGCTCAGGATTTCTTCCTTTAAGTCTTTTACCTCGGGCGTTAAACGCTGATTACGAAATAATTCCTCAACATATTCTCTCAAATCTTTCATTTGTGATTTCCTCCTTGAAGAAGTTGTGTTATGATTCTTTGTGCGTGCAGCCACTCCGCAAGTGCTTTTTCATATGCGGCATTGCCACTTTCAGTAATACTGTAATATTTACGCCGTCCGCCCTGGGATTCTTCTCCCCAATAGCTGACGATCAGTCCTTGTTTTTCAAGTCGTTTCAGACTTGTATATAAGGACGGCTCTTTTAACTCATATTCGTTATTGCTGTTGACTGATACGGCTTTCATGATTTCATAGCCGTAATTGTCGCCGTCTTTAAGTATTCTCAAAATTATGGTGTCAATATGCCCTCGAATCAAGTCGCTGTTTATGTTTTGCTCCGCCATTCATTTCACCTCCGAATATATTATACCCCAAATTACTATGTATGTCAAGGTACTATGTCATACAAAAGTCTTACATTTTGAAGAAACATGATTAAAGTTATTAATACTCTTAAATCGGTAGGTTTATTATTTAAGTTTTGATATAAAAATACGGAGCGGCTCGTCAGAGTCGCTCTCGATACTTTCTTATTGTTACCGACAGGCAAACCAAATGTCGGGACAATCAGCTTTTCGGCAATTTAAACCCACGTTGGAGCAACCCCGGCGAATGCCGGGATTGACAGCGGCGGTGTGCCACCGCTGTCAATTCGTAATTAGTTTTCTCAGGCAAATCAGTCTTTGTCTCGACCATTAATTTACTCGATGAACAAGAGATTAGTTTGTCATTTGTAGTTGCGGAGCGGCTC
>CANQLX010000127.1 GCA_947624835.1 uncultured Clostridia bacterium
AAACGGTGAAGTTGTATTTATTAACATTGCCGGTGATTGAGAGGAGAAAGCATTTTCGGTATGAATTTTGAAGTTGGGATGATTGTTGAGGGCAAGGTTACGGGCATAACGAAGTTTGGTGCATTTGTTGACCTTGAAGGCGGAAAGACAGGCATGGTACATATCTCTGAGGTAGCATCGACGTATGTCAATGATATCAAGGAGCATTTGACCGAGGGACAGACTGTCAAGGTAAAGGTTTTGTCGATTAGTGAGGAGGGCAAGATCAGTCTTTCGATAAAGAAGGCTTTGCCGCAGCAGAACAGGCAGCAGGGCAGGCAAGACAAAGGCAGGGCTCAGCGTCAGCAGATGGCAGCCAAGCCGCCGGTTTTTGACGGACAGCAATCTAAGAAGAAAGAAAGCTCAAGCTTTGAGGATATGCTTTCAAGGTTCAAGCAGGCAAGTGATGAAAAGATGTCTGATCTCAAAAAGACAGAGAACCGCCGTAACGGCGGATATTCCAGAAGAAACAGTTCCCAAAAGTGAACCAGGCTTAGATGATAAGCTTATTGCTTGAGTTTTTTAGTAGGCTTTACGGTCGGTCGGGATACTGCATGGTTGACTGCAAACTGATATAAAAGGTCTGTGCCTTTTGTTTTAGTGAGCTTACCTGTTGGTGTACATGAGAACAGTGTTGGGAGTGCCGCTCCGTGGTACTCCGCCGCAAGCTGAAATGATAAACTTATTGATAATTATGAACGGACAGTGGGTAGGTCTGCCCGTGTTGTATGGGTTTGCCTGTCGAAACAATATAACTACAGTGTGGAGAGCCACTCCGTGGCTCTCCGTATTTTTTAAATGACAATTTGTTTATTGTCCCGAAAATCTGAGGGGAGTTTTATGTTAATTAAAAATGTAAATATTTATACAATGGATAAGGATAATAGGATTGTTGAGAATGGGTACGTCAGAACTGAGGGGAATAAAATAAGCGAAATAGGTATAATGCCGTGTGAAACCGACGACGGCAGCAATGTTTTTGATGCAAAGGGTAAAAATTTGTTTCCGGGATTTGTCGATGCACATACCCACCTCGGTATGTTTGAGGATTCGCTGTGCTTTGAGGGAGATGACGGCAACGAAAGTACAGAACCTGCCACACCGCAGCTCAGAGCTGTTGATGGGGCAAACCCGCTCGACGGATATTTCACCGAGGCTCTGCTTTCCGGAATTACAACCGTTATGATAAGCCCCGGCAGCACAAACCCTGTTGCAGGACAGATTGCAGCCGTTAAAACATACGGAAAAAGAATAGATGATATGATAGTGAAGGCACCGTCTGCAATAAAATTTTCGCTCGGCGAAAATCCTAAATCAGTGTATAACGATAAGGACCGTATGCCGATAACAAGAATGGCAATAGCTGCAATAATCCGTGAAACATTAGAAAAAGCACGGAAATATTATAGGGAAAAGACAAAATACCTAAGTGACCCCGAAAATATCGAGCCGCCTGAATATGATGAGGGAAACGAGGCACTCTGCCGACTTTTTGACGGAGAAATCCCGGCACATTTTCATGCACACAGAGCAGACGATATATTCACAGCAGTGCGTATCAGCAGGGAATTTGGCATAAAATGCGTTATCATACACGGAACGGAGGGACATCTGATATGTGATGAGCTCAAGGGTAAGTGCCTTGGCATACTGTCGGGTCCGTTTATGACAGACAGGAGTAAGCCTGAGCTTAAAAGTCTTACTCCCCGCTCACCCGGCATAACCTCCGGGAGCGGTATACATACAGCTATAATAACCGACCACCCCGAAACACCGATACAGTATCTCACACTTTGTGCGGCAGTCGCAGTGAGAGAGGGAATGGACAAAATGAACGCACTCAAAGCCATAACCTCAACAGCCGCAGAGCTTTGCGGAATTTCCGACAGAGTGGGAACCGTTGAGGTGGGCAAAGACGCCGATTTTGTTATATATGACGGCGATCCGCTGGATATAACAAGGAGGCCTTTCGCTGTATTTATTAACGGAAAATTAATTTTTTCATAAATTTTAATAAAATTTCAAAATAAGTATTCCATTTTTTGTTCAATAGTGTTATAATGTAGATAATCTCAAGGATGAGATATCCAAATTAAGGGAGGATTGTCTTATGAAGTATAATATTGTTGGAAGAAAGGTTAATCTTAGAGATAACTTTAAGGAAAGAGTTTATAAAAAGCTCGGAAAGTTTGAGAAGATTTTTGGTGAAGATGCAGAGGCAGTTGTGACGGTTACTCTTGAAAAGAACCGTCAAACGGTTGAGGTTACAATCAGGGATAACGGAATGTTGCTCAGGGCAGAGAGCACTGCCATTGAGATGAATGACGCCCTTGACTCTGTTGTTGATATATTGGGAGGACAGATAAGGAAGAACAAGACGAAGCTGAGCAAAAGATTCAAGCCCGATTCGATAAGTAAATATTTTGACGAAGGGATGACCGACAGTGAGGAGGATTATTCCCTTGAGGAAGAGGATTACAGGGTTGTACGTACAAAGACCTTTTCCGTCAAGCCGCTTAGCATAGAGGAAGCAATACTTCAGATGAATATGATAGGTCATGAGTTTTTCATGTTCAGGAATGCCAAGTCGGGTGAAATTAATGTTGTTTACAAGCGTAAGAACGGCACGTATGGACTCCTTGAGCCCGAAGCTTAATTATGCATTAAAAAATACCGCAGGAATTAATTTTGAAATTTCTGCGGTATTTTCTATTTTTATGGGGGATATTTCAAGGGATAAATATATGAACAAATAAATATATTGTGATATTATCAACGCAATTCGAGGTGTTGCTTTGTTTATTATGAATTATTGCACAAAAATAACATTTTTGAGATTGAAGATATATTTCATAATATGTATGGTTATAAGTACTTTTGTGCGTAGAAGCCACTCCTCAAGCCAAATTTTAGGTAAGGAAGTAAAAAAAAATATATATATTTTATTTGTAAGATATTGAAGAAAAATTGTATTTGAGGTACAAAAATAGCACTTGTAATTATCGGAGGTTTATGGTATGATATAATTAGGTATTACTAAGGTAATATTTATTGCTACCACACTTTAAGCTTGTCTCATATGTAATAAAGTATGTTCGATAAGCGGTAATAGTCCATCCGTGATTATTTGCAGATTTCACAAAAACAAAAGGAGGTATGTTTATGTTTTGGGATAGATTTTATGCTCTATGTCAAAGAAACGGTAAAAAGCCTAATCCTGTTGGTAAAGAAATCGGACTGTCCTCAGGAATTATCAGCAAATGGAAAAACGGCGGAATACCTACGGGTGAAACATTGATCAAGCTGTCGAAATACTTTGATGTTTCAGTTGATTATTTGCTCGGTATAAGTCCTGTTGTTGAGGTCAAGGATACAAGGCTTGAGCCGTTCTATTCTGACAGGGAGCTGAAGAAGCAGGTTCTTGATAGTCTTGATAAGCTCAACGGTCTTGGTCTTTCATGTTTGGCAGAATATTCTGAATATTTGACGAAAAAACAAAAGTACAAATTTGAAGAAAAGCCCCCGGAAAAAAACAAAACAAATACAAAAAATAAAAAAAATATGTAAATACGAAATCTGAAATGACAAACTTGTCGCTTGTTCATCGAGTAAATTCACGGTCGAGCCATAGACTGATTTACCTGATAAAACTAATTACGAATTTACAGCGGCGGTATGCCGCCTGCGTTCGCTACTGCTAAGTGACAGCAATTACATTCACGCGGCATGAGTTTGCCTGTCGGTGTGAAGTGGTACAGTATAGAGAGCGGCTCTCCGAGCCGCTCTCTATATGATAATTACAGGTCAAGTCTTTTTTAGGATTTGACCTGATTTTTTTAATATATCCTAAATAGAATGACAAACTAATTGCGAAGTGCCGTGCCGGCACTGTCAATTCGTAACCGCTTTACTAAAAACAATAAGTCTGTGGCCGACCATATATTTACTCAAACAACAAGCGATAAGTATTTTATTAAAGTTCTGATATAAAAAATGCGGAGCGGCTCGGGGAGCCACTCACGATATTGATTTGCCTTTTCCGACAGGCAAACCAAATGTCGGGATAATCAGCTTTTCGGCAATTTAAACCCACGGTGGAGCAACCCCGGCGAATGCCGGGATTGACAGCGGCGGCACTCCGCAAAAAGGCTTGACCTAAAACTGCCATTTTAATAACAGTAATTTTCTGCCTGCGGAAAGCCTCGTAAGAGGCTTTCACGACACTTTCTTATTGTTTCCGACAGGTAAACCAA
>CANQLX010000128.1 GCA_947624835.1 uncultured Clostridia bacterium
TAGAGAGTGTCGAGAGCGACCCTTGCGAGCCGCTCCGTAACTACAAATGACAAACTCATCGCTTGTTCATCGGGTAAATTAACGGTCGAGCCAAAGATTAATTGACCTGAGTAAAATAATTACGAACTGACAGCGGCGGCACGCCGCCGGCACGGCACCGGCACGCCGCAATTGCAATACATAAAATCCGCACATTTGCAAAAATACACCCGACTGCCGCCATATTCACACAACAGTCGGGCATTTCTTTAGTTGTCAGTCTTTTTCTATCCCTCTTATAAGATTCACCATTTCAATGGCACTAAGTGCACAATCATATCCCTTGTTTCCTGCCTTTGTTCCCGCTCTTTCGATTGCTTGCTCTATATTCTCGGTCGTGAGTATTCCAAACATAACAGGGATCCCACTTTCAAGCCCCACAGCCGCAATTCCCTTAGATACCTCATTGCATACATAGTCATAATGACTTGTTGATCCTCGGATAACCGCTCCAAGACATATAATAGCGTCATATTTCCCGCTTTGTGCCATTTTTGATGCGATAAGAGGTATTTCAAATGCTCCCGGCACCCATGCCGTTTCTATATCATCTTCACGAACGCCATGCCTTATAAGTCCGTCCTCCGCACCGCTCAAAAGCTTTGAAACAATAAATTCATTGAATCTTGCGGCAACTATTCCTACCCTTATGCCCTCCGCAGTCATTTTGCCCTCATATGTTTTCATTCCAACCATTCCTTTCATTATATATTCAATATTTCATCAGATGACCCATTCTCTGCTGCTTTGTTTTCAGATAAAACAAGTCATGCTCGTTTGCCTCCATTTGTATTGGTACTCTTTCGCTTATTTCAAGCCCAAATTCCGAAAGCTGATATATCTTGTCGGGATTGTTAGTCAGAAGTCTTATGCTTTTAACTCCTAAATCCCTCAGAATCTGTGAACCGATATAATACTCTCTGCTGTCAGCTGCAAAGCCGAGTGCCACATTAGCCTCAAGTGTATCCATTCCCTGCTCCTGCAGTTCATATGCCCTAAGCTTATTTATAAGACCGATACCTCTGCCCTCCTGACGCATATAAAGCAGTATCCCTCTGCCCTCTTTTTCTATCATGGTCATAGCCGCCGCAAGCTGCTGTCCGCAGTCGCACCTAAGTGAACCGAACGTATCTCCTGTCAGACATTCTGAATGTACACGGCACAAGACATTTTTGCCGTCACCTATATCTCCCTTAACAAGTGCGACATGATGCTCTCCGTTAAGCGTATTTACAAATCCGAATGCTCTGAATTCCCCGTACTTTGTCGGCAAATTTACCTCAGCCTTTTTTTCTATAAGTCTTTCATGGCTCTTGCGGTAATTCTGCAAATCCTTTATTGTAATAAATGTGATGCCGTATTTCTCAGCCAGTACCTTGAGCTGCGGTGTCCTCATCATAGTACCGTCATCCGCCATTATTTCACAGCAAAGACCACATTCCTTAAGTCCGGCAAGCCGGCATAAATCAACAGTAGCCTCCGTGTGACCGTTTCTTTCAAGCACACCGTTTTTCCTTGCAAGCAAAGGGAACATATGTCCGGGTCTGCGGAAATCCTCCGGCTTAACATCATCGGAAACACAAGCCATAGCCGTTATCGAACGCTCCGCCGCTGAAATACCCGTTGTTGTGGAAACATGGTCGATAGACACGGTAAATGCTGTTTCGTGGTTATCCGTATTATTCTGCACCATTTGAGGAATTTTAAGCTTTCTCACATACTCCTCCGACATAGGCATACATATGAGTCCCTTACCGTGTATTGCCATAAAATTAATATTCTCCGTTGTGGCAAATTCTGCCGCACAGATAAAATCGCCCTCATTTTCACGGTCAGGGTCATCCGTCACCAATATCAGCTTACCATTCCTCAAATCCTCCAATGCTTCCTCTATCGTATTAAACTCCGACATACTTATTCCTCCTTATATCACAAATCAAAAACCATGCAGCTGCAAAAACTCTCTTGTAATACTGCTCTGTTTTGCCCCCGCACTTTTTCCGTTAATAAGCTTTTCCACATATTTACCAATAATATCAGTTTCCAAATTTACCCTGTCGCCCTCGTGCCTGTTTTTGAGAACAGTAACACCGACAGTATGGGGAATAGCCGATACGGAAAAGTCATTTTCTCCTACTCTTGCAACAGTAAGACTGATACCGTCCACCGTAACTGAGCCTTTTTCTACTATGTACTTCATAATACCGCTGTCAGCCTGTATAGTGTACCATACCGCCGTATCATCACATTCTACTCTTATAACCTTGCCTATACCGTCAACGTGTCCGGCAACAATATGCCCTCCGAACCTGCCGTCCGCTGCCATAGCCCTTTCAAGATTCACTTCACTCCCTGCCGTAAAACCACCTCCGGAACGGTCAAGGGTTTCATGCATGATATCCGCCGTGAACCAACCGCCCCCGATATCCGTGACCGTAAGACAAATTCCGTTTACAGCTATACTGTCTCCTATTTTCGTACCCTCAAGCACCTTATTCGCCCGTACCCTGACAACAGCAGAAAATTTTCCCTTATTTATCTTTTCTATTATACCGATTTCCTCAATAATTCCGGTAAACATCAGATATCCACCTCACCCTCAATAAGAAAATCTTCGCCCAATCGTGTCATCTCTGTATTCTTAAGACGAAAAGCATTCTCAGGTACTTCAACACCTATCCCTCCAATCGGAGCCTTTGCAGTGTCACCCCCGAAAAGCTTGGGGGCAATATATATTTGTGCTTTATTTACAATACCGCTTTTAAGTGCAGACCAATTAAGCATCGCACCGCCTTCAAGCAAAATACTATCAATTTTCTCCTCGCCAAGCCTTTTCATTAGCACACAAAGATCAATATGCCCGTTACTTTCGGGAATACAGAGAATGTTACAGCCCATCTTTTCATATTTACTGATTTTATCCTTATCCTCGCAACAGGTTGCAATAATCGTCTTTACCTCTTTTGCCGTCGCAGCAATTTTCGAGATGAGCGGAGTAATAAGCCTGCTGTCACATATTATCCTTATCGGATTTTTTCCTCCGGGGATACGACAGGTAAGCATTGGATCATCAGCAACAACCGTACCCGATCCTACCATTATTCCACTGTATCTGTGCCGCTGCCTATGTACATATTCCCTTGCCGCTTCCCCCGTTATCCACTTAGATTTGCCTGTATATGTCGCAATTTTTCCGTCCGCTGTCATAGCGTATTTCATAACAACAAACGGCAGTCCTGTGCTTATATAATGTAGGAAAATTTCGTTAAGCTTATCGCATTCCCTTTTAAGAATATTTTCCTCAACCTCAATTCCATGTTCCCTAAGAATTTTTATTCCCTTGCCGGCAACAAGCGGATTAGGATCACCCGATCCCACCACAACACGCTTTATTCCCGCTTCTATCACCGCATCCGTACAGGGCGGCTGTTTTCCGTAATGACAGCATGGCTCAAGCGTGACATACATGGTCGCCCCTCTCGGGGAAGTCTTGCACGAGGCAAGCGCATTACGCTCCGCATGAGAACCGCCGTATCTTTCATGCCACCCCTCCCCTATAATTTTTCCGTTTTTAACAATGACAGCACCCACCATAGGATTAGGAGCTGTATAGCCGCAGCCTTTTTTTGCAAGCTCAAGAGCCATACGCATATATTCACTGTCATTCATAAAATCACTGTCCCTGTATTAATGTAGGTCAGATGTAAAAATCTGCAATATAATATTTCATATCTATTATCAAGTATATACTTTTTCCTCTCCCCCGTCAAGGCTATTTTTACCTACATACAACAAATAGACTTTATATTATTTTCGTTGACATACCTCTGTTTATTTAGTACAATATAGATAATAAATAACATACCGAGGTCTCAATCTTATGTACAAGCTATTCAGATCAACCAAAGCAGCATATTATATTTCATTAGCTGCTGCATTCATAATATTTCTTTCCGAATTATTTTTACTTCCACGACCATTATGCTATATTGTAATAATCATTACGTACATAATCCTTGTTATTATTCTGTTTATCATCTTCATATCTGCAAATAAAAAATATAATAAGACATTGGAAAAGCTCTCATACGATCCTACAGAGTTTATCAGAGAACAGAAGGGCTTTCTTAAGACTCCCCACCTATCTGAAAAAATTTCTGCTTTGATCAAGACTAATATAGGCAGTGCATATATACATTTAGACAGATATTCCGAAGCAAAG
>CANQLX010000129.1 GCA_947624835.1 uncultured Clostridia bacterium
CTCTCATATTTATCTGCGTTAATATTATCAAATGTACATCAAATCCGATATCATGCTTTTGTAAAGTTTTTGTAAAGTATAGGATACTGTTAGTTTTGTATGCTTATAAATAAAAAAACAGAATAAGGCTTAAGGCATTTTCATACCTCCGAACCTCGTTCTGTTTTCGCAGATTACTTTTCGGCAAATTTTATATTATTTTCCCTTGCATATTTTTCCGCTTCCGAACCCTTTTTTCCGTAAATTGTTACATTGTCACAATCCTCAAAGACATAGTTCCCTATCTCTGTGACGCTTTCCGGAATAAATACGGATTCGAGTGACGTACATCCGGAAAATAACCCACCGCTTAACTTTTCAACACTTTCCGGAATAGTGACACTCTTAAGACCTGTACAGCCATCGAATGAATTTATACCAATATCAATCACACCTTCGGGAATTATCACCTCCGTAAGCTTAGTACAATCCTGAAATGCTCTTTTATATATTATTACCACACTGTCGGGAACGGTATATGCCCCCTCCCTGCCTTCCGGACAGGTTAATAACCCGGATTTGCTCTTGTCAAACATAACTCCGTCCTCAGATGACAGCACGGAATTTTCACTGTCAATATTGATATTCCGCAGATTCGTACAGCCTGCAAATGCATATTCAATCAATTTGGCGGTTCCCTTTCCGACAAATATATCCGTTAGTGCGCTACATCCGTAAAATGCTCTGTCGTGTATATGCTCAACACTGTCGGGAACTGTTATTTCCGTCAGAGCCGTACAACTGTAAAATGCTCCGTTTCCTATATCCTTAACTCCCTCACCAATCAATGCACTTTTAAGCCCCATGCAGTTATAAAAAGTCATATCTTCAATTTTCTCTACACTGTCAGGAATATTTATACTTTCCAACTCCGTACAGTTTTTGAATGACCCTCCGCCGATTCGCCTTGTTTCCTTTGGTATATTTACTTTCCTCAATCCGGTACAGTCCTCAAATGCACCCGCACCGATTTTTTCAACTCCTTCGGGAATTTTTATTTCCTCCAGAGCGGTACACCCCGAAAAAACATCAATGGCCAGTTCTTTCAGACTGTCGCTTAATTTTACCTGCGTCAGACCTGTGCAGCCTGAAAATGCATAATCGCCTATGTTGGTAATGTTTTCGGACATTGATACACTTTTTATCTCACTGCAATCCTCAAATGCACAGTTTCCGATTTCTGTAACCGGATGTCCGCCAATAAGTTCAGGTATACTGATATCCGTATTTTGTCCGATATATTTTGTAATATGTATTTCACTGACTATATCAGACGACTCACAAGTAATTGTGTTATACATATAATGGACTGATGTTTCATATTCAAATTCACTGTTTGTATCAGATACATCACTAACGTACATATCAATAATATAATCTTCTCCGAACTTATTTTTATCGTCATATTCTGCTCCGTATTCATTTGCGGTATCATTTTTCACAGTTTGCGTACCTTCACTGCAACCCGAACACCCTGATGCCACTACTGCAGCCGCAAATAATATTGCCAATATCATGACTGATTTTTTCAACAGATACCCTTTCATATTGCCGCCCCCTTCCGATTGAAATTTATTTGATTATATCATAGCAATAATGATTTGTAAATAAAAAAGTATACCGCTCTTACACAAAATCAGAGCGGTATACTTACGTCATTCATTAAGCTTTTTCATTTTTTATTTATTCACTCTCCAGTCGGAAATGTCACCGTAACAACCGTTCCACCGCCCGGATTGCTGTCAAGACCAATCTCTGCATTATGCAGTTTTGCGGCGTGCTTTACGATTGAAAGCCCCAATCCTGTTCCGCCTAATTCCTTGGAACGGCTTTTGTCAACTCTGTAAAATCTTTCAAAAATCCTTTCTCTATGTTCTTCCGGTATTCCTATTCCTATATCGGAAACCGTCAGTATAACCGAGCGGTCATTATCTTCTACCCGGATATCGACACTACCGCCTTTATGATTATACTTTATAGCATTATCACAAAGATTATATATGATACTTTGCAAAAGCTGTGGTATCCCGAAAATTACGGCAGACTGCCCATCAAGTGTTATGCTTATATCCAACTTTTCCGCTTCTGCTGATAAAAGCCGTATCGTTTCCTCCGCCTGCTTATATAAATCAACATCTTCACGCTTCATATCCTCCGCACCTTCGTCAAGATGTGATAAATGTATGATATCTTCAACAAGACTTATCATACGTTGTGATTCATTATGAATACGCTCGTAAAACTTATTTTTATCCTCGTCTTTAACCATACCGTTTTCAAGAAGCTCGGCGGAACCTGCTATCGTATGGAGTGGAGTTTTAAGCTCATGTGATACATTAGCGGTAAATTCACGCCTGATTTGCTCGGATTTTTCTTTTTCTGTAACATCAAGCATCAGTAATACAATCCCTGCCACAGGGTCGTCAGAACAAACAGGACTTGCAATAAACTGATATCTTATTCCGTCTACATCTGTTACTGTTTCGCTGTGCCTTCCTCCCTGTGCCTTTAAGAGAACGGATTGAAGTTCAGAATTTCGGCTTACAGATAATATGGATTTTCCTATACAGTCATTACTTGTTTTGAAAAGACGTACGGCAGTGGGATTTATCGCCAGAATATTCATTTTCTGATTAAGCAGGATTATACCCTCTGTCATTCCCTTTGTGACGGTTTCAAATTCGCTTTGCTTTTGCCTCAGCTCGTCACTTTGTCTTCTTATTTGCTTTTGCTGAGTATCTATCCTGCGCAGGAGTGGAGAAAGTTCATCATATTCCTCATTACTTAACGGCTCATCAAGATTAAGCTCATTGAGCGGCTTTACTATATGCTTTGACAATCTGAAAGCAAGCACAAGTGACAAAACGACCGCAATTACAAAAATCATGCATATTGGCTGTGCCATTCCGAAAAGCAGCACAGGCAGTGTATTCTGTGAAATTGACATACGCAATACCGTACCGTCCGGTAAACGTTTTGCACAGTAAAATGCCCTTTCCATCAGTGTATTGGAATACCTGATACTTTCGCCCGAACCGCTTTCCAGTGCTGCCCTTATTTCTTCACGTTCCAGATGATTTTCCATTTCATCAGAATTTGATTTATTATCATAAAGCACCGAGCCATCCTTATCTATCCATGTTATACGTGTCCCGTCAGTATCAAGTTCGTCAAAATATTTTATTCCCTCGTTTGAAACAGCCTGTGCGACAAGGTCCGTCTGCATTTCAAGGCGGTCTTGTTGTACATTTGAGAAATAGTTATATAAAACACCTACAAGAAGTATGATTGATGCTGCAAAAACACAAAGTGCTACAAGAAAAATAGAACGAAATATACGCTTTGTCATAATCTCGCCTCCATGCGATAGCCCACTCCACGCACTGTTTCTATATAATCTCCGCATTTTCCGAGTTTTGTGCGAAGTGTGCCGATATGAACATCTACGGTTCTTGTTTCACCAATATAGCTTTCGCCCCATATACTTTGCAGAAGCTGATCACGGGTAAAAACAAGACCGAGGTTCTCCATAAATTTTTTAAGAAGATCATATTCCTTGAGTGTAAGTTGTACTCGTTCTCCGTCCGAAAAAACAGTATGCTCGCCCGTGTTTATGGTAAGGCTGCCGATCTGTAAGATTTTTGCGGCACACCTTGATTCCGTCCGTCTGAGAACAGCACGGACACGAGAAACCATTTCCATCATTCCGAACGGCTTTGTCAGGTAATCATCCGCTCCGAGATCAAGACCTATGACCTTATCATATTCCGTTCCCTTAGCAGTAGCCATAATGACGGGAATATCCTCGGTTGCACTGCTCCCTCTCAGCCTTTTGAGTATCTCTATACCGTCCTCACCCGGAAGCATTATATCAAGCATTATAAGCTGTGGTTTCTCTGCTTTGAGTATTTCAAAAAGTTTTTCTCCGCAATCCACACCTCTTGCCTCAAAGCCTGCGGAATTGAGTGTGTATATCATCAGGTCACAGATCCCCGAATCGTCCTCAACACATAAAATCATTACACTGTCCCCTTTCCGTCATAACGTGCATCTTTTATCCTCGCATACAGCATAACACATCATTGTGACATACTCCCCCACCTATAGAGGTGGGGGCTTCTCGCTCAAGTATGGTAACCCATACAGTATCAACGAGCTAAC
>CANQLX010000130.1 GCA_947624835.1 uncultured Clostridia bacterium
CAGGAAGCTGTATAGGAAAACTCAGCGACAGAGCGGAAAAAGTACCGATAATAAAAGATTTTGAGGAATTATCACAAAAATACAGATTAAAAATTAATACAGTTATTGAGCAGAAAATAGAACTGGATATTTTCTCAAAGCCGAGCCATATGGAAATAAGCAGATTATTCTATCGGCTTAGCTTTCTTGAAACAGGCTTTGCAAAAAGGATAAAGGGAGCGGATATTATCAATAATACCGACCGGAGCAGAATAAAGGAGATATGGTCATACAAAAGAAATGCCGAAAGTGATGCCGTACTTATAGATTCAAGCGTATATGGTGCTACCATTGAAGAAGCGTGTACGGTTTGTGCGGCACGAAAACTACTGAACGAACAGAAAGCGTCTGATGCGGCAAAACTGTATGTTGAATCATTTCTTATGGGTATAGATATAACGGAAAGCTTTGCCGGTAAAATGCAGGATATAATTATTGATGACGGTGATTTCTTTTCAATAGGAAAGGCAATTTATTATTTCAATATGCTCCATTCATTGAAAAGGCTTTACGGTGTAAAAAACAATAATGAAGAGTTTTTTCTTATAAAATGTTTTGATAAAGCCGTTACAATGTTGACATCAATGGTAAATGTAAGTGATGACTACGCAGACGAATGTATAAAGATTTGCAGGCTTTTATACAGTTTGGTAACAAATACATTTTTAAGTGACAGATATATTGTTCTCATGGATGCGTTCAAAAGAATGACAGAGCCGAGTGACCCACAGCCTGCCGTATATGGGGCGGTACTGGGACTACTGTACGGCAGTGACGGAGAATACAAGGACAATATAAGCTCCGCATTGAACGGATATCTTATGGGAACAAAGGAAATGCAAAAGCAGGGGGCAGTTTTCCTCAAGGGACTTTTTTGTACTGCCCGTGATATTGTGCTTGTGGGAAATGAATTTATTAATATAACAGATAAGCTTATACGGAAACTCAGTATGGAGGATTTTATGGAGGTACTTCCCGAACTGAGGCTTGCGTTCAGTTATTTTACTCCGTATGAAACAGACAGCATTGCTAAAAGAGCAGCGGAGCTTTACGGTACCGACTATTTTGAAATGCTGCAAAATGTCAATATTTATTCACGCATTTATCCGATGGGAATTGAACTTGAAAAGGAAATTTGCATAGAAACGGGGGTGAGCCTGTGACAGGTACAGAAAGCGTGGAAAGTCTTAATAAATGGCGGCTTATTTTAGGAAAAAATGCGGAAGGGCATATTGATTTTTCGGGAAGTGCCGAAGATGTACAGATGTTCCATAGCATGGAAAACACCCTTGATTTTCTGTACAATATGGAATACGGCAGCGATGTTATGAGAACAGAAGACCGCAGCGGCGGTTCGGGGGCATCTTCTCTGTATGTTGCAGACTGGATAAATGAGGTAAGGCGACTGTTTCCGAAAAGAACGGTTGAAATACTTGAAAAGCAGGCAATAGAACATTTTAATCTTACGGAGCTTTTGCTTGACAAAAAAATACTCCAAAAAATAGAGCCGAATATGGATCTTCTCAAAACAATACTGCAATTTAAGCATCTGATGAAAAATGATGTTATAGCTGAGGCGAGGAGGATAATCAAAAAGGTCGTTGATGAGCTAACGGAAAAGCTGCAAACGGAAATAAAACGCTCCCTCCTCGGAAAGCTTAACAGGAATTTACCGTCTAATGTAAAATCCATAAGAAACCTTGATATAAAGCGTACAATAAAACGGAATCTTAAAAATTATGATACCGAGAAAAACCAGATTGTTCTGAAGAACGTATATTTTAACAGCCGCACAAGACGTTACAATAAGTGGAAGATAATAATTGCGGTTGATGAAAGCGGATCAATGCTTGATAGTGTGATATATAGTGCAGTTATGGCAGGAATATTTGCAAAACTGCCGATGATTGATACGAAATTAATTATTTTTGATACGCAGGTAGTAGATCTTAGCGGTTATGCGGACGATCCTGTCGAGGTACTTCTCGGTATGCAGCTTGGCGGTGGTACAGACATAGGAAAAGCTATAACATATTGTGAGAGTCTTTGTACTGATCCGCATAATACGATTTATGTAACCGTAACAGATTTGTATGAGGGAGGAAGTCCCAGACAGCTTATAAAAACCTGTGGTGGTATAATAGCATCAGGAAGCAAGATGATATTTCTTACTGCACTTGACAGGGAAGCAAACCCTGTGTATGACATGAGTATTGCACAAACACTTGTGAATATGGGGGCGTTTGTAGGTGCTATGACCCCCGAACAGTTGGGCGACTACATAGGAAAGATGATCTGCTGAGTAGTGCGGCAAGCCATAATATTAATCGATCTGAGTAAACTGATTACGAATTGAAATGGCGGCACACCGCCAAAGAGGTAGATATATGGAAGGATTAAAGAAAAATTTGAGGGCGGCTGATGACGAATATCTTGTAAGCCTGAGTAATAAGGGAATACTCAAGAGAGCATACAAGGATATAGAATCTGCAAATATAAAAGTATCATATATTGATGACTCGGCTTATGTTGATATTGACGGGGTGCGGTGCGTTATACTTGAGCCGCTTGCGGAAAGTACCTGTACCTGTCCGTCAAGAAGTATATGTCGCCATATAATTACTGCGATTTTATGGCTTAAAAAAGAATTTCTTTCTGAGAATGAAACAGATAATTCAGAGGAAAATAGGGAGCAATCAGTCGTAAAAGAAAAGGCAGAACAGCTTGATAGGGAATTGAGAGAATTTCCGATTGAAAAGCTGCAAAAGGCGATGAAGAAAAAATATTATAATGAATATCTTGATAAGGTAAAGTTAGGTATTATGCCAAAGGTCGAGGAAATGTCGGTAATCACGGTTGAGATACCCGAGGATAACGCAACAGTAAAGCTTATCACTCCGCTTGAATATTCAGCCTGTACCTGTCACAGCAAGGAATTGTGCAAGCATAAGGCGGCGGCGATCCTGACATGGCAGCTAAAGCATAATGTGGTAAGTGCGGATAAGCTTTTGCCTGCCGCAGAAAAACAGGTGTCACTTGATATCGGAGCAATACATGATTGTGCGGATTATGCCCTCAAATTTCTTGAAAAACTCCTTTCGGACGGACTTGTGCGAACCCCCGATGATGCATCGGAAACCGCTGAATCAGTTGCTGTTATGTGTCACAATGCACAGCTTGCCGATACGGAAAAAAGCCTGCGTGAGATAGGGAACAGGCTGAACGGATATATATCACATTCCCCGGAATTTGATTCCAATAGGCTTTTTGAAAATATAATGGATGTTATAATTGTACTTAAATCCATTATATCCGAAAATGATGAGGAAAAGCTAAGGGAGCTTATGGGGGAATTTAAAAGTAAATACACAATAACAGACACACTTGAAATAATCCCACTGACGCAAAGGCACTTTTCCTCAAGTGCAGGCTATGAGGGAGAAATATATTATTTTGTAAATAAAGATCCCGACTCACCGAACAGCTATTTTACATATTCCGATATACGTCCGACATTTTATGAAACAAATAATCGCCGTCAGATGTCAAAAGCACCTTGGGGACTATATGGTGGTGTAGATATAATAATGAAATATGAACTTCGGCTTACATTACCAAAGCTTTCAGGTATAAAGCTTTCGTCCTCAAATGATACAAAGGCGGAGGAAATCTGTAAACCAAACTTAAATCAGGAGGCAATATATGAAAGAATTTATACGGATTTTCTGAAATTGATAAAGGATACATTTTTATCGGCGGCAGATAATGAAAGTGAAAGGCTTGTTATGCTTATGCCGGAAAAATGTATAAGCTCGGTATCCGATGAGATAACACAAACTCATAATATACTTGTCGAGGATAAATTCGGACAGCGTATGAGTATCAGAGCGAGATACAGAAGTGAAAATAAGGAGTTTTTTGAACAGTTTATCAGGGCAGGAAGTATAATGCTGAATGACTCCGATAAAAGGTATGTTATATTCGGAAATGCATATATTGAAAATTCAAAATGCTGCGTATATCCGATCGCAATATTTGATAAAATCATTCCGCCGGAAACCGATACCGATGATGACGAAATATTCGGCTGTGATGACAGATA
>CANQLX010000131.1 GCA_947624835.1 uncultured Clostridia bacterium
TCATCGGGAGCGACCTGATTTTCTATTCCTATGAATGCAATATTTATATTTGTATTCATCCAAAACTTAGAAACATCTCTCTCCTGACTTCTGATTTTTCCGTCAGCCTTATACTGCGATTCCTTATCGGCAGGGGTAAGGTTATTTTCATCTATCACAGGTTTACCGTCAAACAACAGGCAATTTACAATATCGGCAAACACCGAATTGTGGGATTCGAGTGTCTTTGTTGTTGTGTCTTTTTCTCCCACTTGCCTCACTTCCTTCTAAATATATAATATAACGATTATCCTTCACCTGTCAAGGTGTAAAATGACCTTTAGAATGAAAAAGACACGATGAAAACCGTGTCAAACAAAAAATTTTGAATCATTAAGACTGGGTAACAAGTACTATAAGCAGAATAAACAAAACAAATAGCAAAATGACTACAGAAAGGGCAATTAAACAACCACGATTCTGTTTTTTTCTTTTTTCAGCATCTTTGTTTTGTGCAATCCAAGAGTTTCCGCAATCATTGCATAATGCATATGTAACAACATCTTGCCGTCTTTTTTCGGAAAATAAAAACGGACCAATAAAGCAACCACTTGAGTGTGTTCCCGGAGCATCTTGTTGGACTAACTGAAAAGAAATATTCTTACTGCAGCAAACCGGGCATTGTGTATTTGGTATAATTTCCGTTTTTTGTTTAGATCCCTTCATAACTTTTTCTCCTCGCTTAAAGTTATAGGCACAGTATATCACAATTACATTCAAATGTCAAGAATTATGCTGTGATTAGATTCTTTAATATACGAGGAGGTTTAATCATTAATATGAATGCACCTACGGAAACAATAACAAATGATAAAACTCCACTTTCTAATTTAAATATATCTGCTGTTGACCCAACATTTAAGCTTGAACCACCAAGCGAAGAATCCATATATGATATGTATGTGTACCAAACTATCGCCATAAACAATACCTCGGCAACTGTTGAAAGATATGTCAAAATAAATTTATTGAAATACTGCTTTGTTGTTTCTCCTGTCAGGCAAGCAAAAAATACAGGTGATATACACTGAAGCATCGCAATTTCAAATGATCTGACAAACAGTTTTATAATTACAACAACTACCAAAACGACAAGTGGAACTATTAGTATAAGTAAGGAAATTGACAACATTATTCCATTAAATACATCTATTATGGGACCTATAATCCACGCAGTACTTGAATCTAAATGTACGGACACATTAATATTATCAGCAATAGAGTTTGTTAAATCTAAAATTTGTTGCAGCCATTCAGTTGTTAAGGTGACTAATAATCTACAAATTGTTAAAGATAAGTCAACCCAAATTTTCGCAAATACTAATCTCGCTAAAATTTTTACTCCGCCACGCATTGTAAACATCTCATATTGAAGTGCCGATTCTAAGGCATTTACTCCTGCAAGAATTATAATTATTGAATAAGCTATTACCTTAAAAATCGGGAAAATATTATCAGCTACAGTGTTAAAATCAAAACCAAAAGATTCAACGGCAACATCGCTGTTTCCCGATAAATTATTTAAATAAGAAGTAACCTGTCCGATTAAAGCTTTGTATAATACAAGAACACTATTTGCAAATCCTAACGGTGTATCTCCGGTTTCAAGATCCGGACTTACGTAACCGGAATTAACCAAATTCTGCAATTTCCGAAATTGAGTTTCAAGATTAGAATATAATCTATCGTAATCGTCATTTCCGTCAAAATTACTATTCCGTGCCGCAAGATAAGCAGAACTGTAATCCTCATATGAAAATGGGTATTCCGAATAATGCTCGTTATTGCTCGACCAATTTATTAATTTTTCTTCCATATCACCCTGTACTGAATTGCTGTACCATGTATCAATCTTATTTATCAGGGTGTTAATATCGGCAAGCGTATGCTCGACTTTGACCTTAACGGTATAATTTTCTATTATCTTTCGGTATATCAGGCTGTTATCGTCATTATCCTTATTCTGAACAGATACACGGACGGCATAAATTCCGGCATTGTCGGAATCACTGACGGTAAAGCCGGCGGTGCTTTCAGAAGAAAAATCTTTAATGCTTTGCCATGCGGCATCGTTCGTTGGGGAAGTCAATGAATCATCTGTAAGCTCTCCGTATTTTACATACTCAAACTTGTATTCATATTCATCACTTATACCACCATTAACATCCCTTACCTCAATAACAGCTTTTTCATCACCGCCGCCGGTGTAAAATTCCTTGCTGCCGGGCGATATGCTGAAAGTAATTTTCGGAACACTTACCGTAAAATTACAGGTTTTTGAATATTCCTTGCCGTTGTTATCTTTGACTGTGGCTTTTAGTACATAATCACCGGCTGACAAATCCCTTGTGTTTAACTTATACTTTTCATCACTGCTGTAATTCTGTAAATTTGTATATGAGTCTGCATTTTTCTTCTTGTATTCAAATTTATAAGTATATGGGTGTGGGGGATAGTCCTCTGTATCTGATGAATGGTCGTTAACAGTAAAGGTTATATCTTTGCCTTTGACTACCGTACCGTCAGCCGGGTTGGCGGATACAGTCGGAGAAAGAGTCGGGCTTCTGCTGAGTCTGATAGTTGATTTTTGAGAAACAATCTTATTGTTACCATCCTTAACAATTGCCTTGACCGTATAACTGCCCTCTGCAAGCCCCGTTGTGTCCCAAGTGGTGTTGTCGGAAGTGCTGTAATCTTTGATTATCCTTTCGGTATTGCTTGAATTGATGTATGTAAACTTGTATTGCAAAGTACCCGTGCCATCTTTTGCATCACAGTTCAGCTTTATTTTTTCGCCTGCCCTTGCAGTGCTTTGTACGCTGAATGATGTTATTGACGGAATAGGCACAGGCTTTGCACTTAATCGGACAGCAGACACATAGGAAAATGTATCATTATTGCTGTCTTTGACAGTAACACGGATATTATAATCCGTATTGGCAGTCCAACTGTCGGTTGCCATTGTTATGGAGGACGCCGATGAATAATCCTTATATGTTGAATAACCGCCGCCGGATTTTGCATATTCATATTTATACTTATAAGGTGACTTACCTCCGGATGCAGTCATTGTTACCAAAAGTCGGTCACCCACCGTATAACTTCCGGTGGACGTTACCGAACCGTTGGCTCGCAGAATTTCTTCATCATCCGGAATAATGTTTAAAATCTTATGTGTCCCCGAAAAAACTTCATTACCGCTGCTGTCTTTAGCCCAAACGACAATGTAAACCGGACCTGTGTAGTTTTTAAGGTTATCAATTGATTTCGGTTGAAGCGTGTATACCGATGAGGATTGATAGCCAAAAGCAGAATACCGGTTGCTTGCATCTGTGTTGTATCCAAAACTGAACGAGTACACATTATTTGAAACATTACCGGCTGATCTTACTTCTGCCGTCAACGTTACACTACTGCTTTGCTTCACTTGTTCTGATGAAAGCTTGACAGACACACTTGCGGAAGATGCCGCATTTACAGTATTAATTCCCATAAAAATATCGCACATGGACATAATCATTATGAGAATAATAATAATAGCAGCGTAACGTTTTGTTCTCTGACTGTTTTTCAAAGAAGTCATAATAGCTATACTCCTTTCCTGAATATGTGCTCCTGCTGTCCCCCTTCAACAGCAGGAGCAATCATTTCAAATTAAGCCTTTATCAATGCTGAAATAGCAAAGGTTGCGGCAAATCCCGCACCGGATATAATCACTGCTACAATACCGTTATTACGATCACGGGGATTTTCTTCCTGCTGCCCCTGAACAATTTTAATAATACCCGGAACAGCACCGATAGCAAGAATTGCAATTCGTACTAACCACATAATAACATCAATCAGGCTATTCATTGTAGTTGTGCTCGTTACATCTGAAGGTGTAGCATTTTCATTGTTTGCAGCAAAAACAGATACTGATGACATGATAAAAAACATTGTACATATTGCAGCCGTGCTTATGTACTTCTGAAATTTATTTATCCTGCGTTCTCTGCGTATCTGCCTGCTTGTTTTGGTGATAACTTCACCGTTTTCTTTTTCAATAATCTTAAT
>CANQLX010000132.1 GCA_947624835.1 uncultured Clostridia bacterium
ATCAGTACCACATCAAAACTTCTTGATTTGGCAAATTGTCTTCATTTTTTAATGACCGCAAATATCTCAGTGCGTGCGAAATATGGGATCTACACCACTCATATCCTTTAGGTAGTTCATATTTCTGTAAAATATCATTTTTTATATCATAAATCAATTCAAAAGGAAATTGACAATCCTCGACTACTGCTGAACAACGAATTTCAAAATCAGACTTAACTATATTATTTAGTTTTATCATAATATTGTGTAGCCTCCTTTGCAAAATCATACTTTGCGGATGTATTTCTATGAGCTTCATCCTGTGAATATCCTTGTTTCATTAATGGTCGATTACTCTACATACTCTTCATCGCCGTATTCCCAATCGTACTCTTCATCGTCCTCCTCTTCCTCATAAACATCGACATCAACATCTACTATTTCAAGGGGAGGCAAAATATCTAAGGTTTTATCCAACAAATCAAAATACGATTTTTTAGGATTTGCCATTGAAATGGGGTTATTCTTTAATATTTCAATAAATTCATCATACAAATCATAATCTTCAGCAACTAAAATAATGTGCCTTATACCCATATTTACCTCATTTGGTATTTCTGTTATAATACCGGCTTCAAGATAAGGTTTAAGGAGAATTTCTAATTTTTCTTTTTTGGTCATTTCTAAAACCGCCTTTTATTATTTTAGTTTTTCCTTTGAAATAAACCTATAATTTCCGAAATCTTTAACATAGAAAGTGTAACTATAATCACCATACTCATATAATCGTTTTACACCGTCAGGCTTTAGTTTCGGAAAGTCGGTAGCTATACCGTGTGTTACCCAATATAACTCCTTTGATGACATTTTCGGCTGATTTTTTCTTTTCTTCGAGCCTTTTCGGTTTTTGCCTCCGCCCGAAGAACCTCCGCCGCCTCCGGAGCCGCCGCCCGTTCCGGTACTTCCGGTAAAGCGACCGTGTTCGTCTTTGGTATAATTACTGCCGTCATTGTATCTATCTTCAATTATAGCATTTGCCGTATGATTGTCAATACTTTTCAGACTCGCAGCCTCACCAAATTTTACAGTCTGATTTGTGTTAGGTGTATAAATTGTCTTATTCTTTAAATCAAGAAGAACATCGCTAAGACCAAGAGTGATAAAGTCATATTCATACGGCTCAAAGTCCTCCTCATATCGTACCTCGTTCGGCTGCATAAAGCGGCTTTGAAGTGCTATTCTATAAGCCTGATAACGCTTAAGTATATCGCCCTTAAGAAGCTGTTTCATATCAAAAGCAAAGTAATATGTACCACGCTCGGACGGCAGCAGCATACCGGTATTGAGTGCAGATTGGAAAGCCGCAACTATCGGCATAACAGCCGTTTTTATTGCCGTGACATATTCATCGTCCGAGGCTGCACCGCTGATTATTTTAGGTGATAAGCCGAACATCTCGCACACTAAATCATTGTTACGCTTTATACTCTCATTAAGCTGCATTTCAACGGAAGTATTACTGCTTTCAGTAAATTTTAAGCCGTCATTCAGTACAACAATACTGTGTCCTTCATTTGAGTATAATTTTTCCCAATCTTCTTTTATCTTTTTTAACACATCCATATCAACGTGTTTTTCTGTCTGTAAAAAACCCTTTTTATTTCCACCTGTTTCAACAAAATTGTAGGTGTTCTGCAATCGGTCATTCCCAAGCTGATACGGACTGTTTTTAACACTAAAGCTCTGATGAGCGGTGAAGCACTGCGGGATATCGATGTTGAAGTGCCGTTCGGTGAATATGCTAATCCGAGTTTTGAAAGTCAGGTTGAAACGATAGGAAAGGGCAGAACTCAAAATATTATGAGTATTGAGGCCTGTGTAGACGAGTTGTACGGCGATACAAAGACCGAGGAATGGAAGTCGGCAGAGGTAAGCAGAATAAAGGCTGAAATTGGCGTGGAGAGCATTTCCGAGCCTGTTTTTACGGAGTGATGATATATGCCGTATGATTTGTCGGAGGCTTTTGAAAAAATTGAGGACGAGCTTATCGGTTCAATGATAAGAAATCTTGACCGGCACCGTGCGGGGGAAACAAAGCAAGGTTTTAAATGGGAACAGTGGCAGGCAGTACAGTTAAAAGCCTTAGAGGATTATCGAAAGACGAATATGGAGAAATTTCCTCCGAGATACAATAAGCTGAATAATCAGATACGTACGATTTTGCAGGACAGTTTCAACGACGGCAGTACAAAGCAGGAACGCAGAATTTTACAGGCAATTAAGCGAGTATTCAAGGGTTACGGCACGAACGCTCCGGCATTTACGGGTAACGTGCAGACACAGGGAGCATTTTTTACGGTAAACGACCGCAAGCTTAATGCACTTGTTGAATCAACTATTCATGATATGAACAAAGCCGAATACGCTGTTTTAAGACGTGCGGACGACCAATACAGGCAGATAATATACAATGCTCAGGTTTATGCAAACACGGGGGCAGGAACGTATGAAAAGGCTGTTGATATGGCAACCCGTGACTTCCTCCGTGCCGGAATTAACAGCATTGAATACAAGAACAGCAGCCGCCACACAATTTCGGATTATGCGGATATGGCGATTCGTACAGCCGCAAAAAGAGCATATTTGCAGGGCGAGGGAGAAATGCGGAGGGGCTGGGGAATATCAACGGTCATTTTGAATAAAAGAAGCTGTCCTTGTCCGCTGTGTGCACCGTTTGTCGGCAAGATATTCATAGATGATGTGTGGAGCGGTGGAACGGCTGAGGAGGCAAAAGAAAAAGGTTATCCCCTTTTGTCGGAGGCGATTGCACAAGGGTTATATCATCCGCGCTGTAAGGACGTGCATACTACATACTTTGAGGGCATAACGACATCGGAAGAAAGTTACAGCAAAAAGGAACTTGACGAACAAAAGGAAAAATACACCGCAGAAGAAAAGCAAGCCTATTGTAAGCGGCAGGAAAAACGCTTTTCACGCATGAGCAAATACAGCCTTGACACCGATAACAGGCGCATGTATGGGGCAAGGGCAAAAGAGTGGAACGAGAAAGCAAAATCCTTTGAAAATTCTGTTAAAACTGTTGAAAATGCGGGAGAAAGTGGTATAATAAAAATGAAAGAATTTCATTCTAAGGCTGATCCAATGTATGAAGTCATGGGAAGTGCTTTTGAATCGAATCCTAAAGAAGTGCAACAAATAATTGATATCCTCAAAGAGTGGGGCGTCAAGGTGAATTACGGATCATCAACATTGGGATACGGATGTACTTGCCGAGGTAAACCGGGTACAATGAGTATAACAAAAGAAGCAAGCTACAGTGCATGGTGTCACGAATTTCAACATATTAAAGATGATAAAGAGGCAGGTTGGGACGGTTTAAACGTTCTTTGGTTTGATCATAAAGAACGAGAACGTCGAGAAAGAAGAGCTTATGATATTGAAATTCAATTAGCCCGTGAAGCGGGTAGAGAAGATATTGTGAAAAGATTGGAGGAAAATCTTGATGAAGAAGTCAGAAAAATATACTCTGAACTTAAAAGATGAGTATAACGATGTTTCGTTTATTGAATATGCTCTTTTATCGGATAAACCTTTAAGATGCATGTATGCAATTTGTTCGTGTGTAATCAACAATTTCAAGACAAGTAGAATTGTAGAAATCCTAAAAAAATTAAAGAATAGTGATTTAATTGAATGGAACTCTTGCAAAATATCGAATTGTGCTTTAGCTGCGTTACATCTATTGAACATTGAGCCTTATACAGGTAGTGATGAACAAGTAGAAGATTTGATAGATATTTTTGCCAATATTAACCGCCCTGAGTAATCAAGGCGGTTTTTCTATACCCAAAATTAAGAAAGGATTTGATAATGTGAACTTTGGAGAGGCTTTAGAGGCACTAAAACATGGAAAGAAAGTTTCGAGAAACGGTTGGAACGGTAAGAAACAGTATATTCAACTTGCCAAAAATATCAGCTATGCAACAACAGACGGCGATATTGTTAATGCAGAACTGATGGTGTATAATAAAACTTGACACAATCCAAACAAAGGAAGTATATTAGAAAGAGATGAAGGAGTGTGTCAAAA
>CANQLX010000133.1 GCA_947624835.1 uncultured Clostridia bacterium
TTGTTGAAAAATCCGATAATATATGATAAAATAGGCTTATCAAAATACCGAGTTTTCGGAGATGGGTGGACAGAAATGGCAGTAAAAAGAATTTTTGTGGAAAAACGCAGAGGCTTTGATGTAGAGGCATCTAATCTTACGGCAGATCTGCAAAAAAGTCTCGGACTTACCTCTGTGGAAAAGGTAAGAATTATCAACAGATATGATATAAGCGGCATAGACGGAGAGGATTTTGAAAAAGCAAAGAAAACTATCCTAAGTGAAACAAATGCCGATGTGGTATATGATGAGGTACTTCCCGAAAATAGCGAGTACCGATTTTTCGCTATGGAATATCTCCCGGGTCAGTATGATCAGAGAGCGGATTCTGCCGCACAGTGTGTTCAGCTCCTTACACAGGGGGAACGTCCGCAGGTTGTTTCGGCAAAGCTTATAGGTGTCAAGGGAAATATTACCGATTCCGATTTTGACAAAATTAAGCATTATCTTATAAATCCGGTTGAATCCCGTGAGGCTTCCCTTGATAAACCGACCTCCCTCGATATGAGGGTCGAAGTTCCCGCAAATGTTGCGGTTGTCGAGGGCTTTACAAAATGGAATGACGAGGAAATGAAGGATTATTTCGACAGCATGGGATTTGCAATGACGTTGTCGGATCTGAAATTCTGTCGTGATTATTTCCGTGATGATGAGCACCGTGATCCTACTGTTACCGAACTTAGGGTAATAGATACTTATTGGTCGGATCACTGCCGCCATACTACATTCCTTACAAGACTTGAAAAAATAGAAATAGAAAAAAACGAACTCACAAAGACAATAGAGGATGCTCTTGCACTTTATTATGAAAGCCGTGACGAGGTTTACGGAAAGAACAGCGATAGAGATGTTTCTCTTATGGATATGGCACTTGTTGGAATGAAGCTTCTGAAGAAGAGAGGGCTTATACCCGACCTTGATCAGAGTGATGAGATAAATGCCTGCTCGATCGAGGTTCCCGTTACAATAGACGGTAAAACCGAACAGTGGCTTGTACAGTTTAAGAATGAAACACATAACCACCCGACAGAAATTGAACCTTTCGGCGGTGCGGCAACCTGTCTTGGCGGAGCAATACGTGATCCGCTTTCGGGACGTGCTTATGTATATCAGGCTATGCGTGTTACGGGTTCGGGCGATCCGACAGTACCGTTTGAAAAAACAATGGAGGGTAAGCTGCCCTCTCGTAAAATTACAACAGGTGCGGCACAAGGATACAGCTCTTATGGAAATCAAATAGGTCTTGCAACAGGGCAGGTAACAGAGCTTTATGATCCCGGCTATGTTGCAAAAAGACTTGAGATAGGTGCTGTTATAGGTGCATCTCCAAAGGAAAATGTTGTAAGAGGTGTACCGGCTCCTGATGATATAATAGTTCTGCTCGGTGGAAGAACAGGACGTGACGGCTGCGGCGGTGCAACGGGTTCATCTAAGGCTCATACTATGGAATCGATAGAAACCTGTGGTGCAGAGGTGCAGAAGGGTAATCCGCCGACAGAAAGGAAAATACAAAGACTTTTCAGAAATAAAAATGTTTCGACCATGATAAAACGTTGTAACGACTTCGGTGCAGGCGGTGTATGCGTTGCTATAGGAGAACTTGCAGACGGTCTTACAGTTGATCTTGACAGGGTTACAAAGAAATATGACGGTCTTGACGGCACAGAACTTGCAATTTCAGAATCACAGGAAAGAATGGCAGTTGTGCTTGAAGCAAAAGATGTTGATAAATTTATTGCAGAGGCTGATAAGGAGAATCTTGAGGCTGTTGCTGTTGCTGTTGTGACGGAAAAACCACGTCTTACAATGAAGTGGAGAGGTGATGTTATAGTTGACCTTAGCCGTAAATTTCTTAATACAAACGGCGTAACTCAGGTCGCACAAGCATATATTACAGCTCCCGATCCGGATAAAAACTACCGCACAAAAGCTCCCGAATGTCTTGCAGGAAAAGATATAAGCGAAAGCTTTAAAGCCAATCTCGGCAGACTTGAAGTTTGTTCGCAAAGAGGACTTGCCGAAAGATTTGATGCAAGTATCGGTGCTGCTACCGTTATGATGCCGTTCGGGGGAAAAACACAGCTTACACCCGAGGAGGCTATGGCTGCAAAAATTCCGCTTCTTGAGGGAGAAACAGACGATGCGACTGCTATGTCATACGGATATATTCCGGGCATCGCTAAATGGAGTCCGTTCCATGGTGCAGCTTTTGCAGTTGTTGAGTCTTTATCTAAACTTCTTGCGATAGGTGCGGATCCGCTTACTGCAAGACTTACGTTCCAAGAGTATTTTGAAAGACTGCACGATGTGCCGTCACGTTGGGGCAAACCTGCCGCAGCACTTTTAGGTTCACTTGTTGCACAGATAAAAATGGGACTTCCTTCAATAGGAGGAAAGGACAGTATGTCCGGGTCGTTTGAGGATCTTGACGTACCCCCGACACTCGTAAGCTTTGCCGTTGCTATGACAAAGGCATCAAAGACGGTTTCTGCCGAATTTAAAAAGGCGGATTCAAGAGTCATATATGTTCCTGTTCCCGAAGATAAACAGTCGATGCTTCCCGATTGGGAAAAACTAAAGTCAATGTATCGAAGTGTATATGCTCTTATTAACAATGGTAAGGTATTATCGGCATCAACGGTAAAGGAGGGCGGTGCTGCCGCTTCGGTTGCAAAAATGTCGTTCGGTAATATGATAGGCTTTGAATTTGCAAAAAATCTTACTGATGATGAACTTTACGCCCCACTTTCCGGTTCGCTTATACTTGAGCTTGCAGACGGTGCGGAGATCGACAGCGGCATACTTTACTATGAACTTGGCAAAACAGTTAATATGCCTGTTATAAAGATAAACTCTGCCGAATTTGATATAGAGGAACTTATTTCAATATGGGGTGCAAAGCTGGAGGGAGTATTCCCGATGAAAGCAGACTGTCCAAAAATGAATCGTGATATTCCGCTTTATACTGAAAGAAATACCTCTTCTCCAAAGATAAAGACTGCAAAGCCGAAGGTGTTTATTCCCGTATTTCCCGGAACAAACTGCGAGGTAGACACTGCAAGAGCATTTGCAAAGGCAGGTGCAGAGCCGGAACTTCTTATAGTACGCAACCTTACCCCGTCTGCCATTGAGGAAACCATTGAAGAAATGGTAAGGATTATAGATAATTCTCAAATAATCATGATACCCGGAGGATTTTCCGGCGGTGATGAGCCTGACGGTTCGGGTAAATTCATAGCGACTACCTTCCGTAATCCGAGAGTGAGTGAGGCTGTTAATACACTTCTGAAAAAGCGTGACGGACTTATGCTCGGTATCTGCAACGGATTCCAAGCACTTATAAAACTCGGACTTGTTCCCTATGGAGAAATAAGGGAACTTAAGGAGGAGGATGCTACACTTACCTATAATACGATAGGCAGACATATTTCGCATATGGCTTATACAAGAGTTACGTCTGTAAAATCGCCATGGCTCTCGGGAGTTAATGCTGGGGATATCTTTTCTATACCAATATCTCATGGTGAAGGACGTTTTGTTGTTAGTGATGAGCTGCTTGATACGCTCATTAAAAACGGTCAGATCGCCACGCAGTATGTTGACCTTGAGGGCAACCCGTCCGACAGCATAGAGTTCAATACTAATGGTTCTGTATGTGCGATTGAGGGTATAACAAGTCCTGACGGCAGAGTTCTCGGAAAGATGGGACATTCCGAGAGAAAGGGAGATAATCTTTATTTCAATGTTCCGTTTGAAAAGGATCAAAAACTGTTTGAGAGCGGAGTTGCGTATTTCTCATAAGCGGGGTGCCCCCGCTGTCCATCCCGGCATTCGCCGGGGTTGCTCCACCGTGGGTTTAAATTGCCGAAAAGCTGATTGTCCCGACATTTTGTTTGCCTGTCGGAGTGTGGCAGAAAGTATCGAGAGCGACTCTGACGAGCCGCTCCGCCGTAAGAAAGTAATGGTAGTAAAACTGCAGTTTTAGGTCAAGCCTTTTTTAAAAGGCTTGCGGA
>CANQLX010000134.1 GCA_947624835.1 uncultured Clostridia bacterium
AACGACCTCGGAAGAATTTCAAAATACGGAAGTGTAGAGGTCAGCAAATATATGGTTATACACAGATATTCAAAGATCATGCATATATGTTCACAGGTCGAAAGTAATATAAGAGATGACTGTGATGCAATGAATGCGATAGAATCCGTATTGCCGGCAGGAACGCTTTCGGGTGCGCCGAAAATAAGAGCGTGCGAGATAATAGAGGAGCTTGAAAAATGTCCGAGAGGAATATACGGAGGTGCGCTCGGATATATGGACTTTTCGGGAAATCTTGATACCTGTATTGCAATAAGAATGGCAGTCAAGAAAAACGGAAAGGTATATGTTCAGGCGGGCGGCGGAATAGTTGCAGACAGTGTTCCGGAAACTGAATTTATGGAGTCTCACAATAAGGCTCTTGCGGTTATAAATGCACTCAGAGCCTGCACGGAGATAGAGTGAGGAGTGAAAAATATGACTTTGCTTATAGATAATTATGACAGCTTTACTTATAATCTTGTCCAGCTTTGCGGCTCGATAAATCCGGATATAAAGGTTGTAAGGAATGACGAAATGACGGTTGACGAAATACGCACTCTTTCGCCGAGCCATATTATATTATCACCGGGTCCGTGCTATCCGAAAGATGCGGGGATATGCGAGGAGGTTGCACTCAGGCTCAGGGATGAAATACCGATACTTGGAGTATGTCTCGGACATCAGGCAATATGTGAGGCGTACGGTGGTAGAATAACACACGCTGAGCAGCTTATGCATGGCAAAAAGGATAACATAAGGATAAATAATAAATGCGATATATTTAAAGGACTTGAAAATGAGATAGAGGCCGCAAGGTATCATTCGCTCATTGCCGACAGGTCAAGCTTACCCTCATGCTTTGATATAATAGCGGAGGACAGTATAGGCGAGGTTATGGGAGTAAAGCATAAAGAAAGCAGACTGTATGGTTTGCAGTTCCACCCCGAATCAATTCTTACACCGCAGGGTAGAATAATTCTTGAGAATTTCCTTTCCCGATAATGACGGGTGTGTGACGCATATTTAAATTTACATTTACAAGGTATAACGGATTTTTGATATAGAATTACCTTGATATTCTGAGAGAGGGGACATAAAATAATAATCAGAACAGGGTTATTATTTTAAGATAAAATTTTCAAAATAAGGAAGGAAGATTTATTATGATTAAGGAAGCAATAGCACAGCTTATTGACGGAAAGGATTTAAGCTTTGATATGACAAAGGAGGTTATGGGCGAGATTATGGACGGCAACGCCACCGATGCACAGATTGCCTCGTTCATAACGGCACTTGCAATCAAGGGGGAAACCATTGACGAAATCACAGCCTGTGCGCAGGTTATGAGGGCAAAGGGAGTAAAGCTCGATACAAGCGGTCTTGATGTTTTTGAAATTGTCGGCACAGGCGGAGATAAGGTAGGAACATTCAATATTTCCACGACTGCCGCATTTGTTATCGCCGCTGCCGGAGTACCCGTTGCAAAGCACGGAAACAGGAGTGTATCGAGTAAGAGCGGTGCGGCGGATATACTTGAAAAGCTTGGTGCAAAGCTTGACCTTACGCCTGAACAAAATTCAAAGGTACTTAAAAAATCGGGAATGTGTTTCATGTTTGCACCTGTATATCATGCATCAATGCGTTTTGCGGCTCCGGCAAGAAGAGAAACAGGAGTACGTTCGGTATTCAATGTGCTCGGCCCGCTTACAAATCCTGCCGCCGCCGAGTATCAGCTTATGGGTGTATATGATGATAAATTGGCAGAGCCGCTTGCAAGGGTACTGAGTAACCTCGGAGTAAAGAGAGGTGCGGCAGTATGCGGTGCGTCACAGCTTGATGAGCTTACAACAACAGGTGCAAATAAGGTATGCGAGATAAATAACGGCAAGTTTAATACCTATACGGTGGATTCAGAGGAATACGGTCTTGCAAGGGCAGAGCTTTCGGATATAATCGGCGGAACACCGGAGGAAAATGCACAGATAACAAAGGATATACTTGACGGTGTTAAGGGTGCAAAGCGTGATATTGTTGTACTCAATGCAGGAATGAGCCTTTATCTCGCGGGAAAGAGCGAAAGCATAAAGGACGGTATCGCACTTGCACAGGAGATTATTGACAGCGGCAAGGCTAAGGCAAAGCTTGAGGAATTTGTAAAGGCAACAAACGAAATTGCTGCACTTTGATGAGGACAGACATATGATACTTGATACATTGGCTTCCGTGACAAGGGAACGCATAGAAAGGCAAAAGAAAATAATATCACCTGCTGAAATCAAGACTGCGGCACTGAGCAGACCGAAAAGGAATTTTGAATTTGAAAAGGCACTCAGGGGAGATGACATAAGATTTATCTGTGAGGTAAAAAAGGCTTCCCCCTCAAAAGGCATTATAGCCGAAGAATTTCCTTATGTTGAAATTGCAAAGGAATATGAAAAAGCCGGTGCGGCGGCTGTATCTGTTCTGACGGAGCCTGAATATTTCAAGGGTGAGGATTCCTATGTTACGGATATAAGCAGGAATATAAGCCTGCCGATAATACGCAAGGATTTTACGGTTGATGAGTATATGATATATCAGGCGGCAACCTTGGGTGCCTCGGCTGTTTTGCTTATATGCTCCCTGCTTGATACATATACAATAAGAAAATATATAGATATATGTGATAGCCTTGGACTGTCGGCTCTTGTTGAGGCACATGACGAAATCGAGGTAAAATCAGCGTTGGAGGCAGGAGCAAGGCTTATCGGGGTGAACAATCGTAATCTTAAGAATTTTACGGTTGATATAAATAACTGCATAAGGCTGAGGAGTCTTGTGCCGGATGATATAACCTTTGTTGCCGAAAGCGGAATAAAGAGTGCGGAGGATATAGAGAATCTCAGACGGGCAGGTGTCAATGCCGTGCTTATCGGAGAAACGCTTATGAGGGCAAAGAATAAAAGATTAATGCTCGACGAGCTTCGGGGGAAGAGTAATGACTAAAATAAAGATATGCGGCCTTATGCGACCCGAGGATATAGAGGCAGTAAATTTTGCGAAACCCGATTACATAGGCTTTGTATTTGCAAAGGGAAGAAAGCGTACAGTAACGCATGAAACAGCAAAAAAGCTTAAGTCTATGCTTAATCCCCAAATAAAGGCGGTAGGAGTATTCCTTGATAATGGTGCAGACGAGGTATTGAGCCTTGCAGACAGCGGAATAATAGATATAATACAGCTGCACGGAAAAGAGGACAGTGAATATATCAGTTATATTCACAGTCATACAGATAAACCTGTAATAAAATCAGTAAGCGTAAAGAATAGAGATGATATTTTGTCTGCGGATAAGCTTGATGTTGATTATCTTTTGCTCGATACCTATAAAAAGAATATGATAGGCGGTACGGGCGAGGTATTCGACTGGAATATCATACCAAAGATAAATAAGCCTTTTTTTCTTGCGGGCGGTATTAATAATGATAATATCAGGTATGCACTGAAATGCGGAGCATATTGCATAGATATCAGCAGCGGTGCGGAAACCGATGGAAAAAAGGACAAAGATAAGATAATAAATTTAGTAAATACAGTCAGGAGTGAATAAGATGTCAAAGGGTAGATTTGGCATACACGGCGGTCAGTATATTCCCGAAACGCTGATGAATGCCGTAAATGATCTTGAAAAGGCATATAATTATTATAAAAATGATGAGCAGTTTAACAGGGAGCTTACGGAGCTGTATAATGAATATGCCGGCAGACCGTCGCTTCTTTACTATGCGGAGAAAATGACAAATGATCTTGGCGGTGCTAAGATATATTTGAAAAGAGAAGATCTGAATCATACAGGATCACATAAGGTAAACAATGCACTTGGTCAGGCATTGCTTGCAAAAAAAATGGGCAAGACAAGACTTATAGCTGAAACAGGAGCAGGTCAGCATGGAGT
>CANQLX010000135.1 GCA_947624835.1 uncultured Clostridia bacterium
ATATTTCTCTGTGAAATATATGGCACAATTCTACATTGATAAAAATAACTTACACACTTTACTTGACAAACCCCCCTAGGGAGAATTAAGATGATTCAACATTGGATTAACAACTATCCTCGTCGTATTTTCAATGGTCTTTCCTCTTGTCAGTTTCTTAATAAGTTAAATATAGATCATTTGGTTACTTAATTTCACGGACATTTTATATTGCAATTTAGAAATATATAAAAATAAATCTGTATTCTTGACAAATTGTATTTGATAATATATAATTTTATTTGATGTTTTCACCAAAATAATTTAAACCGGAGGAAAATTATTATGTCAAGAATACCTTATAGATTTTATCTTTCGGAGGACCGGATGCCGAAGCAGTGGTATAATCTCCGTGCAGATATGCCGGAGCAGCCGGATCCAATGCTTAATCCTGCGACCCTTGAGCCGCTTAGGGAGGAGGATTTATATCCTATTTTCTGCAAGGAGCTTGCACATCAGGAAATGGATTCTGAAACCGCATATATTGATATACCCGAAGAAATACAGGAGATGTACAGAATATATCGTCCGTCACCTCTTATCCGAGCATACAATCTTGAAAAGGAGATCGGAACCCCTGCCAAGATTTATTATAAATTCGAGGGTAATAATACATCGGGAAGTCATAAACTTAATTCTGCGATAGCTCAGGCTTATTATGCCAAAAAGCAGGGGCTTACATCCCTCACGACAGAAACCGGTGCGGGTCAGTGGGGTACGGCACTCTCCGAGGCCTGCTCATATTTTAAAATACCGCTTACGGTCTATATGGTTAAATGCTCATATAACCAGAAGCCGTACAGAAAGGCTGTTATGCAGACCTTTGATGCAAATGTAATACCGAGTCCGTCCAATACAACAGAGGTCGGAAGAAAGATACTTGCAGATGATCCGAACACAACAGGAAGTCTTGGCTGTGCAATTTCCGAGGCTGTCGAAAAGGCAACAACAACCGAAGGCTGCCGTTACGTTCTCGGCTCGGTGCTTAACCAGGTTCTTCTGCATCAGTCGATAATAGGACTTGAAGCAAAGACTGCAATGGAAATTCTCGGAGAATATCCGGATATAGTTATAGGCTGTGCGGGCGGCGGCTCCAATCTCGGAGGACTTATAGCCCCGTTCATGCGTGATAAGTTAGTTGATAAAAGGAATATAAGATTTATAGCTGTTGAGCCGGCTTCATGCCCTTCCCTAACAAGGGGAAAATATGCATATGATTTCTGCGATACAGGCAGAGTTACACCTATGGCAAGAATGTACACTCTCGGCTGCGGCTTTATCCCGTCAGCAAACCATGCCGGCGGACTCAGATATCATGGAATGTCGCCTATTCTTTCTAAGCTTTATCATGACGGCTATATGGAGGCTGTCGCTTATGAGCAGACTAAGGTATTTGAGGCAGCAAAGCTCTTTGCAAGAGTTGAAACAATTCTCCCCGCACCCGAATCCTCACACGCTATCAAGTGTGCTATTGATGAGGCACTCAAGTGTAAGGAAACAGGGGAAGAAAAGACAATTCTTTTCGGCCTCACGGGAACAGGCTATTTTGATATGACAGCATACAGTGCATTTAATGAGGGTAAGATGACAGATTATATCCCTACCGATGAAGATCTTCAAAAGGCATTTGATATGCTGCCCAAGGTGTAATCCGTACAAACAGAAAATGCAATAATTGACATCATTCAGAACCGCAGGAATTTATACTTCGGTTCTGTTTTTGTAACACATACGAGAATATAAAAAATGATTGAAAATATCAAGCAGTACTGTTATAATTAGAATGTATAACCGAGAAAATTTTAACAAGGGGTACTAAATATGGAAAAGGATTATAAATTTAAGGTAAATCTCGGCGGAATGATAGATATACTGTCAAATCATCTGTACAGTTCCCCCGATGTGTTTGTGCGTGAGCTTTTACAAAACGGGATCGACGCAATAAGTGCGAGGATACATTCTGATAAGAATTTCAATGAACAGGATGCAAAAATAGAAATAGAGGTTGAAAAGGGTAAAAAAATATTATTCCGTGATTACGGAACAGGTCTTACCGAGGATGAAATACACAGCTTTCTTTCTGTCATAGGTCAGTCATCCAAATATGATATAGAGAATAAACACGCAAGCGGGGATTATATAGGTCGCTTTGGTATAGGTCTGCTTTCGTGTTTTATGGTAACGGACTATATATGCGTACGTACCTGTTCGTATAAAACACCTGATAAGACACTTGAATGGAAAGGTATGGCAGACGGTACATATACCATATCGGAAACAGACGAAAAAATTCCTGTCGGCACGGAAATAATAATACTCAATAACAAGAGTAACGGTGACGAAAATAATATTACCGATTATTATGATGCGGATAATATATCAAATCTTGTCTATTACTATGGTCTGTTCCTTAAATATTCCGTTTATATACTTAACGGCGAGGAAAAGACAAGGCTCAACCTTAAGTTTGATTTTGATACAAAAAGGAATAAAGACGTATGCATGAAGCTCGGAAAGACATTCCTCGGAGAGGATTTTCTCGACTGCTTTACTCTCAATTCCCGGAATGGACTTTTCAGCGGAATTGCATATGTTCTCCCATACCCCGTTTCTGCAAACGTACGTAATATGCATAGGATATACCTTAAAAATATGCTCCTTACCGAAAGCGGGGAAAAACTTCTGCCGGAATGGGCATTTTTCATACGGTGCATTATCAATACCAACAGCCTAAAGCCCACATCATCAAGAGAAGACTTCTATGAGGACGATGCACTTGAACAGGCAAGAGAGGAAATTGGCGAATGTATTGCCGATTATCTTGAAAAACTTGATTTGGAAAATAAAGATATGCTGTATGAGATAGTTCGTATTCATAATCTTGCCGTAAAATCGGTTATAGCCTCAACAGACGGCATGGACAATATTCTCCTGCCCTATATCATGCTTGAAACATCACTCGGAGAAATGACGTGCAGGGAAATATCCGATTTTGGCGGTCAGGCTTTCTATACCTCAGACGTTAATCAGTTCAAACAGCTTGCTCCTCTTTATTCGCAAAGAAATGAGCTTCTTATAAATGCCGGGTATGTATATGAAACGGCGATAGTGATGAAACTTGCGGAAATGAGCAGAGATACCGATATAGAAAAACTAACAGACAGCGATATTGATTTTATGCTTGATGATTCGGAATTTGACGGTGATCCCGCCGCAGATATGCTTTTGTCTGTCGCCGCAAGGGTACTTAAAAAATATGACTGCAAGGTACAGCTTAAAGAATTTCGTCCCTTTGATATTCCCGCATTGTATACCATTAACGAAAAAGCTTATCAGCAGCGGCAGATAAAACGCTCAATGGAAGCCGCAAATGAGGTATTCTCAGATATGCTTTCATTTTTTGAGGAGGATATCAAAAGTAGTGTAAACGGCAAAAACGGTGCAAAAGCCTGCCTGTATCTGAACACAAACAATCTTGTGATAAGAAAACTTATCGAAAGCAGTGACAGGGAAAGAATGAGTTGTTATATTGAGATATTGTATGTTCAGTCACTACTGTCGGGACATTTTCCGCTTATACACGATGAAATGAAAGCTCTTAACGAAAATCTTTACAAACTTATGCAGTTTTAGGCGGGGGGATTTTATGGATTTTTGGGATTATCAGGTAAAATATTTTAATGACCTTGATATAGGAGAGCAGAAGTGCAAAGGTATAAAACGTGCCATTGACGCCGCACTCGAAACGGGGGATATAAATAATGCTCTGAGGCTTTATCATGAATTTAACACGGAAAATCAGTTATATTATGACGGATATGAATCAATAATTATGTTTTCCGAGTATC
>CANQLX010000136.1 GCA_947624835.1 uncultured Clostridia bacterium
ATAAGTTCTCTTATCAACCCCAATGTTCCGCCGAGCTGTTTCGGTATTACACCGTTGATTGTCGAATCGGGAAGTATGTCACCGTTTTTTGAAAAGAACGATCTCGTACTTATCCGAAACACATCGGAAAGCGATAAATATGAAAAAGGAACGGTAGTTTGCTACCGCAGCGGCGATGTTTATGTAACGCACCGCATAGTTAAGGTTTCCGAGGAAAACGGAAAAACCGTGTACACTACGCAGGGAGATGCCAACAATACTCCCGACAGAGATACTGTCAAAGCGGATCAGATTCTCGGTGTTTACAGCACACATTTTGCAGGCATGGGAAATGTGCTGTTGTTTATACAGACACCTATCGGTATGATTTTATGCGTACTTCTTCCCATTTTTGTTATATTCCTTATTTTCACGATACCGTCAAAAATAAGACAACACAAAAAGCGTTACAGATATCTGGCAAAGGAAACAAAAAAGGATACGGAAGATAAAATCTGACGATTGAGTGTTAATAAATTCGGTAGTTACCGTCTGTTGACCACGCAGCAGACGGAATTACATACATTATATTATATTACAGGAGGTTCTTACAATGGAAAAGACAAAAAAGAACGGTATTCTTAAAACTGCCGCTTGCATATTCGGCGGCACAATGCTCATGACCTGCGTACTCGGCGGCACTTTGGCTAAGTATGCAAGTACCAAGACTGTTGATATGGCTTCTAGCGTAACTGCCGCTGAGTGGGAAATCAATGTTAATAACACTAAACTTGACGAACTAACCAATGCTGGTCTTTCATTTACAATCACAAATGATGGTGCACAGGCTAATGAACAGGCATATACCGCAAAACCCGCTCCCGGTACCTATGGTTATGCTCCGATTACAATCAAAAATAATGGTGATGTAGATGCCTATGTCAAATTAGAAGATGCAACCCTGGCTACGTATGACGATGCAGGCTTGACATTGGGTTTGACAACGACTCCGCCGGATGGTAGTCCTATAAGTAACGATAGTACCATAGCAAGTACGGGTGTTTTAGTAAAAGCCAAAGATACGACTGGAACAACAGTTTACGTCGCTTATGACTGGCCGCACGACGATGCAGCTGGTGCTAAAGATGCGGGAGATACTGCTCTTGCTGGAGGCGCTATCAACTTCGGTAGCATTAAACTTACAGCTGAACAGGCTAAATATACTGCCTAATTTGTATTTTACTTCGCTTGCTGACTGCCCGAACGTGGAGTAAAGGCAGTCGGCCGGGGTTTCCCCGGACGGTTCAGCTTTTAACGGCACAGCCCGCCGCATACTAATGGCGGGCTGCGGCTTTAAAAGTTGAAAAAAGATAAAATGAAAAGAGGTATGCAATATGGAAATGAGTACAAACCCGAAAAATACCCGTCCGTTTCCGATATGTATGGCGGCTTCACTCACGGTTCTGTTTGGGACAAGTCTTTTTCTGACCTCACCGCAGATAACCTATGCCAAGGCAGACCCCGACTCCGCAAACGACGACTTCCTTATAGTACGTGACGAAAACGGAAAGGACTGGTCGGAAACAAACGAAATTGACATATTTGCAAACGAGGAGTTCGGCGGCAAGTCAATCGTTGCCCCATACAGCAAGGGCAGCTATTCGTTTTCCGTTGAAAATACGGCACGTTTTCCGATAGACTGCGATTTTTCTTTTAGTATAGAAACAAATGCTTCGGAGGAGAACGAATATATCATTCCCTTTGAATACAGACTTAAAAACAATGACGGCTACATTGTCGGCGGTGATGACGAGTGGGTCGATCTTTCGGGGCTTGATTTTTTATCAAAGCTGAACTATGAATCGGATAATAACTATACTCTCGAATGGCGGTGGGACGGTGATGTCGATGACGAACGTGACACTGCCATAGGAATAAAAGCAGCCCAAGCGGCAAGCGGCTATGGAGAGAGTATGGAATATATTCTTAAAATAAGCTGTTCCGCCGAACAGAGCGGTGAAGCGGTAGGGCCAACTGATAATCCGACCAACCCGACTAACCCGACCAACCCGACCAATCCGGGCGGCTCGCAAAATCCTCCAAAGACCGGCGACAACAACGATATTGTCCCGTTTATAGCTTTGGGAATTTGCTCGGCTGCGGCACTCGGTCTGACACTTATCCTCCGTCATAAACATGATGATGAAGAATTTATTTAAGGATAAAGGCAGAGTCATTACGGCAGCTGTTACTGTTCTGATACTTTTAGCGGCGGTGTTTTGGGGATATATGACAATTTCCCGAATAGCAGGTAATCCCCTGCCGACCGTGTTCGGTTGGGGAAATGCAACGGTACTTTCCGGCAGTATGGAGCCTGCCCTGCCCGTGGGTTCACTTCTTATAACGCACAAGCAGGACAACTACACACCGGGAGATATCGTGATATATCAAGATGATGACGGAAGTCTTATAACACACCGCCTCGTTTCCCTCACAGACAGTGAGGCTGTCACAAAGGGCGACGCAAACAATACCGAGGACACCCCTTTCTCACCAACACAAATTAAAGGAAAGGTACAGGCAGTCCTGCCGGGTGTGGGAAGTTTTCTCTATTGGCTCCGTACTCCTCCGGGGATATGCTCGATTCTGCTTGCGGTGGGAATTTTAATTCTTCTCCCCAGTTATTTAATTAGAAAGGTGGGCAAAACGCATGATAGAGTATAATGAAAAAAAGGCTGTTCAAACAGAAGAGCCGGATATAAAACTGCCAAAACTTTTTCGGCGATACCGTCCGAAGTATTTAAAAAAGCCGGAAAAGAGGAAATCACTGAGAGCATTAACTTGCTTTGCTCTTATATTTGCCGCCCTTACGGCGTCTGTGGCAGGAACTTATGCTAAATATATATCTCCCACGGTAGAAATCCCCCCTTTTTCTATTCAAGCTGCTGCGTTTGTTTACAGTGCAGAAAAATACCCCAATATTCAGGATATTAAGGATAACAAAAGTTCATACGGCTTGCAAGAAAAAGATGAGGTACTCACCGCCTTTACAGTAAGCAATGCAAAAGACGGAAAGATATCAGAAGTTTCAATGGATATAGATGTAGAATTACAGTTAATGGGCTATACTACTATTCGTTTTGACGATAATTATACCGTAGTAGAGGAAGATAAAGCTAAAACGGATGCTCTTAAGGGTTTGAAAATCAAATTGATGTGCAACGCTGATGGTTCATATAAAGAAGTGGAAAATAATTATCATCCAATTTCTCCTGCATCTTTTACTGCTGAACAGAGCGAAGATTTAGGTGGTAATTGGCATATAGAAATGGGTAATAATATCAGAGAAGAAAAAACTGTCACCTGCGTTCTTGCTGTAGATACATCTGCTTTTACTTATTCAGGAAAAGAGCAATTCACATTTGGAAAGCCAAAAGGTATGCCCGATACATACCAAAACCTCAGTGTGACTGTTAATCAAGCCAACTAAGAAGGAGGTACTAAAATGAAAAAAATATCAAAGGTACAAAAAGTTCTGTACATTGGTCTTTCGTTGCTTATATTTGTTACTCTCCTGTGGCTTCCCCTCAATTTTACTACAGCAAAATACAGTCAACTTGCGTATCAAGATGATGTGAGTATTGTGATTTCCGGAAATCCTCCGGCTGGTGATGTTAATAGTCAAGAACCACCCAGCATTGAAGAAGTAAAGCCTAACACGGTATATCAGGTTAAAAGCGGAGATACCTTGTCGAAAATTGCAGAAAAATTCAATATCACCATAGAGGCATTGGCCGCATATAATAATATTGAAAATACAGACAATATACAGGTCGGAGCAATACTCCGTATTCCGCCGAAAGACTATGTTCCCCCCGTTTCTTCA
>CANQLX010000137.1 GCA_947624835.1 uncultured Clostridia bacterium
CAAACCAAATGCCGGGATAATCAGTTTTTCGGCAATTTAAACCCACAGTAGAGCAAACCCGGCGAATGCCGGGATTGACAGCGGCGGCACGCCGCAAAGTTTGTTTTGTTGATACGTTTTCCGCTTGACCTAAAACTGCTGTTCCGCTCGCCGTAAGTTTGTTTTGTTGATACGTTTATTATTTAAACCTAATTGTTATTGAGTTTGCGTGTGCCGTCAATCCCTCGGTCTTAGCAAAACGTTCTATATCCTCTTTATCTGCCCTTAGTGCAGACTCCGTATAATATATAAAGCTTGACTTCTTGATAAAACTGTCAACCGAAAGCGGTGAGAAAAATCTTGCCGTTCCGCTTGTCGGAAGCACATGATTAGGTCCTGCAAAATAATCTCCGAGCGGCTCAGGCGAATAATTACCTAAAAATACCGAGCCTGCGTTGTCCAGCTTTCCTACATATTCCATGGGATTTTCACAGCATACCTCAAGATGTTCGGGTGCAAGACTGTTAGCCGTTTCTACTGCCTTATCCATGTCATCGCATATAATTATAGCACCATAATTCGTAAGCGACTCATCTATAATATCCTTTCTTGAAAGTGTTTGAATCTGTCTTTCAAGCTCTGCAACCGTTTCATCCGCAATTCTCTGTGAGGTTGTTACAAGAATAGCGGAAGCAAGTCTGTCATGCTCCGCCTGCGACATAAGATCTGCTGCAAGGAATTTCGGATTTGCACTGTCATCAGCAAGCACGAGTATTTCACTCGGTCCTGCAATCATATCTATATCAACCGTACCGTATACGAGCTTTTTTGCCGTTGCAACAAAGATATTTCCGGGACCTACTATCTTGTCAACCCTCGGAACACTCTCCGTACCGTAAGCAAGAGCGGCAACAGCCTGAGCCCCACCCATAAGGAATACCCTGTCAACCCCCGCAACATATGCGGCCGCCATTATATCGGGGTTAGGCTTACCGTTCTTCATAGGCGGCGTTACCATGATAAGCTCACCTACTCCGGCAATCTTAGCAGGTATTGCATTCATAAGCACAGACGACGGATAGGCGGCTGTACCCCCGGGAACATAGAGTCCTACCCTTGCGAGTCCTCGTACCCTCTGCCCCATAATTACACCGTTATTTTTTGTTGTAAGCCAGCTCTGCTGCAACTGACGTTCGTGAAAATCCCTAATATTAGCGGCGGCTCTTTCAAGAGTACCTATAAATTCAGCATCACACTCCGAAACGGATCTTTCAATTTCCTCCCTGCTTACTTCAAAAAATTCGGGAGCCTTTCCGTCAAATTTTATCGTATATTCACGTACTGCCTTATCGCCGTTTTTGCGTACATTATCTATTATATCGGAAACAACAGTGCTAACATCTCTGTCGGTTTCTGTACTTCTTTCACGAACCCTTTTGAAATATTCGTATTCTGCCCTGCCGTCTGCCTTTACAGTTTTTATCATTTCATTTTATTCCTTTCTGTTTCCATTTTTTTTGCAAGCTCCTCAATCTCCGCCTTGCGAAGCTTAAGGCTTGCCGTGTTTGCTATAAGCCTTGCCGAAATCGGTGCGACATTATCCTCTATAATTTCAAGACCGTTTTCTTTGAGGGTCGAACCTGTTTCAACTATATCCACTATCGCATCTGAGAGTCCCAGAAGCGGTGCAAGCTCAACGGAACCCTCAATCTTTATTATGCGGATATCCATACCCTTGCCCTCAAAAAAGCTTCTTGTGACATTCGGGTATTTTGTTGCTATGGTCTTTGCCTCATATCCCGAAAAGAAATCCGTTCCCGCCTTTCCTGCAAGTGCGAAGCGGCATTTTCCGAAGCCGAGATCAAGTATCTCATAAAAGCTTCTGCCGTTTTCCATTATGGTATCCTTTCCGACAACACCGAGGTCGCATACTCCGTTTTCGACATATGTAATAACATCAGCCGCCTTTGCAAGCACAACCTCAATATTTGCTCCTCCTATCGGAAGAATAAGCTTTCTGCCCTTTTCACGCACGGCAGTGCAGTCAAAGCCTGCCGCTTCAAGCAATCCCACAGTATCCTTTTCAAGCCTGCCCTTTGTAAGTGCAATTCTTAACGGTTTCATATATTCATACTCCTGTATTTATTGTTTTTATTTCATCGCTCACTATTGCAAGCTTCTTTATTCCCTTATACCTTGCATATTCAAGTGCTTGCTCCTCGGTTTCAAATACGCTGTTTTCGCCTAGAATATTCGCCTCCGAAAGAGCCATTGTATACTTTATTGCTTCTATTTCATAACCCTTAACGCTGTGTACAAGGATTGACGGTACCTGCTTCTGAGGTATATTTCCTCTTTCAAGCATTACTGCTGCAAGTGCGTCAACATTAATGCCGAAGCCTACCGCAGGTGCCGGAAGTCCGAATCTGTCAAGAAGCTTGTCGTATCTTCCGCCTATAAGCACAGGTTCACCCGAACCCATAACATATCCGCTGAATACAATATCACTGTAATAATCATTTCTTTGTACAAGTCCGAGGTCGATTATAAGTCTTTCTCCAAGACTGAGCTTTGACAGATCGTTATATATTTCACGAACATATTCAAGCGTTTTTATAGCCTCTTCATCATCGCAAAGCTTATATGCCTCATCAAGCACCTCTACACCGCCGAATAACCCCGGCAGCTTACGTATAACATCAACGGCTTGGGTCTGCTCAAGCTTATCGAGGACAGAATTAAGAGCCGAATAATTTTTTGATTCTATAAGTGTTCGTATTTCCTCCCTTTCTTCACCACTCACAGGAAGATTTTTTGCAACTGCCTTAAAGAATGCTGCATTTCCAAGCTCTATCCTGAAATCGGGAACACATTTTGAAAGTGCTTCTATGGCCGTTGTTATTGTTTCAAGATCGGCTCTTTTTCCCTTTGCACCGACAAGCTCAATACCGGTCTGCATAACCTCGTTGCTTCTGCCTGTAAGTCCGGGATTATAGCGATATACACGCTGATTATAATAAAGTCTTATCGGGTGACGTTCATTCATAAGGCGGGTTGCTGCCATTCTCGCTATGGGGAGTGTTGAATCGGGACGCATTACAGTAAGCCTGCCCTTTGAATCACTCATCTTAAACATACTTTCCATCGGTATTCCTGAAATCTCCTCAGAGAAAAGATCATAAAATTCTATTCCCGGTGTGAGAACCTCGTGGAAACCTCTGTGCGAGAAAACATTTCCGAGGATGGAAGAAACTGTTCTGTTTGCAAGACATTCCTCAAATAGGAGATCCTTTGTACCTTCGGGGGTAATTTTGAAATAATCCTTCATAAAAACATACCTCATTTATTATTCTTTCAGCCGGTTATTACTTTATCACGGTAAAGTAATAATACAATAGCATAATAACGTAATAATAAGATAACATATTATAATATTATTGTCAAGCATCTATTCATTTTTTCGGTACAATATGTAAAAAAGGCTTAAATTTATCCTTTATTATACTTTGATTATTGTATATTATCATGCAGTTTATACTGTATTTGACAGATTTTTTTAATTTTGCTTTTTAATAAAAAAGACCGTAAGCAGGTTTGATTTTCCTGTTTACGGTCGTTACATATTCGTCAAAATATAATTTATCCACTCAAAAATTCCGGTAAACCTTTTATCCATGCTTTAAAGCTGTCAGCAAATCATAACTGATATCATATTTTCGGAACGGGGGGACAAAATACTTTCTATTCCACATGGTTCCATAACACAGTCACTACCCTTTTACTGAACATATCAGGTTGTCTTTAGTCCTGTTTTTGCTTCAAATTCCGCAAC
>CANQLX010000138.1 GCA_947624835.1 uncultured Clostridia bacterium
TTCAAAATAAACACCTGTTTCCTCAAAACATTCCCTGATGACAGCCTCCTGAGCTGTTTCATTCATATGTACACCGCCGCCGACAGAATAAAGGTAGTTTTCTTTTTCATTTCCGACAAGCAGAACGCAGCCGTCCTCAACAATAATTGCAGCGGCTCTGTAACGAAACCAATTATTTCCTTTAGTAAAGCCACAATCTGATTCCATATTGTACCCCCTGAAAATATAATTTATTAATATTGTTAAAACCAATGTTTATTCATGATATCATATAAACACTTAGAAAACAAGTAATATTTATATATTTTCTTTGGATTTATTACTCATAAATAAAACAGAATTGAAAGGTCGTGCGACAAAGTCTATGCCGCAGACCTTTCCTTTATCTTTTTATTATATATGGAATCTTTCGGGGCGGAAATAAACATACCGAAGAGATATAAGCCTATGCAGATGATAAGCCTTATACAGACATCAATTCGATCGGTTCCGATTTTCGGGAGGAAGGGAAGAAGCAGACACGGAATAAGAATACATATTATCGGTCGTATGACGGAATCAAATACTTTAAGCTTGAGGTGTGTAACCTGCATAAGCCTTATAAGGCTCAGAGAGGTATTGAGAAGTTCACTTGATATTATGACAATAACAACACCCATTGCACCCAAAACAGGCAAAAGAAAATATGTCAGTATAACTCTTATGACGGAATCAATAACGTTACAGATGAGATAACTTGTTTGCTCGTTAAGTCCCTTCAGCATACCGTCAACGCTTGAATCAAGATACATGAGAGGAACAACAGGAGCGAGTGCGGCAATATAAAAACCCGCTTTTTCTGAATTATAGACAGCACGTCCGATGTCGTCTGCAAAGAAAATAAATATAAACATGATAGGCAGGGAATATTTGAGTGTTGCGGAGAACATTCTTTCCGCCATATGTTTAATTCCGTTACTATGATGCAATATGCTTGCCTGTGACATTTCGGGAATAATAAGAGAGGCAAAGGGCAATATAAATACCGACGGGAATACGATTACCGTCATTGCCATTCCGCTTATAATACCGTATTCCGAAAGGGCTGTGCTGCTGTCAGCACCGTATTTCATGAGTCCTGAGGGAATCAGTATATTTTCAATAGCCGACAGACCGCTGCGGAGCCCCGAGCTTGCCATACACGGAAGTGCAATAGGTACTGCACAGGCAAAAAGTCTCTGTACCTTTTCACTTTTTCGGTTAAGACACTTTTTGTCGTATGCGTAAAGGATAAATGAATAAATAAATGAAAGAATTTCCGCAGACGTTGTGCCGAGGGACACAGCACAACAGGCATATTCCAATGTTTTTGGAGAAAAGCAGGTAAATATACCGACACAGACTGCAATTTCAACGGCTTGCTCAAGAAGCTGTTCACCTGCTGTACGGAGCATTTTACGCTTTGCGGAGAAGTATCCCCTGAGTACTGCGGAGAAAGCCATAAATGGCAGACTCGGTGCAAGTACTCTGAGAGAGAGGATAGTTCTTTCGTCATGCAAAAAACCGGAACCGATTTTATCTGCTGAAAGAAAAAGAACCAAACCGAGTACGGAACTGAAAATTAGGGAAAAAATAAGACACTTTTCGGTAACATATCCGGCTTTTTCGGAGCGGCCCTCAGCGATGTAATCTCCGGCAAGCCTTGTTACGGTTATAGTCAGGCCCGATGTGCATATCATAGCGAAAAAGGCATAAGCAGTAAGTATAAGCTGATATATACCCAGCCCCTCCGAACCTATGCAGCCAGCAAGATAAACACGGAATACCATACCCAAACTTCTTATAATCAATGCAGATCCTGCCATGATAGCCCCGTTTTTCAGGAATAAACGCTTTTGCATACATAGTTCACCTCGAGTAAGCGTCAGGTACAGACGGAATATTGTGATATAAGGATACTTAATATAGGAGTATTGAATAAGGCAAAGCAGAAAACTTGACTTAACACTGTCTTTATTATAAAATTAAGATATCGGAATAAGAAAGCAGGGTGTAAATGTTCAAACTTAGAAGATTTTTAAAGGATTATAAGCTTCAGCTTATAATAGGTCCTCTTTGTAAGCTTATAGAGGCAATACTTGAACTTATGATACCACTTATAACAGCGGATATAATAGACACAGGTGTTAAAAACGGAGATATTAATTACGTTCTTTCAAGAGGGGGTCTGATGGTCCTTATGGGAGCACTGGGACTTGGCTTCGCTCTTGTGTGTCAGAAATTTGCTTCGATTGCCTCACAGGGCTTCGGTACAAAGCTTAGAAACGGTATGTTTCGACATATAAACAGCCTTTCTCATGCCGAGCTTGATAAAATAGGGACACCATCACTCATAACACGGATGACCAACGATGTAAATCAGATGCAGTTGGCGGTTGCAATGCTGATAAGACTTGTTATAAGAGCACCGTTTCTTGTGATAGGTGCACTTGTTATGGTAATGATCACAGACCTTAAGCTGTCACTGATATTTTTTGCAGCATCGGCACTTATTGCTGCTGTACTCTACATTATAATGAATAAATCTGTGCCATATTTTAAGACTATGCAGGAAAGGCTTGACAGGGCATCACTGATTTCAAGAGAAAATCTTGCAGGAAACAGAGTTGTCCGTGCATTTGATAAGCAGGAATATGAAGAGGGCAGATTTAATAAAAGCAATAAGGAGCTTGCCGATATATCCGTGAGAGCAGGAAAGATTTCCGCTCTGCTTAATCCCCTTACCTATATAATTGCACAGGGGGCAATTATATTGATAGTATGGTTCGGTTCTGTAAGTGTCAATATCGGAGAACTGCAAACAGGACAGATAATAGCTCTTGTAAACTATATGACGCAGATATTGCTTGCTATGATAGTATTATCAAATCTTGTTGTGATTTTTACAAGGGCAGCTGCATCCGCATCAAGGATAAATGAGGTATTTGACACAAAACCGACGGTAACGGAAAAAAATACAGGGGATATAGATATTGACGGAAATTCTCCGGCGGTTGAATTTAGAAATGTTTCCTTCAGTTATCTTGAAAACGGTTATGCACTCAAAAACATCAGCTTCAGTATCAAAAAGGGAATGTCTGTAGGAATAATCGGAGGTACAGGCTCGGGAAAATCTACGCTTGTAAATCTCATACCAAGATTTTATGATGCAAATGAGGGTAGTGTGTGTGTTTTCGGAAATGATGTAAAGGAATATCCCTTCCGACAACTTCGTGACAAAATGGGTGTAGTACCGCAAAAGGCGGAATTATTTTCGGGAACAATAAAAGAAAATATGCTGTGGGCTGACAAAAATGCAACGGATGATGATATAGAAAGTGCATTGAAAACAGCACAGGCATATGAATTTGTAAGTAAATTTTCCGGAGGGACGGATACAGAGCTTTCAGCCGGCGGCAGTAATCTTTCAGGAGGACAAAGACAAAGGCTTACGATTGCAAGGGCACTTGTAGGTAAGCCTGAAATACTTATACTTGACGACAGCTCAAGTGCACTTGACTTTGCCACAGATGCCGCACTCCGGAGAGAGTTGAGTAATTTAAAGGAGAATATGACGATATTTACTGTTTCACAAAGGGTCAGCAGTGTAAGATATTGCGACAGGATACTTGTACTTGACAACGGTATTCTTGTAGGTCAGGGCAGGCATGAAGAGCTTGTAGAAAATTGTGAAGTCTATCGTGAGATATGTATGTCACAGCTTGAAAAAG
>CANQLX010000139.1 GCA_947624835.1 uncultured Clostridia bacterium
CGACAATGAGGCAAAATCCGACTTTTATCTAATCTACCATAAAAGGGACAGAAAAATCTTCGATAAGCTTTATGTTTGATATTATAAAAAATGCCTGTCAATCCCTAATATATGACAGGCATAATATTATTTACTTTTTAATACTAATAACATACATAATTATTTTCTAAAAACAAATAGATACTCATGTGCGATTAGCAAAAAATTATATTTAACACTATTCGTCTTCCAATACCCTGTAGCTCTACAATTATGCTGTTCCTTTATAATAAGTTCCTTTAGTGTAAATCCCGCATCTTGATATATTTTCATAACCTCAAAACTCATAGGTATCATACAACCTTTTTGACGGGTATCCCCCATAAGGATAGCACAAAACTTTCCTTTTTTCAATACACGATAACATTCGTCCGCAACGGATTTCATTTGTTCCAAAAAATCCTTTACTTTCAGTTGGGATAAATCCTCCGGAATACCATCACTATATCTTATAATATTTGCATATGGAGGGTGTGTGCATATTAAATCTACCGATTCATCACTCTGAAACCAAAGATCACGGGCATCACCCTTACAAATATATACTTTACCTTGTGCAGGTGGGTAATCAAAATTCACTTTTTCTCTACAACGACTAAGTGCTTCTTCATTACAGTCAACACCAATTATATCACGATTAAGTAGTTTAGCTTCAACAAGAGTGGTGCCACCTCCGGCAAACTGATCAAGTACTAAATCCCCTTCTTGAGAATATCTTAATATTATATTTCTTGGTATATATGGAGACCAATTACCACGCCACTTGGCATCGTGAGTTGCCCAATCGCCCCGTTTCGGAAATGACCAGTGTGTCGTCATTTCAAGCTCAAAGTCATCAGGCTGCCATTTTTTTATTTTTTTCTGCATTTCAAACCTCATTTTTATCCGGTACAGGCAATCCAAAACGATAGAGAGGAATATATTCAAAATAATAATCACAATTCACGCTATGAATATAGTCCAAAACATCCTTATATTTTGAATTCCGGAACCAATCATCAAGCAAATATATATTCAACATCTAAATTAGCTTTTGAAAGCAATTTCTTATATTCCTTTTTCTTAAAATCACAGGTTTGCAGTTTTTCATCCACAGAGCCATTTACCTGCTGATGCTTACATTCAACAATAAAAACAGTATTTTTTATTATAACAAATATACTATCATCAGGTAGTAAACGTTTCGATATATACTCTTCCCAGTTTATATCCACTTTCTTTAGGAATGAAGAATAAAATTCATATTTTTTATAGAGTTCTGCTACTTTAATATCATTATAGTAGACATTTCTGACAGTAATTTTAATATGTTTTCCATTAGAAACAATATCTTCTTTCTCTTCAATTACCTCATATCCCGGTTGTTGAGAAAGAAATGTCCCTAAATCCGTTTTTCCCTCAAATACTAATCCTGTTTTTGTATTGCCTCCACCTTTACCATTCCTAATCATTATAAGAACTCCTAATGTAATTTTTTAAGTATTCCATTCTCCAAATCATCGATGGAATAAATCGTATCCAAAATATCAAAGGTTTCCTCAAGATTATTTTTTGCACTCTGCCAACCTTTTCCATCGGTAAACCAAATAAAAGTAAACCCTTCAATTGTATCAGCTTCCTGCGCTATTTGTTTATAGCTTCGCGCAGTTTCATTAAGTTTAGAACCACCGCTTGCGTAAAAATTTGTCTCTATTCCATAAATTCTATTATCAGTCTTAATAACAAAATCAAAGCGTTTCTCAGATTTTCCACGGTTAGAAATAGCAGAAAGATCAATTCCCCACTTCTCCGTTATTTCATGTATATACATTTCCTTGAAATAATCTCGATTTTTCTTGTATCCGGCTCTTTCAATAAATTTCTCAACTAAATTCTCCATCAGATGCCCACCACGATTTTTTCTCCCATTAGAATCCAGACCTGTTTCCACCCCCGTGGCATAATCAATAAGACTGTGTACAATATGTTTTTGCATAAGTTCAAAAAGACCTGTTTTTCGCATAAAAACAGCATATTGTTCCGGTGAATAATTCATTTTTTTAAAATTGTAAATAAAAGCTCCATCTTCGTCAACAGCTGATATCTCACACGCCCTTACAGCTAGTAATATTGGAATACACTTTAATGTTTCAGGATATTTCTTTACCAGTCTGATAAAGTCATTTTCAATATCTACGGACCCAATAAGAGAATTAAGAATATTTAACTCTACATTTATGTCACGTACGTTCCTGTGTACCTTTTTAAAATCTATGTAGTATTCATAATCAGCTATACTGTCTCTGAATTTTTTAAACCAATCGTTAAAATTTCTTTTCATCACTACTCACCATAACCATTAGACTTACCATTTGAGCTTCTGCAATCTCTGCACCACGATTGAGGAATTATTTTACCATTTTTTAAAGCTCTATAACCAAAAAATTTTTCAATTTGATCCTTATTATAAGCTTTTTTACCACATTTAGGGCATTCTGCATACTCACCATAAGGCATTATAAGTCCCCCTTCTAATAGTTACATATCAGCAACTCACTTATACTACCTCTGCCTTTAGAATTGCTATTAATCATTCTGTTAGCTTTTACTCTATATACATTAAATTGTTTATATATATCATCAAAAAAATTATCGTCCTTATTTGTATTTTTAGGATCGGAATTACTTGCAACAACTTTAGCACCTCTTTCAGAAATCATTTCAATAAAGTTACCAAGTTGTATCTGTTGCCCATCATTAAATTCCGTCTTAGAATAGGAGGTAAAAGATGAAGTTTCATTCAGTGGACGATAAGGTGGATCAATATATACGAAGGTATTGTTATCAATGAATTTTTCACACCATTTATAATCTCCACACCTAATCTCAACATTTCTAAGTAAATCACTTACCAAACGAATACTCTCAATATCACAAATAGCAGGTTTTCTATATGATCCTATAGGAACATTATAGAGACCCTTCCTGTTCACTCTATACAGACCGTTAAAACAGGTCTTATTGAGAAAAATAAAAAGGGCAGCTTTTTCTTCTGTCGATTTTTCATGTATTATAAGCTCATTAAACCTATCTCTTTTAGCATAAAAGTAATCTGTTCTTCTGTCACTATTCAATGCCCAAAATTCTTCCTGCATTTCTGAAAGCATAGTAATAATACCTTCAGAATTATCTCTAATGTGTGTATAGGTATTTATCAACTCTGAGTTAATATCATTTATCAGCACTTCCTTTGGTTGAAAGTTTACAAGCACATCAAGTAATACAGCTCCGCCACCAACAAAAGGTTCACAGTATCTTTTTATTTCTGTTGGATACTTTTCCCGTATAACATCAAGCAGTTGACTTTTACCCCCTGCCCATTTTATAAAAGGTTTTACAGTTTTGTACATATAACCAATCTCCATAAATAAGAATCATTTTAATCATGCTACCCCATTTGCAATAATTATAACATTAAAATCAGTAAAATGCAACGATTAAAGGCAGAAGAGAAAAAACATAATTTCTGTCCAAATTAATAATAAAAAATATTGGGTTAACTGTCTGTTCAATATTAAAAGATTACTCTCGCAAATCTATTTTCAATACATGACATACATAACATAATTTAATTTTTGACACTACTCAAAAATTTTTTATAGGTCAGGTCAATACCAAACGCTCCTAAGGGAGCGGTCAGTAATATTGCTATAACAGAGACCG
>CANQLX010000140.1 GCA_947624835.1 uncultured Clostridia bacterium
GGAGGAAATATTTCTCACATTGTTTCTACATTTTGAACAGAAATAGGTTTATTATTTTGTTAAATCAAGGTAGATGAAATAATTGTGATATCTGGGTTATTGGATATGCTTGATTTAAAAGATCCATATTGTAATTGCAAAAAATTCCGAATTTTATACAGTTGTCCGAAAGCACGAACGCTTCTATTGACTGTGTATTTTGTTTGTGTTATTATAATAGACGAATTCTGCGTATTCATGACATATAACAATGAATATACAGAAATTGTGTTGCAGACGAATTGAATGTTCGGATTTATCTGTGACCGGAATAATTTCTGATAAAGTGTAATTAGGAGCGTGCGTTATGAAAAAGAAAGAGTTGATTGCTAATATTTTATATTACGCATTGATTTTTTTGTTTTTGTTTGTATTTTTTTCCGTTATTAATCCTTTGATATTATTTGATACGGATGATTGGTTACAGATATCATTTCACCGTCATGCTGTTCCTATATGGAATTTCTGGAATCCGACAAGAGTTTTTCCTGAGGTGTTTATGCCGTTGTGCGGAAGTATAGCTGCATATTTTGTATACCCACTATCAGGAAACTATTTGCAGTCGCTTACATGGGTATTCGCAACAGCAGTCAGCTTGTTCATTACTGCGTATATGTTTCTCTTTGGAAGGGTACTTAATAAAAAATACAGACAACCCACATTTAAGGTTCTTTTATATTCCACTTTATTTTTCATACTGCATTTTTTGATTTTCCGCAGTGCATCAAGTGATAATGATTATCTGTTTTTCTCTCATAATGTGACCTGCTATTTTTATTATTTAATTCCCGATATTTTGAACTGCTGTTTGATTTTATATTTCATGCTGGATGATGTACTCGATAATGGGTATCAGAAATTAAAAACCGGTGTGTATAAAAAACATCCTATACGATATGGATTTTTGCTTTTGGCTATGTATATGGCACTGTTATCTAATCTTTTTCCCGGTGTTATATTGACAGCTTATATCGGAAGCCAGCTGTTGGGTGAATTTTGCAAGCTTTTGAGAAAAAATACTGATTTTAAAAATTTTATCCGTAGAAACAGTTTCCGCCTGATATTTATTTTATTGTGGTTAGTTGTTCAAATATTTGAGCTTAATGGTCAGCGTGCCGATTCGCTACAGGCGGAGTGGCTCTCGGAGCTTATAAAAACATTAAAAAACTGTGTAAGGACTGTACGTTCATTCAACAAATTTTTTATTCTGCTTGTTGGCAGTATTGCAGTTATAGCAGGAATTATTGTTATTTTGAATTACCGTAAAAATCGCAGGCTTTTGAAAGAAAGCAGAATGCTTCCCCAAGTGGTTCAAATTATTATTGTGGGAATTATTATAGGAATTTATTTGATTTTAGTATGTTCAAGGTCGGGTGCCAAATACATTAAACGTCCGGATGTGATTTTCGGAGTTGCCTTTTGTTTTCTTTTTGTTGTTATACTATGCTGTGTTTATATTTTTAACAGAATTTCAAGTCTTTTGGTTCTGTTGCCGCTTGTTATGTGTATTACGTTTTTTGAGATTGGTTCTTCGGATATGTATTCGCCGAATCATACATTTAAAAACAATCTTCGCAGTAATATTGAAAGTGGAAAAGTTATAGCGATGAGTGAGGATATTATACAACAATTTAAGGATGCTGAGGAAAGAGGCGAACAAAAAATTGTACTGTATGTGCCGGAATTTGATATGAACGGTAACTGGCCCATTGCCACATATTCGCATCGAACATCGAAGGATTGGTATGGTTGTACACTTTATGAGCATGGGGTAATCAAAAGGAAAATCGAAGTAACTGAAATTGTTCCCACACGTTCAAAAAACGAAGAGCTTCATATTCCCATAGAATAACAGGTTGGTATAAAGTGAATTAATACATTCTTAACGGCTTAAACGGTTCAAAAGAAAAATTGAAATTTTGGACGGAAAAATAATATGAATGTTTGTATGTAGTGTTATGTGCATGGAAAATTTATAAAAAAGTCTGTAAATACTTTACATTTTAACAAAAGAGTTGTAAAATTATTCTTGAAATAAAAATATGTACCAAAGGGTACAGCGATTGGAGAGATTTATATGAGCAAAATTTTGGTTGAGGTTTCCGCACGTCATGTACATATCACACAGGAGGCACTTGAAATCCTTTTCGGCAAAGGAGCAGAATTGACAAAGAAAAAGGATCTTTCACAGCCGGGACAGTTTGCCTGTAATGAAAAGGTAACTATTGTCGGCCCTAAGGGTGAAATGGCAGCTTCTATACTTGGCCCTGTACGTAAGGCAAATCAGGTTGAGGTTTCTATGACAGAGGCACGTAAGCTTGGTATTGCAGCACCGGTAAGAGAATCAGGAGATATTGACGGTACACCCGGATGTAAGCTTATAGGCCCTGCCGGTGAACTTGAAATAGAGAAAGGTGTTATAGCCGCAAAAAGACACATACACCTTACCCCTGAAACAGCAGCCGAGATCGGTGTTCAGGACAAGCAGATTGTAAGCGTTGCAACAGGCGGAGAGGGAAGAAAGTTAGTATTCGGCGATGTTGTTGTACGTGTGAGTCCCAGTTATGCTCCTGCAATGCATATTGATACTGACGAGGCAAATGCAGCCTGCATAGGCGGCGCCGTTGAGGGCGAAATCATTATATAAGTGTTATTTATTTTGTAAGATGAATACCCCGGTATGATACATTCGGAATTGTATCATGTCCGGGGTGTTTGTATAGTTGTACAAGTTAAAGTTAATTCGGAGTTGAAGTTATAGTGAAAACAGTAGCAAGGGGATATATTGCGGAGGACGAAAAATTTTTCTCGCCTGATTCAATGGTGAAACTTGAAAAAGCCGCAAAGGATATAAAATATCTTACAGACAGCGGATATAATATTAAAAATGCGTCTGTATTTGTAGGAAATCATTATGAGCTGTCAGAACGTCAGCGGATTGCGTTGGTGCGTTCCATATCATCTGATAAACAGCTTTCCGCAAGGGATAATAGCGGAATAAAAAAATTGGAAGAAAATTCAATTCTTAATATTGACGGCTTTAATACGATAATTACACTTGAAGTTGCTTTTTCCGGTTCGCCGTTATTTGAGTGTATGGACGGTACAATAAGAGATTTGGCAGGATTGAGAGGAACATACAGAATTATAGACAAAACTGAGTTGGCACTCACGGCATTGGGTGAGGTTCTGAGCCGGCATAAGGTTAAAAAGGCAGTGTTTTATCTTGATGCACCCGTATCAAATTCGGGACGGCTCGGGCAGAAAATCAAGGAGCATTTAGGAGCATATCCGTTTGAAACCGAAATTATTGTAATGAATGAGGTTGATTATGCCCTGAAACAGCTTGATCATGTAGTTTCAAGTGATGCGATTATACTTGATAACTGCAAAAGCTGGTACAATCTTGTAAGGGAAATTCTTGATAGGGAGGATTTACTGAAGAATGTATATAAAATTTGGAGATAATATGACTATATAAAAAGCCCGTGTATTCGTTATGTATTGCTCAGGTGTGAGTTAATATCCCCGATAAATTTTGTTACCCGACCGTACATAATCCTATATATTACGGTCGGGAATATTTATGTTTACAAAATATTATTTGTAAACTATTATTAAGGAAACACTGAATAAAACAAAGTAATCCGAGCCCAAATTGATATCGTGCTAAATTATTTCACCAATCCGA
>CANQLX010000141.1 GCA_947624835.1 uncultured Clostridia bacterium
CTGAAAAAATTTCTGCTTTGATCAAGACTAATATAGGCAGTGCATATATACATTTAGACAGATATTCCGAAGCAAAGGAGATTTGCAGCTCACTTGAACCCTATGTAACTAAAAAAGCAAATGTTATAAATAAATTTGTACTTATGACAAACCTTACGGTGATCAATGCCCATCTGAAGGATCGTACCTCAACAGACAAATACCGCACAATGGCAAAAAACGCACTGAATGATATGAAAAATTCCAAGGTATTTTCAGCTCCGGAAATGGTAAATGAGTATGAAATAATCTTTAGAACGTCCTGTGCCTCAGCAGACTTTTTTCTTGAAAAAAATCAGCAAACAGCAGATGAACTGCTGAAGTGTATAGATCCTTATTACGATATAAAACAAAAAGTCAGCGGATACCAAGACGAAGTGAGTTACCACTATATAAAAGGTTATGCCCTTACTGTTTTAGGTGAACACGATAAAGCGAGAGAGCATTTTGAATATATTACGAAAAGCGATACAAAGCTCCCATGTGCCGAACGTGTTAGGAACTACCTCTGCACAGGCGACTGGAGATGTCTTGAAATATAGATTTTTCGTATTAAACATCTATATATTATGGAAGAAGTGATAAAATGATTTTTGATGAAAATCAATGGAAATGGTGGACAGATACGTTGGAATATGTACGTACCGTACCCGGGAAGGTATATGAAGATCGCCTGTATAAGCTTTCAAAGGATAATTACAAAAAATATAATGATTCGGATATTCCTGTTCATGGGAACCAAATAGTAGCATATCTTAATAACAATACGCCTACAGGGAACAATAAACATTTCCTCAAGGAAGATACGGTTACGGGAGGAATTTATACAGTACCTTCTCACCGCATGGAGCTTGATATGATACTCAAAGAAGCAAATCCCGAATATAAATATAACAAATATCTATATATAAAGAAATTTGATCCCGGTAAAAATATAAGCTGTATAACCTTTTCCGATTTGAAAAAAAATCCTGAAATGTTTAATAGGGTTTTCTGTCTTGATCAGGACAATATGGAGCTTACAATAAATCTCACCGCTTTATATTCACATAATATATATGCATTCATGTCTTTCAACCTGGATGAAATTGCAAAATATTATCTTGACAACCCGAAACTGACTTCGGAGCAAAAAGGTAATTTTCATTTTGGGGAACTGAAAGCATCGGGAATGATATTTTTGGATGAAACTCAATTTTGCTTTGAGCTTGATATGAAAAATTCCCCTCCTCTTACAAAAGGAGCAAACTTCAGCGAAGCGACCTTCTGCGGACCGTTCTATGCAAAAAATCTTACCTTTGCCTTTGATTCCTCACGTGATAATATATGGGATAATTATGACAGCAATAAGGTAGATTTCCGTAATGTAAGGTTTTTTGATAAGGTTTCTTTTAGAGATATACGTTTTTTAGGGGATGCCTTGGATATGGAGATTACATTTGAGGATTCGAGAATACAAAATGAAATTGAATTTATAAATTTTGATTTTGGCTGTGCAAAGGCAAATTTCTTTCAAATGATTGTCGGAGATTATGTAGATTATATAGAAAAAAGGGCGGAAATTCCCAGTACTCCCCGCAAAATACGGTTTATCAACACAAATATAGATGAAGATTCGGTAATTGATTTTTCGGATTCCGAAATGGATTATACAGAATTGATATTTGAAAACATACCGAATTTGCCCCAAACAAAAATATGTCTTGCACCTATCAGAATTTATCAGAAAAACAGTGTCTGCGAACCATTATGCCCTAAAAACTATCTGCTTATCAGAAACTGTGAAATTCAGAAAACATTGTATATCGGAAATGTATCAGAACTCTCATTTCTCGATTCCAATAACTACAGTAAAATTGTTGAAGCACAAAACTGGGGAGTCTTTCCGAAGGATAAGTGCTATCGTACCCGTACCCGTGGATTGGTCGGTACAAATATATCTGATCCTATACTTTTTGCGGTATATAACAATCAACACACAGAAAATCTCGAAAATTCCGCAAACAAATTGAATTATTCAAAAGCAAACGATTTTATAATGCTTAAAGAAAATTTTTGCTCTGCCGGAAAATATGATGATGAAGATGAAGCTTTCATTTTATATATGGAATTTAAGCCATTTATAATTTCAGCACGTAAAAGAAAAAGAAATAAAAAACAAAAATATTCTGATAAGGACCCTTGGACAAACAGTATTTACAAACTACTGTACGCTACAGGGAAATACGGAATATCGCCGGGTCGTGTAGTTATAGCTCTTGCAGTGATGATAGTTATATTTTCCTTAATTTATTTTCTGTTCACCTGTACATTTGGTATATATTCCTTCAGCATTGGCGGCACTATGGGAGGTATTTGGGATTATTCAAATTTGGAGTGTTTTAATCAGGTTTCAGCTTATCCGTGGCACGAAAAACTGCTTATATCGATTCTATACAGTCTTGAAGGCGTTATCCCCTTTGTTTCACAGTTTGAACCTGTAAATATCTGGGTATGTATTGTAACAGCTGTTGAAAATGCTATCGGATCATTCCTTGTGGGATATTTTTCAGTTGCGGTAGTAAGAAAAACTCTAAGATAGAAAGGGTTTATTTTTTATGTATAAAATTAGAAATATAACCGAAAAGGATTCATCCGTTCTCCATTACCTTGCAAAAAGATGTTATCCATTGGATGTACACACAAACTACACCTACTGGGTAATTGCAAAATACTATGGAGAATACAGCTATATTATCGAAAATAACGGAGTGCCCGTGGGGTATATAATTTCTGTTGATACACCGTCTGTACTGTTTGTATGGCAGATTGCACTTTTGGAGGAACACCGTGGCAAACGTCTCTCCGTAATGCTGATAGAAGCAGTAGTTCGGTGTGCAAAAAGATTATCAAAAAATCTGGAACTCAGTATTGCTCCTGACAATGCTTCAAGCTACTTTTCATTCAATAATTACTGTTTGAAGAATCAGATAATTTTTAAGGAAATCGGAGAGGTAGATATTCATGATTTGGATAACCCCGATTTTCACGAATACGAGAAGAAATATACAATGATAATATCTTAATTCAGTGCAGCACAATATGGCAAAGGAGCGTATCAAGAACTACTTCAAAACAAGCGACCAAAGTTATCCCGGTGCTTAAGGTAATTTTATAAAGGCAGCTCCGGTGAGGAATAGATCCCCGCCGGAGCTGTTTGTATTTGAACGGATATTTTAAATTTTTTCGATAAGAACTTTCATTTGCTGTTCAAATGTATTTTCGTCAACCAAATACATTATATCCCTGTATGAGCCGTCATAGGACTCGTCCATAATTACTTTTTTTGCATTTTTTGCTGTGAGTGTTTTCCAGTAACCGCAAACAAGATACAACCCGTCCGTTGTCACCTGTATAGGGGGTTGGAAAGGATAAATCGAGGAATAAATACCGGCTCTTGTAATATTCCCACCTGCATATCCGTCACCCACGGATAATTTCTCGCCGTATACATAAACCGGCAATACACACTTCATACCCTTTTTTAGTATCAGAAGCGGATCAAAACATGAGGCTGTACTGTCCTCTATAACTATTGTCTGCCCACTTATATCATCTCCGTACCATGTTCTGTCAACTGC
>CANQLX010000142.1 GCA_947624835.1 uncultured Clostridia bacterium
CAAAGTCAAAGTCAAATAAAGTCAAAAATGCAAATTCATTTGTTCGTTTTCTTTAATTTTCTAATGTTTTCTCCTATTTCCTCAATTATTTTATTTTTTATAAAAATCAATAAGCAATAAAAAAGCAGACAGCCGCACGATTTATGCGTGCGGCTGCCATTTTCCCGTAATACTCTTTTCTTTCCCTTATACCTAAAATTTAAGAAAAATTATCAATTTGTATCCTGTAAAGCCTCCATACCTGTATCACCTGTACGAACCTTTACTATATCCTCAACATCATAGATGAAGATCTTACCGTCACCGATATGACCTGTGTAAAGAGCCTTGACAGCAGTATCGACGACATCCTTTACAGGAACCTTGCATACTACTATATCAACCTGAATCTTCGGAAGGAGATTCATTTCTACCTCTACACCACGATAATATTCAGTCTTACCCTTCTGCACGCCGCATCCGAGAACCTGCGTTACAGTCATACCTGTAATGCCGATTTCCGAAAGTGCCGTGTTAAGATCCGAGAACTTGCTCTGCTTTGTGATGATGCGGATATTGGTAAACTTAACTCCATCAGAGGTAGCTGCCTTTTTAGCACTTGTTGAAAGCTTAACCTCAACAGCTTTCTCGGGCGGAACATTACCGGGTGCATATTCATCATCGTCTTTTTCTCCTGTAAGAACCTGAGGTACAAGCATGAAGTCCGCATAAGAGCTTGAAAGACCATGCTCGGTAAGATCAAGACCTCTTACTTCTTCCTTCTTTGATGCACGCAGACCGATCGTATGCTTAATTGCAAAGAAAATAATAAACATCATTACAGCCGTATATCCGCCTACCGAAACAACACCGAGTGCCTGTTTGCCAAGCTGCTCGAAGCCGCCGCCATAGAAAAGACCAAGTGTTTGACCGGCATCAGCATTCTCATGTATTGAGAACAGACCCACTGCAAGAGTACCCCAGATACCGTTGAAGCAGTGAACTGCAATAGCACCAACCGGGTCATCAATTTTAAATACCTTATCAACAAGATCTACTGCGACCACAACAAGTATGCCTGCAACAGCACCAATGATAAGCGCACCGAGAATATCGACCGTATGGCAGCCTGCCGTTATAGCAACAAGACCTGCAAGCGAGCCGTTAAGTGACATTGAAACATCGGGCTTGCCGTTCTTTATCCATGTGAAGATCATTGTAATACAGGTAGCGGTAGCCGGAGCAACTGTTGTTGTAGCGAAGATTTGAGCGAGCTGTGTAACATCCGTTGCAGCAGCACCGTTAAATCCGTACCAGCCGAACCAAAGGATAAATACACCGAGTGCACCAAGTGTGAGGCTGTGACCGGGGATTGCTCTCGGTTTACCGTCCTTTGTATATTTACCGATACGAGGACCGACCATAGCAGCACCGATAATTGCCGAGATACCGCCTACCATGTGAATACAGCATGAACCTGCGAAATCAATAAATCCGAGCTGTGCAAGCCAACCTTGGCTATTCCATACCCAACCTGCTTCTATCGGATATACAACAAGACTTATAAGACCGCTGTATATACAATAAGAAACGAACTTTGTTCTTTCTGCCATAGCACCCGATACTATCGTTGCCGCCGTTGCACAAAATACAAGATTAAACACGAACGATGACCACGGAAAGTTGTTAAAATCGGTGAAGATCTGCAAATTAGGAACACCGATCACACCGAAAAGGTAATTTTCGGACATCATAAGACCAAAACCGAGGAATATGAACATAACTGTACCTATACAGAAGTCCATAAGGTTCTTCATTATGATGTTACCTGCATTTTTTGCTCTTGTAAAGCCTGTTTCAACCATTGCAAAGCCGCACTGCATAAAGAATACAAGTGCCGCACCAATCAGAAACCATATCCCTATGGTAAATGCATTTGACTGTTCTACAGCTTCAGAAACTACCTGCTGTAAACTGCTGTCCATTATTATTCCCCCTTATTCATTATGGAACAGAAAGTATTATGATACTTTCTTATATACAAAAGGCGTATACTTCGCCTTATTATAAGCAAAATACACGCCTTTGTGTAACAAAATCATTCAGTTTTCAACTTCTGAAATCACACACTGAAAAGTAATGTGCCATATGACGGATAAGGCCATGCTTTTGACGACATAGACGATTCCATCTCATCTGCTACTGCACGAAGTTCCTGCATAGCTGCCAGTACTTTTTCTTTGAAATACATAGCATTCTCTGCAACGTCAGTCACATCTTTTGCTCCAACCACTGCTTCATCAAGAGCCTCGATCTTTTTAGCAAAACAGTTAAGCAAATTCGTAAGTTTATTAATAGAATCAATATCGGCTGTCGGTGTTATATCTGCACCGGATACCTTTACGAGATTTACTGTTTCCGCAAGTTCACCTATATATTTTGAAACTGCCGGGAAAATATCTTTCTTAGCCATATCAAGTGCTGTAAGAGCTTCAATATTAATGATCTTTGAATACTTCTCAAGAAGAACATCACGTCTTGAGCGAAGTTCCACTTCAGAAAGCACATTATGCTTTGTGAAGAGCTTAACATTCTTTTCGCTTGTATAAAGAGGGAGTGCTTCAGGAAGTGAACGCAGATTCAGAAGTCCTCTCTTTTCTGCTTCTTCTACCCACTCTTCGGAATAGTTATTGCCATTGAAGATAATTCTCTTATGCTCCTCAACTGTCTTCTTAACAAGAGCCTCAGCTGCTGCCTTAACATCATCTGCTTTTTCAAGCTGATCTGCAAAGTCCTCAAGAACATCTGCTACCATTGTATTTATTATGAAGTTAGCACAAGCAATATTCTCGGATGAACCAACCATTCTGAATTCAAACTTATTTCCTGTAAAAGCGAACGGAGATGTACGGTTACGATCAGATGTATCCTTTGTAAAGTTAGGAAGAACCTCCGCAGTTGTTTCCATAACAGGCTTACCCTCGGAAACATATTCTTTGCCGCTCAGTACAGAACGGAGAACCTCTGTAAGATCATCGCCAAGATACATTGAAATAATTGCCGGAGGTGCTTCGTTAGCTCCGAGTCTGTGGTCATTTCCGGCACTTGCAACGGAAATTCTGAGAAGATCCTGATGCTCGTCCACAGCCCTGATTACTGCTGCCAGGAACACGAGGAAAAGAGTATTTTCTCTCGGATTCTTGCCCGGATTAAGAAGATTCTTGCCAGTATTTGTTGACATAGACCAGTTGTTGTGCTTGCCTGAACCATTTACACCTGCAAAAGGCTTTTCATGCAGCAGACAAACAAGACCATGCTTTTCTGCAACCTTTTTCATTATCTCCATTGTAAGCTGATTATGATCCGTTGCTATATTTGTTGTATCAAAAATCGGTGCAAGCTCATGCTGAGCCGGTGCAACCTCATTATGCTTTGTCTTTGCATAAATTCCGTATTTCCAAAGTTCCTGCTCAAGATCCCTCATATAAGCGGCAACACGGGGTTTTATAGAGCCGAAATAATGATCTTCAAGTTCCTGTCCTTTTGGAGGTCTTGCACCGAAAAGTGTTCTTCCGCAATAAATAAGATCTTTGCGTTTCTCATATACATCTCTGTCAACAAGGAAATACTCCTGCTCAGGACCTACCGTTGTAGAAACGTGGGTAGTTTCATTATCGC
>CANQLX010000143.1 GCA_947624835.1 uncultured Clostridia bacterium
TTTGCGATTTTTCTGTCAATATCGGATTTTTTATCTTCAAGCTTTGCAATTTTGTTGCGGAGCTTAACCTTTTGGAGAGACGTGTCAGCTTTGTTAATTGCTTCTTCCATACGTGCAATTTTGCTATCGATTTTCAACGATTTTTTAGAACAGTTATATAACGACTGTTTTCTGAAATCCTGCAAGGCACTGACGAAATCCCCCTTAAGTGCTTCGGGATTTTTCATGTCACTTAAAAATTTATCGGTGTTTTGCAGCCTATCAATTTTAGCCTTATGCTTGGAAATTTTGTTGTTGTTTTGTTGTATTTTTTGTTTCAGAGAGATGTTTTTTACGTTCTTTTTTTGAATTTTAGATTTTAAGATTTCAACCTTTTCTTCCTGACGTTCAGCCATTGACTTAAAGAACGATAATACAGGTTTAGGTAAAGAATCAGTTGATATCATCTCTTTGAAGAAAGCTTTCTTGCTTTCCGCCCTCTGTATTTTTTGCGTCCACTTATCAATTTTAGCCTTATTATCTTGAATCCTCGCTTCGAGTATTGCAACCTTGTCTGTCAGCACTGCTATTTTCTCCTGCCGTTTTGCAGCCATGGAAGCAAGGACGGAGTTGTTAAGCTTAATCGGTTCAGATTGAGAAGCTTGCGGAAGCTCAGCATGATTTTTTTGCTTCTCAGATTCTTTTACGGGAGGATATTCGTCCTCAATTTTATTAACTTTATTTTCAATAATCGGCATATTAATTTTCCTTTCTTACATTTTGTCCGTAATAACCGCATTTTTCATAATTTTGCTCATTTAAGACAGTGATTTGCTTAATATTATGTGTCCATAGAGCCACACACCCGAATTCGCCCTCTTGTTCAATACGGTCTTTGTCCTGTGAAATGAACACTAAAGCGTGAGGACGATAATCATCATCCTCGCAGGATTGAATAACTATTTTATATACAGTTCCCGAGTATGTGCTGCCGTTGTTTACAACAGCACATACTCTCATATTTTCTTCAATAAACATATCCGCACATTCCTTTGCTGCTTATATTTCATAGTTATGGAATTCAGGAACATAATGTTCTATCCAGTAGAACATCAACCACACAGGCGGCTCAAGATAGATACAGATTTTTTCTAAATCAGATAATGAAATAAAAAACCGACTTTGCAGATCGTCAAGACAACCGTTTGACAAAAAAAGGTATCTTTCAAACTTCTGCTGATTTTCCAATGAATATTTGCCATATTTTTTTGCAATCGCATTACATAGCGTATATCTTAGATTTTCCGGCAATCTTTCCTCATCAGATAACTTTGAATATGTAACGTAATGCTGCACTATTTTTTCACTTCGCTCATCGTACATATTACGATCATCTCCTCTTACCTCCCTTGTTCTCAAACTCAAATTCTACCGCAAAGGTTGATTTATTAAGTTTCAGATGTGCGTCAAAGCTTTTACCCGATTTCGCAGTGAATCCCTTAATAAGGTCAGTTTTACCCTTAGAAAGAAGCTTTTCAGCTTGTGTCTGACTTATTTCCTTTCCTGCAACGGTTTTCCAGATAACAAAACCGCAGCCGTCCTTACCGCTTTCACAGGAATATGATTTAGGATATGATACAATTTTCTTGCCGCATTTTGGACAAATGCCTATACTCGGACGGCTAAAATTAAAGGTTGAAGTGTCAACTGAAGAATATGTGTTCACAAGATTACTTGTAAAATCTGTAATGTTACGCATAAAATCATCCGCACTTGCAGAACCCTTTTCTATATTCTGCAATGACGTTTCCCAATCCGCAGTCATTTTAGGGGATTTAATTTCTTCGGGAACAACCTTTATGAGATTTATTCCTTTTTCGGTCGGAAGAATATTCCTGCCGTCACGGACGATATATTGTCCTTTTACAAGCTTTTCAATAATGCCTGCTCTTGTTGCAGGAGTTCCGAGTCCTTTCTTTTCAACATCAGAACCCTCAACATAGTCATTGTTTCCGGCTGTCTCCATTGCCGAAAGAAGTGTGTCCTCGGTGTACTGTTTCGGAGGTGCCGTAAAGTGTTCGCTTAACTTTGCGGGGACGGAATCGAAAAATTCAACGGTCGGATTTTGGAAAACCTGTTCTTCCGGCTTATCGGAAGATTTAGTTTTCTTAAAATTCTCTTTAACAGCTTTTTCAAGGGTTTTATAACCCTGCTTAATAATCGTTTTTCCGCTTGCGTAAAATTCATGCTGCTCTGAGCAGACGGTTATTTTTACGGATTCGTAAATGTGCGGTTCGGCGGCAGCAAGAAGAAGCCTTCCGGCAATCAGAGCAAGAACATTACGTTCCCCGTCCGGCAATGCCGCTATATTTGCACCTATAATTTCCTGAGTTGGAATAATCGCATGGTGATCAGATACCTTGGCATTGTTTATACAGCGTTTAACATCGGGATATATTACATAGCCTGAAAAAATACTAAAGCACTGACAAACCTTGTCAATCGTATCAAGAGCTGTCTGTTCCATATCATCGGTTATATATTGACTGTCCGTGCGAGGATATGTAACAAGCTTCTGTTCATATAGCGACTGTGTATAATCAAGAGTCTGTTGAGCGGTATAGCCGCACATACGGTTCGCTTCTCTTTGCAGGGTTGTAAGGTCATAGAGCTTCGGCGGATTAGCAGTTTTCTTGTCACGCTGAATATTTGTAATAACCGCTTGTTTGCCATTACAAATTGCATATAGGTCATAGGCAGTTTTATAATCATCAATCCGAGCTGATGAAGCGATAAAATAACCGCAGTCCAGATCTACCGTATAGAATTTTTCCTTAATAAAATTGGTTACCTTGAAATTTCTGTCAACAACCATTGCCAAAAGCGGAGTCTGAACTCTGCCAATATTCAAATGACTTCTGTATCTTACTGAAAACAGTCGTGTGGCATTCATGCCGATAAGCCAATCAGCTTTTGCTCTGGCAAGTCCGGCAGCGAACAGGTTATCGTAGTCACTGTCAGGTTTGAGATTGGAAAATGCCTGTTTTATAGCACTTTCTTCAAGCGATGACGTCCATAAGCGTTTGACAGGCTTATGGCAATTTGCGTAATTGTAAACATATCTAAAAATACATTCACCCTCACGTCCTGCGTCCGTTGCACATACTATTTCGGTAACATCCGAACGGAACATCAATTCTTTAAGTATGTCAAACTGTGATTTTGTAGATGTGTCAATCTCAAATTGCCACTCAGTGGGCATTATGGGAAGATTTTCAAACTTCCACGGCTTTTCCGCATACCTCGTCCCGTAAGCTTCGGGATTGGCAAGATGAATCAGATGTCCAACGCACCAAGAAATTATGTACTTATCGTTCTGCATATAACCGCCCTTGTTCTCGGAAACTCCAAGTACGGCGGCAATAGACCTTGCAACCGAAGGTTTTTCAGCAATTACCAGTATCATCTTTGTTTTCCTCCTCTTTTGAAGATATTGAAGAAACCGCCACAATCAACTTATTGTTTATTTTCATTTTGTTTTCTCCTCATCTTCATTTATTTCTTCGTCATCATCGTATTCGTCTAAATCATCGGCAAATT
>CANQLX010000144.1 GCA_947624835.1 uncultured Clostridia bacterium
CCCCAAAAAATTTAAGTGAATTGCTTGCCGGAAAAATAAAATTATCAACTGATTTGGCATCAAAATTAAGTATAATGCTCGGAACAAGCATAGATGTTTGGTTGAACCTTGAAAAAACATTTGAATCAAAAATATCGGAAATTGAAAAAAAGAAAAAACTTGATGGAGAAATAGAGGTTCTTAAGGAAATTGACTACAATTACTTTAAGGAGTTCGGTTTAAATGACACAAAAAGCAGTGAAGAAAAAGTGGCAAATCTTTGTTGTTTTCTCAATGTTGCCAGTCTGACTACCCTATTGAAAAAGGACTTTTTAGTCAATTATCGTTCCGGAACAAACAAAATAACACAAAAGAATATAATTAATTCCAGGGCTTGGTTACAGACCGCTATTAATATTGGCAAAACATTAAAGACAGATACGTTTGACAAATCCAAATTAGAACAATATATTCCCCAAATCAGAAGAATGACCTTGTCTTTACCTGAGCAGTTTATACCGGAATTAAGGAGTATTTTTTCTAGTTGTGGCGTAGCGTTTGTTATGTTGCCCAATTTAAAAAATTGTGGGGTTAATGGTGCTGTAAAATGGCTAAACAATAGGGTTATTTTGGCTATAAATGATCGTAGGCTTTATGCTGATACATTTTGGTTTTCACTTTTCCATGAAATAAAACACATTTTACAACATAAGACTAAGGAATTGATTGTCAGTTTAGATAAAAAAGAACTTGAAACATTTGATTCTAAGCTTGAACAAGAAGCTGATGTGTTTGCACAAAATACTTTGATTCCTATAGATAAATACAACAATTTTTTGCAATGTCATCAATTTACAGAAAATAGTATTATAAATTTTGCTAAATCTATAGGTATTCATCCCGGTATAGTAGTTGGAAGATTACAAACTGACGGGCTGGTTCATTTTAATCAGTTTCATAATCTTAAACAAAAATACAAAATTATTATAACATAACATCATGAAAAGGAGGAAAAAGCTATGCAGACATATTTCAGACTTAGCAACAGTATTCTGGACTGCGGACTTACGCCAAACGAACTTAAAGTAGCTGTATGTCTGTATAGCTGCGTGTTTAACAATTCCTTTTCTGTCAGGATCCGGCAGCAAACTATTGCTGATAAATGCGGAATAAAGAAGATTGAAACTGTCGGGGGTATAATTTGTAAGCTGATTGAAAAGGGCGTTATAGAGCGTGTCAGCCGTCCTTACAAAGCGAATGGTCAGCTCGGTACGTACATTTATAAGCTGAAAGCTATTGCGGCAAGGGGATTTTTTAAAGTAAAAAGATACATTCTCGGCAAACTCTCAGGAGTGCAGCTAAGAATGTATCTTTTTGTTTGCCGTGCAGTTACCAAGAAAAACAATATGTGGAACAGCTTCAATGACATTGCCCGTGCCTTACAGATTGGCAGAAATAAAGTCATCTCCGTAATCAAGGAACTCGTCGGATTTGGCTTTATACGGAAATTAAAGGTTTTAAAAAAGGACGGCAGTTATTCGGATAATCATTACTCTGTTGCAGATCCGGCAGTGCAGGAAAGGGCAAATAAAAAAGAAAGTCCCAAACAAGCCTCTAACTTGTTCGGAACTAAAAAAATATTTCAAAACTGTTGTTATGATAAACCTTATTCGGTTAAATGTCAAGGGGTAAGCTGCAATTTTTTTATTTTTTACAGTGGGGTAGTACCCTGAAACGGGTAGTCATTATATATACCCATTTTCTATCCAACAGAAAAAAGAAATAGTTATATAATACTCGTAGTATAGTCGTTAATTAATACACATAAGGGAAGATATTAACATGAACTACAGGCAGTGCCTTCCGCTGCATTTGGCAGAGCGGCGGTTTTCCCCGGAACGTTAGCAAACCGCCAAAGCCGCATTAACCGGGCATTTTTTCTTCTGTTGGCAAAACTATTGGATTTTTTATCGGGTTATGTTATAATAAAATCGTTGCCGTTCTCCAATCTGGTAACAGGGAGGAGGTGTGCAGATATGTCCCTCTTAGTATCCTTCATTGTTTCAATCGTTGCAGGAGTAATTGCGAATTACATATTCAAAAAGCTTATTGACAATGATGACAATGATTAAACGGTAACAACGGTTTATGTCAGCCGTCCCTTGTGGAAAAATGAACAGACCCCCGACAAAGTCCGGTAAACTCTGTCGGGGGTTGTTTTATGCAGCTATGTCCCCTTAGCCTTGACTTGAGTATAGCACAAAAGGTTGGGAAAATCAAGCGAAAATAAGAAAAAAGTGTTCGTAAAAGTCCTTGCGGAAATCAGGGTAAAAAAGTGTTCGTAAAGTCTATGAAAAACGGCATTTATACATAAATTTTTCGATGTTCGCAAAAGTGTACCTTTACGAACAGGAGAGGAGGGAAAAATATGGGAATATCAAGAACGTATTACTATGCCCGTGTGAGTACGGGTGAGCAGAATTTAAACAGACAAATTGAAGCATTCCGTAAAATCGGTGCAGATGAAAAATATATTTTTACCGATAAGGTGTCCGGAAAGGATTTAGAGCGTCCGAATTACCGGATTTTAAGAAATAACATTCTTCGACCCGGTGATACGCTTGTTGTTAAATCACTCGACCGTTTGAGCAGAAATAAGTCAGACATTAAGTCGGAGCTTGAGTTTTACAAGAAAAACGGTATTCGTGTAAAGATAATAGATTTGCCTACGACCATGGTTGACCTTGACGGTCAGGAGTGGATCATTGACATGGTAAATAATATTATAATCGAGGTTTTATCCTCTATCGCCGAACAGGAACGTGCCACAACAAAAAGCCGTCAGGCCGAAGTCATTGCGGCGGCAAAGGCGGTAGGTAAGTCACTTGGAAGACCCACGGTCGAACTGCCTGTAAACTGGGATGAGATTTATACTCGTTGGAAACGAAAAGAAATATCCGGCAATACTGCGATAAAGTTATCCGGACTGAAGCGTACTACATTCTACAAGCTCGTCAAAAAATATGAGCAGGACAGCAAGTGGGTATAGCATGATGACTTTGGGACTTCAAGTCCCGTTTTTGCTTGAAGGGAGGTGATAAGTATGAAGCTGAAAAGAATAATCGACTTTTTGCAGACTGAGTCATATTCATTGAGTGTTGCATTGATTTCATTCTATGCGATATATCTCGTGGAAATATCAAGTATTTTATTCAATATTCCCAGTCTGTAGATCATGTTCAACAGCAGCGATGTAACAACAGATAATCTCCTGTTATTAGGAGTGTTGTTTGCTGCTATGAACATAGAAGTCATCGGCGGAATTATCTTTTTTCATAAAAGGCTGCACAAGATTAAATGTGCAGTAAGATGATTCCTCGGTGCATGGGACTTCGAGTCCCACACTCAAAACCGCCCCGAAGTCTGGTGACCGTGGGGCGGGAAATTATTTTTGAAAGGGTTTTTAATATGAGTATGAAAGATATGCAACATAATGATGAATTTTCGTCAGTAAATATTTCCGATAAAACAATGAGCGTATTGGTCGATCCTGAGCAGGAATACTTGAATATGGGAATAAATT
>CANQLX010000145.1 GCA_947624835.1 uncultured Clostridia bacterium
GCATTCGCCGGGGTTGCTCCACCGTGGGTTTAAATTGCCGAAAAGCTGATTGTCCCGACATTTGGTTTACCTGTCGGGATGCATAAGATAGTATCGAGAGCGGCTCTCCGAGCCGCTCCGTAATATCGGATATAAAAAGACTGTTGCAATCGGGTTTTTGTATACCTGATGCAGCAGTCTTTTTTCCGTTTGGCGGCATTATTGACTTTCAAAAGGTCATGCTTCTTCCTCAGCGTTGGGAATTTCTATCCCCATAGCTGTTATTCTTTTTTTAACTTCCTCATTTTCATATTCTTCACCTATTGCAGTTAAAATCCTTTTGTCAAGCTCGCTAAGCTCAAGCCTTTCGGCACTGTCGAGGTACATATTTATAATGTCGTTGCCGTCATCATATGCCCTTATCCCGATAGTAGGAGCATTTTTAATACAAAGGAACAACATTATCCTGCCGACAGGTGTAAGCTGCTCTTGAGTAAGTCCGTTTTCAAGCATTGTATGTACATCTGCCTTGTTAAAACAGGTAATAGCATTATATCCGCAGTGAACGTCATTTCTTATTCCGTCAGAAAGCAGCCATTCTCTTATCTCATCGGTTTCGGGTTCAAGTGCATCTACAGCATGAATTTTTCCCCAACCGTCAACCTTTTGTGCCATTTCAAATATAATATCGTTTCCGTTATCAAGAGGCTTTACCGCCCATATACAATAAACCGTAAATTCATTGCATAGTGCAAGATCTTTTATAGCCTGCAAAAGAGCATCATTATAGCTTGCAAACATACCTAAAACACATAATCCTAACTTGACAGCCTCATAATTTTTACTATCAATAATAAGGTCTATACCATAAGAAAAAACATCGTCCGGGTCTATCTCCTCATTTTCTCTTATATAGTTAAGAACATTATCTATAACAAAAAGAGCCCTTTTTCCTGTCTTTTCAAAATATTCCTCTGTCAGAGCGGCGGCCTCCTCTGCTGACTCTTCATCACCGCTTATCATATCAAGGAATTTTTTCATATCATCAATTTCCTCAATTTGCGGTTCTGAATGATACAGTAGTATTCCGTCATACGCTCCATCAGCAAACGATACTCCTTCCCCATCCTTAGTCGGGTTCGGAAGGGAAAAGTCCTCGCTCAGTCTGCCGTCTGCAATATTTTCCCTTATGTATTGGAAAACAGGCACATCAATTTTTTCATCATCAGGTTTTTTGTAGTCAAGTTTATATTCCCTGTTCAAATAGTCATTGTAATTGCTGTTACCGTTTCTATTGTCAAATTTATCAGCATAAATTTTTGCATTATCATAAAAGAATTTTTTTAGTACCTTGGTTTCATATATATTATCGGGATTATATATATCTTCATTTTTGAACGGAAGTCTTAATCTTACTGTTTCAATTCCGTTCTTTTCAAGATTGCACATAAGGAAATATGAATCACTGAAAACGTCATATTTTGTAGATCCGGTCATATTATCACTTACAAACGGAAGTATTCTTTTGAACATTGTCAAAGCCTTTTTTACATCAATATAAGACATCATTTTTATACAACTGCATTTTTGAGAGAGAAGTGTTGGTTCATTTCCGTAATCTCTGTTAATTATATGGATAGCCTTTTTGAGATATCGGTAGGTGTTCTCTCCATCGTTATTTAAAAAATATGCTTCAGCAATCTCCACAAAGGCACCATGCGGTTCTTCGGCACAGGTGTATCTTCCGTCAAGCAGAGGCTTTGCCGCCTGCATACCCTTTTCAATATTTTTTTCAACATTAAATATGTACTTTAGTTCATGTACCAATTCGCAGGCTTTACAATCGCTCATTTCGTCACGCTTGCATCTAAGCATATTATTATGAGCTTCCTGCACCGTCATTCCGCAGAATTTTTCATCCCCGTTTACCATTATCTCAGTGCGTATGAACTCCTCGATCTTATGGTAATATGACCTCAGATTATAATTAAAGCGTTTGCATATATTCATATAGTCGTCAAAAAGCTTTTCTATCCTGTCAAGCGGTATTTGATAGAAATTGTTAAGATTTCCTATCACCCATTTATAGCTCCATATAAGGCTATGACTGTGCTGTTTATGAAGTTCGGGATGATTTTCAAAAAAAGCAACATATTCGGGGAAAATAATAATAGCATTATTCATATCCCCGTGCATGGTATCCTCGTTCATATACGCATTATACAGACTAAGAACACTGTCATTGTCCTGTCTTTCCAGAGCCTCATCAAGTGCATTTTTTATAGCACTCAGCCTTGCTGAACCATGATCAAGATTATCGAAATATTTTTTCTTGTATTCCTCAAAAGTCATGATTATATCTCTCCTTTGTTAAATGTATATTTTTTATTGAGTATTTCCGTAAAATGATTGTTCCTGTTTCTTTTATCAAATTTTTCGGCTATACTCCTTGCTTTTTCATAGTAATAATTTTCCAATACCGCAATGTAACATCCGCTTTTATTGTATATTTTATCATCCACCCCCGGAAAATCAAATTTTATACTGTTCGTTCCCTCATTTTTTAACTGTTTGAATACATGATAAGCACCGAGAAACATATAAAAGCTTTCAAAAGGACAGTTGTAATTATTTACAAAACCTATTTGCCTTCTGAGAATTTTTAATGCCTTTTCTACGTCTGTGTAGGCACATACCATAATGCAGAATCCCTTATCGAACATAAGTGAGCCTGTATTGCCGAAATGCCTGTACATTTCCCTGCAAGCCTTATCGTTGAAGAATTTCGCTTTTTCAAGATTTCCGGCATTAAAATAATATATTGCAAAATTATTGTATGTATAGAAAGGAACCTGCGGACAGCTAAGTTTTCCGGAAAATATAGGTTCTGCCTTTTCATAAGCCTTTTCAATGTCATCTTCCACAAAGAGTATGTATTTTACGAGGTCATCACATTCTCCTGCCGGTATTTCACTCAGCTCATCAAGCGGACACTGCATCATTCTTTTATGACATTCACGGACATCCTCCACTCCCGCAAAGTTTTCCAAACCGTGCCAATACATATCTCCCCACAAATGGCGGTAATAGCTCCGCATATTGTAGTTGAATCTTTTGCAGTATTCACTGTATTGTCTGTATATGTTTTCTATTCTATCAAGCGGTATCTGACAAAAGTCCGTTATGTTTCCGACTACATTTTTAAATGACCACATGAGATCCTCTGAATTTTCCTCCCAATATTCGGGATGCTTTTCAAACAGTGCAAGATACTCGGAAAACATAATTATTGATTCATATCCGTCATAATATAACTGATTTTCCGTGTTAAATTCATGATAAAGC
>CANQLX010000146.1 GCA_947624835.1 uncultured Clostridia bacterium
TTTATATTACCACACCTACTCCTCTTTGTCAACTACTTTTTTTACTTTTCTACATATTGTATTCTTTTTGTTTTTTTATGTTGTAATATTACTATTTGTATTTTATCGAAATTCATACATTCTTTTTATTTTTTAATCGAATACGAAAATACGGACTGCGGCACCCATAGGATACACCAGTCCGTATAATATGCTTACGCCTGTAAATCAATCGTCTCTATCGAAACCAACAACGGCCTTAATAAAGTCCTCTTTACGCTTTGAATTTGCATCGTCCGAGCTGTTTACCGTGTAAGATACAAGGTATTTCTTATTTGTCGATAAGGCTGCTTCATATGTAGCATTGCTTACATTCGCATTCTCACCGAAAACATAATACTTTCCGTCCTTTTCTACCTCACCTATAACCCTTTTTGCATCATCGTTCAGATTATCGGTATCATACTCAAACAACTCCACATAAACCACTGCACCGTCCACCTTAAAATTAAAACGGTCGCCGTCTTTCGCTCCGATAACCGAACACATAAGTTCTGTTGGTTCCGACTTCTCCGGAATATAGCCCAAAGCCACAAGATATTTTTCAAGACCTAAAAGATTTTTCGTATAGTTATCTGTTTTTATTTTCTCAACATCTGCTGCTTCCTCAATCTTGACCTCCTCAAGCACAGGACCGCCTGTACCGAAGCAACCCCCTGATACCAAAAGTGTCGAGAGCAACAATACCAATAGTAATATTTTTTTCATAATATCCTCCATGTATAATCATTATAATTAACGACATTATTATACAATATCCAACCGCCAAGTTCAAGCAGCAATCAGAAAACCAAACTGTTTCCGCAGCCTACACAAAATTTACAGTTTGTTTTGTTGGCAGTTCCGCAGACAGGGCAGACTACTATTGTTGTATACGGTTGTTCTGTGCCAATGTTATTATTTCCGGGAGGATCCACACGCATATAGTCGTCAGCCTCTACAGAACATGGCGGCACTGCCATATCTACCGGTGTTACAGATTGAACATTAAAATTATTTATATTACCGTTCCCGTTCGGAGAGGAATAAAAATTTTGATAGTAAGCAGCTGCTGCACTGTCGCCGTTCATATACAGATTAGAACCAAAGCCGGCGAATGACCGCTGAGCCGCTTTGACTGCTCTTCGGTAATCGGAGGCAAAGCGTACAGCTGCAATCAATACAACTATTGAAGCAGCAAAAAACAGATTAAGCATAAAAATTGCGGCAGAATTACTCTTGACTGTATCCGACAATGCCGTATTTCCGTCAAACGAATAAAAAATTCCAACCCCAAAGTTATTGAAATTATATATCAAGGCGGAAATCCCGTTTGTAACGGCGACGAAAATTGACATCACCGTAAAAAATACAGCACCCTTATACGAAAGCATTACACCTTTCAATGTATTTCTGACAGATGAGCAAAATATTATTCCGCTTACAGACCAAAGTATAAAGACAACAGAGGGTACTGTATCTACAAAAAACACTTTAGCAAAATTCGGTATCAACCCGTCGAGAGTTTCATAATTTCCAAAAAGCAGGGTCAATCCAAGCTGTGCAAACGACGTAAAAAAAATTGAAATATAATAAACCAAACAGGAAATAAAGAATGTACTACCCATATTGGAAAAGGAATTAGGCAGATAAGGACTTTCCTTATCCTTCAAATGTTCAATAAAATTAACTGTACCTATGCACGGAATTGCAAGAATTATTATAAAGAATAACATTCTCGCACCCAACAGGAAAAGGTTTAGTGCCAGAACCGACTCTTCATCGGGTGTTTGGAAAACAGCTCTTTCTCCTTTTGACATATTAAAGACAGAGATAACAGCATACACCAAACACACAAGCATAACAGCAATACCTAAGACAATAAATACGCAATGCTTCGGTCGCATTGTCTTTTTTATAAACTTAGCATTATCAGCATAAGGATTGAGTACGGGTGTAAACATAGAGTTATTATTCATAGAATTAACATTCATATAACAATCGCCCCTTGAGCATACCAATACAGCAAAAATCGGTTCCGGTTATTATGAGATTAACCCGTTTTCGCCTTTAAGACATTTTGAAAAAATTTTCCATTAAAAACGGTAATTCGGCGGGCACCATACCATTTTGCCGCAATTACACAGTCACAATTCACTGTAAGCTCCCCTCCGGCAATAAGATAGCTTTCACGGGAGGCCGATTCAGTGAAGTATTTCGTCCCCCACTGAACTAAAAATGTTCACAGTCCCCCAGAAAATGGGAAACATCTCTATGGCTACAATCTAATAAAATGGCTACAATCTAATAAAAAGCCTGCCCGGGGGGATTCGAACCCCCGATCTTCAGAGTCGGAGTCTGATGCATTATCCGGCTGTGCTACAGGCAGTCAACACTGATAAGTATAACACATATTCCCCGGTTCGGCAAGTAAAAAATCCTAATTTTACGTATTTTTTCGGTATACGTGGCTATGCTGACTCATTATTAATACAAAGCTGTCAATCAGTTCCATTGAGACCGATTGACAGCCGTAAAATTTCAGTTTGCTATTTTGCTGTGATTTTGCAATTTGATATTTGGAGACACAGCAATCTTTGCATTTTTATCTCCCATATTACTTCTTTGCTTAAATTTCTGCTATCACAATTTGGAAAGCAGCAAACTCCCATCTCAACCAAAATCGTTCACAGTCATTCCGGAAACAGCAGACATATCAATTATTGCAGTGTAACCCAATTTTACTGACAGAAATTTATTTTCTTGTCTTTCTCATGTGTTTATTTGCTGTCATTATGCACACTATCGATGCCGCAAGGAACACAAGCACCCATACTGTGACTGCATCACCCGTCTGCGGCACATTGACACCTGTATTGTCCGCTGTGGGGATATTGTTTGTGTCACTGTTTGACGGATTGTTTGTTGTACCGCCGCTTGTCCGGTTATCTGTTGTATTTGCAGGCTTATTGCTCGATTCTTCACTCGGTTCTTCGTCCGGCTCGTCACTCGGTTCTTCACTTGGCTCTCCGCTCGGTTCTACACTTGGCTCCTCACTCGGTTCTTCGCTCGGTTCTTCGCTTGGCTCCTCACTCGGTTCTTCGCTTGGCTCCTCACTCGGTTCTTCGCTCGGTTCTTCGCTCGGTTCTTCGCTTGGCTCCTCACTCGGTTCTTCGCTCGGTTCTTCGCTTGGCTCCTCACTCGGTTCTTCGCTCGGTTCTTCGCTCGGTTCTTCGCTCGGTTCTTCGCTTGGCTCCTCACTCGGTTCTTCGCTCGGTTCTTCGCT
>CANQLX010000147.1 GCA_947624835.1 uncultured Clostridia bacterium
AAAAAAATAATTTTAATTTACTATCCTCTGCCATTTCTCCGTTGTCTGTATTTATGAGCGGTGAAAGGAGGTAAAAATTCCGTGTGGGTCATAAAATATTATCTGTATTTGTGTGCAGAAAAAATTCATATTGAGGAGGTGAAATCGGAAAATCTGTTTATGAGAATTTTAAAAAAACTGAAATTGGAGGAAAAAACGTGAACAAAGATTTTACAGAGATAGTAAGAGCCGCTCTTTCAGGAGATGAGGCAGCTTTTGAGGCTCTCTATACCATGACTAAAGATTCGGCTTATTTTATCGCACTGAGCCTTACACACAACGAACAGGATGCTCTTGATATATTGCAGGATAGCTACATCAAGGCTTTTACTCATCTTAATGAGCTTAACTCCCCTGAATTATTCGATAGCTGGCTTAAGCGTATTGTGGCAAATTGCGGCAAGAATTTTCTTAGGATAAAAAAGCCCATGCTGTTTTCCGATATTCCCGAAGCCATTACGGTTACAGAAACTGACGAGGAAACCGATTCCGATCTCATTCCACATGAATTTGTCGATAAAAAGGAAGCAAGCAGGCTGATTATGGAAATCATAAATAAACTTCCCGAAAACAAACGGCTTGTTATACTTATGTACTACTATCAGAATATGCAGACAAAGGAGATTGCCGAGGAACTCGAACTACCGCTTACAACCGTAAAATATTATCTTCTTGAGGCAAGAAAGGAAATACGCACAGAACTTGAAAAGCTTGACAAGAAGGGTACACGGCTGTATGCAGTTCTCCCATTTGCTCTGCTCCCCTCACTTATGGAGCAAGCTGCCGGATCGGTAACGGCACCGGAATTTTCCGCTGTTTCGTCTGCCGTAATGAGCGGAGTAAATGCAGGTACTGCTGAAATAACCCCATCCTCTGCAGCAGGCAAAGGAGGATTTCTGAAAACCGCAGCGTTCAAAATAACAGTGGCTGTCGCAGCGGCTGCCCTTGTCGGCGGCGGTATTACGGCGGCGGTTATAGTATCCGGCAATAATAAGCCGCAGACGGTTCAGACATCTCAAACTTCCGACGTGGATAACGGGAACTCGGATAATACGGAAAGTAGCACGGAATCCGAAACACAACACGATCCTGCTGATGATTATGAATATGTGATAAATAACTCAGGTGTTATACTTACCAAATATACAGGCACTGACAGAGAAATCGTCATACCAGATACCATAGAGGGCAAACCTGTCGTAAGAATAGGCAATACCGTAAACGGAGAAGATACATTCGGTACATTTCAAAATAATTTCGGTATTGTAAGCATAGTTATACCCGACAGTGTTACGTCAATAGATGACAATGCATTTTCAAGCTGTAAAAAGCTTTCGGAAATAACCATTCCCGACAGTGTTTTAAAGATAGGTTCTTCGGCATTTCACAGTTGTGAGGCTCTGAAAAGTATAAGTATACCAAAAAGTGTTACACAAATGGGTTCTTCTGTTTTCAGCGAATGTACAAGTCTGACAAATGCAGTTCTGTCCGACAGTATTACGAAAATAGATGACAATACTTTTTCAGACTGTGTGGCTTTGAAGAGCATAGACATACCCGGCAGTGTTACGGAAATAGGTATGGAAGCATTTTCCGGCTGTACGGAACTGGCGGAAATAAACATACCCGACGGTGTCATAAACATACATTGGGGGGCATTTGATAATACAGCATGGTATAATTCTCAGCCCGACGGACTTATTTATGCCGGCAAGGTAGCCTATCATTATAAGGGAGAAATGCCCGAAAACACAAGTATTGAATTGAAAGCTGACACCAAAGGTATCGCCGAGAACGCATTTGACAATAGATGTCAAGGTCTGACAAACATAACCATTCCGGACAGTGTTGAATATGTAGGATTCACGGCACTTGAAAGTACGGCATGGTATGAGGCTCAGCCCGACGGTTTATTGTATGTCGGAAAGGTTGCTTATAGATATAAAGGGAAAATACCTGATAATACAAATCTTGTTATAAGAGAAGGTACGGAAACAATCGGTGAGCAGGCTTTTGCATTCGGAAAAGATGTCTGCATGGGTCTGACAAGTATAGAAATACCCGAAAGTGTCACATATATAGGAGATAATGTATTTGAACACTGTTGGTCACTGGAGAGTGTGACAATACCCAAAAGTGTAAATAAAATCAGCAATGAGGCTTTTTACGACTGTACATTATTGACGGAAATAAATGTTGATAAAGACAATCCGTATTATTCCTCCGAAAACGGAGTTTTGTTCAACAAAGACAAATCAACCCTGATAAGGTGTCCACAAGGCAAAAATGGTACATATACAATACCCGACAGTGTTACCGAAATTGGAAATTGTGCATTTTATGATTGCGGAATGGAAGTTGTAATTCCGGAGACTGTCACGGATATTGCAGGAAATGCATTTAATCGCGGGACAATCCGTTGCAGCCACGGCGGCTATGCAGAAACATATGCCAATGCCCACAGTATCTATACAACCGAAATCGGCACCGGAAATGCAATGGGAAGCTGTGGCGATAATGCAACATGGGTTTTTGATAATAACAGCGGAAAATTGACAATTAAGGGAAGCGGCAGTATAAATGTTGATTCCGATAAGTCACCTACATATCCGAACAAACCTGCCTATCTTAGATATTCGAGCAAAATAAAATCCGTTGATATAAGCAGCGGTATTACCGAAATATGCGAAATGTCATTTTGGAATTGCTACGAATTAAAAAGTATAAAAATACCCGGAAGTGTTAAAACAATATCCGATCCCGTATTCATAAATCCCGACAGCATCACAATACATGGAAAAAAAGGATCTTATGCCGAAAGCTATGCAAAAGAGGAAAACATAAAGTTTGTTGCGGAATAAAAACAGTTCCCACCCCGATGAAAATTTCGAGGTGGGAAATTTATATATCTTTTTGTACATTTTTATGTTATAATATGTGTGAAAATATAAATAATTAATGCTTAACAAAATTTTTCTTGATTTTACTATCCTCCCCCACTTCTCGGTTGTATATATTTATGAGCAGAGAAAGGAGGTAAAAATTCCGTGTGGGTTATAAAATATTACCTGCAATTGTGTGCAAAAAAAATTTATATCGAGGAAGTGAAATCTGAGAATTTATTTTTAATTATTCTGAAAAGCATTAAAAACGGAGGAAAAATATGAACAAGGACTTTACCGAAATAATAAGAGCT
>CANQLX010000148.1 GCA_947624835.1 uncultured Clostridia bacterium
CATTTATAAGTATTTTATTTACTACTGTACAATTTGGTGTTTTTGTTTTATAATTATTAAGGTCGGCTTTGTTTATACAATAAAGACCGATCCACATTTTTATATTGGAGTTAGTTTGAAATGAAATTTATTGCAGGAGAATTTGATGTCGCCGTTATAGGTGCAGGTCATGCAGGAATAGAGGCTGCCCTTGCTTCGGCAAGACTTGGAAGTAAAACTGTTGTGTTTACTATAAATATGGATGCCGTGGGTAACTGCCCTTGCAACCCGTCAATAGGCGGAACGGCTAAAGGACATCTTGTGCGTGAGATAGACGCTCTCGGCGGAGAAATGGGTAAGGCGGCGGATGCTTGCTTTCTTCAAAGCAGAATGTTGAACAGGGGAAAGGGTCCGGCTGTACATTCACTTCGTGCACAAATTGATAGACGTGCATACAGCACAAGAATGAAGCATACACTGGAGCTTGAGAAAAATCTTGAGCTTCGTCAGGCTGAGATAACAGAACTTGAAAAATCAGAGGACGGAACATGGGTTCTTACAACAAGGTTAGAGGCTCAGTATAAGGCTAAGGCTGTTATTCTTGCGACCGGTACATATCTTGGAGGGAAAATCTATGTAGGCGATGTATCCTATAAAAGCGGACCGGACGGTATGTTTCCGGCTGAATTTCTCCCCGATTCACTGGAAAAGCTCGGCATGGAAATACGCAGATTTAAAACAGGTACTCCGGCAAGAGTGCTTCGTTCAAGTATAGATTTTACAGATCTCGAAGAACAAAGCGGCGATGACCCTGTTGTACCGTTTTCCTATGATACAACCGAGCCGGGAAAAAATAAGGTAAAGTGCTATGTAAGCAGAACCAATGAAAAAACTAAAAAGATAATACTTGATAATATCAGCCGTTCGCCTATGTATAGCGGAAAAATTGAGGGAACAGGTCCGAGATATTGTCCGAGTATAGAGGATAAGATAGTAAGATTTTCCGAAAAGGAAAGTCATCAGCTTTTTATTGAACCGTGTGGTCTTGATACCGAGGAAATGTATATCCAGGGAATGTCTTCCTCACTTCCCGAAGATGTTCAGATTGATTTTTACCATACAATAAAAGGTCTTGAAAACTGTGTTATAATGCGTCCGGCTTATGCGATAGAGTATTTTTGTGCAGATCCCATACAGATGAACAGGACTCTTGAATTTCGTGATTTGCCGGGACTGTACGGTGCCGGACAATTCAACGGAAGCTCAGGCTATGAGGAAGCCGCCGCACAGGGGATTGTCGCAGGTATCAATGCCACACTTAAGATACAGGGAAAAGAACCCATGATACTTGACAGAGCAAGTTCATATATCGGCACTCTTATAGATGACCTTGTTACAAAAGGTTGTCATGACCCGTACAGAATGATGACATCAAGAAGCGAATATAGACTTATACTTCGTCAGGATAATGCTGACACAAGACTTACACCCATAGGCAGAAAAATAGGACTAATAAGTGATGAGCGGTGGGAAAGATTCCAAAAAAAGCAGGAACTAATAAAGGATGAGCTTAGAAGGGTAAAGAATACCGTATTGCCGCCGAGTGAGGAGCTTAATACGATTTTACGCAGCCATAATACATCGGAGGTAACAACAGGTATAAGGCTTATAGATCTTCTCAAAAGACCGGAGTTGAGTTATGAAATTTTGAGTCCTGTTGATCCTGTGTCAAAGAATCTTGAATCGAATGTCCGTGAGCAGGTGGAAATTGAAATAAAATACGAAGGGTATATAAAACGTCAGCTTATGATAATTGAGCAGATAAGGAAGCTTGAAAATAAAATACTTCCAAAGGATATAGATTATACGGGTATAGACGGACTGAGGCTTGAAGCGAGAGAGAAGCTCAGTAAGATAAGACCTGAGAGTATAGGTCAGGCAAGCAGAATATCGGGAGTAAGTCCGGCGGATATATCCGTGCTTGTAATATACCTGTCTACACTTAAAAATAACAGATAACGGATTTAAGTAATTTCAGGCATATTGTACTTTTTATTTTATGAAATGATAAATAGGAATTGAGGTCTGATAATGATATCTTCTTTATTAATAAAATGGTGCAGGGAAAATGATATTGAAATAAATTCCGCACAGCTTGGGTCTTTTGAAAAATATGCCGTGTTGCTGAAGCAATGGAATGAAAAAATGAATCTTACCGCTATAACAGATGATGAGGGAATTGCGGTAAAGCATTTCATTGACAGTATATCTCTGCTTAAATTTGCTGAGATAAAGGGAAAAATAATTGATATAGGGACGGGAGCAGGATTTCCGGGAATACCCCTTAAGATAATGCGTCCGCAGATTGAGCTTACACTGCTTGACAGTCTTAATAAAAGGCTGATATTTCTTGATGAGGTATGCAGGCAGCTTTCAATAGATGCCGAGCTTATGCACAGCCGTGCAGAGGAGGCGGCGTTGAAAGCTAAATATAGAGAAAAATATGATATTGCTGTATCACGTGCGGTTGCTAATTTGCCGGCACTTTGCGAATATTGTATTCCTTATGTAAAATGCGGTGGGAGTTTTATATCCATGAAAGGACCTGACGGTGAAAATGAGCTTATCACCGCAGAAAATGCGATAAATCTGTTAGGCGGAGGTATGGAAAGAGCGGAATTTCTGACATTACCGGATGGCAGCGAGAGAACCGTAATATTTATAAAAAAGCTAAATAACACCCACAAAAAATACCCAAGACGAGGACAGAAAATAAACAAAAATCCCCTTTGAAATTTACTATGTTATGCCCGAATAGATATGCTATAATTTTTAACATGAAAAGACAACTTTGGTTGATTGTAATGCCGTCAGGGGAATGTTATAATCTTATTACAAACGAAAGTTGATCAGTTTATGGTTACAAAGCTCAAGTAACAATACTGTATTATTGTTACCGACAATTATTTTAGGTAATGTTATAATCTCATTACAGATAAGGGTGTCAGGTTTATGAATGTAAAACTTAAGGAAATGCGTCAGTTGGCAAAGCTTACACAGGAACAGCTTGCTGAAAAAATGAACGTTTCAAGACAGTC
>CANQLX010000149.1 GCA_947624835.1 uncultured Clostridia bacterium
ACCGCAACAGTTCCGGCAGACAGCTTTCCTGTAAGCTTACCGCCCGATACGGTAAAGTCCCCGTTTTGAGTTCCTCTGTCACTGTATGCTCCGTCGGCAAGCTTCGTATCAATACTTATGTCCTTATCCTCCTCGGAGGCATTGATTAATACAGCTCCTTTCTGACCTCTTGAAATAAGCAATACTCCGGTATCCTCACCTGCATTACTCATTTCTGTTGTTTCACCTACCATTGCATTTCTGAAATGATTAAGTGCCCCCACAGTCTTATCCTTATATAAATCACTTCCTGCCGCACCTATTCTGTTCATGGTTCCCCACTGTTTGTCAGGCGACGAACCATAGGGTCTGTCATAAAACAGTGGCGTACCCTCTCCGTTTGCAGCAATTACAGCCCATCCGAGTATAAGCTTATCATCTGTCATTTTAAGTGATTCTCCGCCTGTATAGTTATCGTGGGATTCTACCCACGTTACAACATTACTGCTTCCTCCGACCATAAAATCGGAAAGAGTATCTGCCTTTAATACTCCTCTGTTTACCGCACCCCTGAGTGCCGCACCATATGAGCTTGCAGTCGTTCTACCGATTTTCTCGACATATGCTTCTATTCTTTCATTATCTCCCTGCAAAACCTCCCCGTAATTAAAGATACTGTCAGCATTGGTTATTTCAGTCGTAACCCTGTCCCAGAAATTATTAGGAAGTGAGGGATCCTCCTGCGGATCATCAGGGAGTGCAATATGCTTCGCTGTATCATAACGGAAGCCGTCCGCACCGTCCTCAATAAGCTTATTTATGTATTGTATAAAATAATCCTGAAATTTCGGGTTTTCCGTATTGACATCATGGAGTCCAGTTAGTGAATACGTAGTACATTGGATTCTATCACTGTATGACGTTATATCCTTATCGGAGTTTTTGTGATACAACTGATCCTCTCCGCCCACGGCATCTATGAATGATTGCTCTACCTTAGATTTATCCGCCGCAGTATGGTTAGGAACAACATCCACAATAATTTTTATACCGTATTTATCAGCTTCCTCACACATAGCCTTAAATTCATCCTCGGTACCTACCTGATAATTTCCTATTGTCCAGTTTGTCGGCTGATACTGATAATACCACTTACCATTTCCCATAAGCTGCATTCCGCCGCCACCATCATCAACAGCATTTGCAGGAGATGTCTGTATCGTTGAATAGCCGGCTGCGGCTATATCTGCCATGCTTTCCTTTATGGTATTAAATGACCAACTCCATGCGTGCAGTATAACTCCGTCCTTTATATTTTCGGTAAGACCGAAATCAGCTGCGCCTGCCTCTGTTCCGGATGTACTGTTGTTTTCGCCTATACCTGCGGCGCTGCTTTCTTGGACACCTGTGGAACTGCTCTCGGTAGATACATTTACCGGTCCGCCTACACAACCCGAAAGTAAGGCTGTCGGTGAAATCAATAGGACAGCGGTCAGGCAAACGGAAATAAATTTATTCCTTTTCATTTCAAAACCTCCGTATATATATGATTACACGGCTATAAACCGTAAACATTGCAGCTACATTATACACTAACATTTCGCTTTTCAATGTACTTTAAGGAAATTTATATATAAAAATTTCATACACGTATAATATTTTGTGGAATTTAAGAAAGCTTACTTTGGTTTATTCTTTTAATATTGACAGAGATTTAACAATCAAGTAAAATATTTATCAGGAAAAGGGGATTATATATGATATACAAAATAATATCACTGGATATTGACGGAACCTTGACAAATTCAGAAAAGCACATTACGGAAAAAACACGTAAAAGGCTTATAGAATTTCAAAAAGGCGGGGGTCGAATAATTCTTGCCTCGGGCAGACCCGTTGCAGGCATCGTCCCTCATGCTGAGACCTTGGAACTGAAAAAATACGGCGGATACATATTAGCTTTTAACGGAGGCTGTGTTATTGACTGCAAAAGCGAAAATATTCTGTTTCAGGAAAAACTCCCTCTTGACGTTATACCGCAAATATACGATATTGTAAAGAATTATCCCGTAGGAATAAATACCTATGAGGGAAATTATATTGTTGTCGGAAACCAAATGAATAAATATACTGAAATAGAGGCTAAAATAAACGGCTTAGGTATAAAATTTGTTGAGGATTTTCCAAAGTATGTAAACTTTGATATAAATAAATGTCTCCTACACGGGGAGCCTGAGCAAATACTGCGGCTTGAAGAAATATTGTCGGAAAAATTCGGAGAAAAACTCGGTATATTTAAATCAGAGGCGTTTTTCCTTGAGATTGTTCCTAAGTGTGTGGACAAAGCAAAGTCAATCGACAGATTGCTTAAAATAATCGGAATAAAGACTGAAGAATGTATCGCCTGCGGTGACGGATTTAACGACATATCAATGATAAAATATGCCGGACTGGGTGTAGCTATGTCAAATGCACAGCCTCCGGTCAAAGCTGTGGCAGACTACGTTACGCTTTCCAATGACGAAGACGGTATTGCACATCTTATCAAGAAAATAAATTCAATACCGTACCGTCAGTCTGAATTTAGAATGAATATGAGTTCAAAACAGTGAAAATAAAATATTACGCAAAAATACTTCGGTTAGTAAAAAACCGACAATGCCTACTATTTCGGAATTCCACTCGTATATCCATCTGATTTTACTATCAATAAAATGCAAGGACACTTATTTGTGTTTTTGAGAATGATATGCTATAATAAGAACAATAAGAACATTTATACAATCGAGGAGGTTATTATTATGAGCTATGATTTGAATTTTTGGAAATACAAGGACCGTGCTGTTCATGATAATCAAAAAATATATAATCAGGCTTGTTGTAATGGTGAGATCGTTGAAACATTGGAAGATCTTCCGATAGAAGAAATACTAAAAAAAGTTTCTGATATCTTTTCGGATTGGACAGCAATAAGCAGTAATGTTTATGAGAAAGAGGGAAAGGGTTGCTT
>CANQLX010000150.1 GCA_947624835.1 uncultured Clostridia bacterium
GACAAGTATCGGCAGCAGTGCATTCTCTGCCTGCAAAAAACTGAAAAACATAACTATCCCCGACAACGTGACAACTACTTGTAATTGAATAAGGGAAGAACAAAAAAATCAAGGAATAGAGCCAATCCAAGGTAGGGTTGGCTCTATATTTTTTTAAGCGTCAAGAACAGGCAATGATTGAAAATAGGTTTTCAAGTGGGTGTAAAAAAATGAACAAAGGCAATCAGGCATACTTTTATATGCCGAAAGAAATAATGTCAAGCGAATACAAGGACTATTCCGCAGAAACAAAGCTACTCTTTTCTATGCTTATCTCCAACGCTAAAACAGCTTCGGCTATTGCCGACACTGCCAAGCTCATTGAAGATATAGGAGTCAGAAAAATCAGCTCCATGCACAAATCACTGGAAAGCGCAATCGCTAAAATCAAAGAAAGTGAGGGTGCATGATATGTTTGATTTTTTCTACGGAAACGAGGCGGAACAGTATCAGTTTTACCGTGTACCTCAAATACTCTTTACTGATGAAAGTTTCAGTAAAATATCCTGCGAGTCAAAATTACTTTATGGTTTTTTGCTTGATCGCTGTGGCTTGTCACGAAAAAACAAATGGTATGATGATGACGGCAAAATATACGTTTTCTTTAAGCAGGAAGAAGCGATTGAAAAATTGAACATAGGTAAAAACAAGGCTGTAAAAATCTTTGATGAACTTGAACAGACAGGATTAATTATTCGTAAAAAACAAGGTCAAGGAAAGCCAATTAAAATCTATGTATGTAATTTCATGAGGATAGTTGATGCAGATAGTTTGCAGACTTCCTCCTCGTCCTGCGTAGAGGAAGTCAAGACTCCCGAAAACAGGGAGTCTGAAAAGTCTGATAACTGTAAAGACAGTAAAACGGAAGTCAAGACTCCCAAAAACGGGAAGTCTAAACTCCCGAAAACAGGGAGTCCTTATAGTATATATAAATATAATAATATACTTAAGAGTCAGACTGAGATGAATCATACTCAATCTATCTATCAGGACAGGTTACCCGAACGGAAGTCTGATAGTGACGGATGGACGGACGAGGATGTCAATGAAACAGAGGATTACATAAAAAGTATGATTGATTACGAATTTCTTATCGGAAGGTTTGATAAAGAAGTTTTAAATCTGCTTGTCGACATTATTCTTGAAGCTTTTAATCCCGGTGTTACCAAAATTCCAATTCAGGGTCAACAGATTAACCGTACCACGGTTCTGCGACAGTTTGAAAAACTGGATAGTGGTCATATTGAGTACGTTCTCGATATGCTTAAAGAACAATCCGCAAAAAGTAAGATAAAAAACCTACGTGCTTATCTGCGGACGTGCCTGTACAATGCTCCGCACACAATCGACCTGCATTATGCGAATGAGTTTGAGTATGACTCAAATAATAATTAACTTTTGCCCCACTGGGGCAAAAGTAGGAAAGGATTGAAATAAAAAAATGACAATAGTTACACAGGAAAATGATTTAATCAATTTCGATGCGATTAAATGTATTTCCGCATATGCGGCACACATTGGCGATGAAGATGGCAGAGAGGTTGAAGTATATACGCTGCTTGCGTTTGATTTTAATACAAGTGTTTCATCGGACGATGAATTGGATGATGAAAATGAAAATGCAGCTATTTTACTCGGCGTATTTTTAAGTGAAGAAGAGTGCAACAACGTTATTTCTAAATTAATCTCAAAGATAAATACCGGTGCGAAGGTATTCATTGTTCCACAGCCATCCACTCCCGAAAGCAGTGACAATAAATGAGTAGAGTTGATGATAAGGGGAATGTTCAAAAAATCATTTCCTTTAGTTACCAAGGAGCCAAGATGACATCTGAAGTGCTTAAAGAATTGCTTGACTCATATCTTTCAAGTGATAAAAAGGGTCAGCAAGTCCGATATGGTGATTTAGCTAAAAAGGGTAAACTGGATTCTATTGAAATTACCGAAAATAATATAGGTGATTTTGTAGGCACTGCTAAAAGATACGACATAGATTACGCACTTAAACGTGACAGTTCTACTGTTCCTCCAACGTATCATGTATTTTTCTCGGTAGGTAACGCCGAGAATTTCAAGAAAGCATTTGCAGAATATGCTCATGGTATCTCCGTAAAATTAAACAAGCAACCAAACGATAAGTCTGTATCTGATGTTTTTAACCGGGAACAGATTAGCAAAAATGCTAAAACTATCAGTGCAAAAGCCGCCGAGCAAAGTAAAGAGAAGCACTTGTCTCACTCAGATATAACGAGGTGATTTTGATTTGGTTTCTTTTGACAGTGAAAAAATTAAAAAAACTATACTTCTCAATATCCCTCTTGTTCTATTTTTTTGGATAGCAGATAAATTATGTTTTGCTTTCAGGACAGCCCCCGGAAGTGACTTGTCCACAAAATTAACCCCGTTTTTAAATAATTTTTCCGAAGCTTTCGGAAATCCCATACCAAGTTTTCATGTAGTTGATATTCTGTTTGGTATAGCAGCTGCAGCAACTTTCAAGCTCTTTATGAGTTATAAGAAAAAGCACGCAAAGAAATATAAACATGATAAAGAATACGGTGGTTCGGAATGGGGTTCATCGAAAGATATTGAGCCATACATGGACAGGAAAGATTTTTATAACAACGTAATACTGACACAGTCTGAGCGGATTACTATGGGGAAACCGTCTTCTCCAAAGTATGCAAGAAACAAGAATGTTGAGGTAGTCGGTGGTTCCGGATCGGGTAAGACACGGTTCTATGTGAAACCTAATCTTATGCAAATGCACAGTAGCTATGTAGTCACTGATCCCAAAGGAACGGTTCTTGTGGAATGCGGTAAGATGTTACAGCGTGGGAAACCAATTAAACAGCCTGACGGAAGCATTAAATATCAGCCCTATAAAATTCGTGTCTTTAACACTGTGGATTTTGATAA
>CANQLX010000151.1 GCA_947624835.1 uncultured Clostridia bacterium
TTAACAGTAAAAGTACTGCGTTTCTTATAATAGATATTTATAACATTCGTCTTTATCTTATCCACATCAACAACATTTCCGCTTCCGTCCTCCTCAACACGAATGTCAAATGACATATCTGCATTGCTTATCCTGTCATATATTGCTCCGTCTTTCCTGAATTCATCAGGTGCATTCCATTCAATGGTGTTTCCAAGCATATGTTTCTCCCTACTGTCACCGTCTTTTATCGGATCAAGCGGAAATTCCAAAGTTTCTAAAACCTCGTCCGTATCTTTATCAATATATTTGACAGCATATGGATAATACTTGCGGCTGTAATATATATTTACAATAAGATAACCTCCGCTCGCATCAGGACCAACATCAACACTTCCTCCGCTATACGCTTCTCCTCCAATTTCAGCCTTGTATACATCATATCCCAAAGTTTGCAGCAGGCTTGAATAATATGACTTAATATCAATACTATCGGTCACACTTGCATTGTGGCTTTCACTCTGCCATAAACTGTAGCTGCCGGAATCGTCAAGATCATTCTTTCCGAGTTCCTGTGTATAATGATTTACCTCAAATATGGTTTGTGTGTCACTTTTCGTATAATAGAATGTTATAACATTCATCGAAAGCTCTTCATTTTTTGCCACATCAGCATTACTTTCCTCCGAGGCAACAAGCACAAGTGATTTTGTTATTCTATCAACAACATATTCATTTATATGCTCTGCAGTTTCAGATACCACACCATTTGAAGTGCTCCGGTCTTTTGCCCCAATGAGATCCGCACCGGTAGCCGAATCCACATATCTCACACGATACCATACAGAGTCTTTTTTGATATATTCAAAGGTATACTCGTTATCGCTTTCATCATTTCGCATAAGAATAGAATGACTTGGAAAAGTGGGCCACCAGGCTTTCTCATTCAAATCACTTCCGCCCTTCGCACTAAATGTCTTAGTAGTTGAAACAAAAGCCTTTCCTTCCGTTCTTGCTGATATTTCATTATCAGTACCTTTTTTTACATATTTAACCGTATATGAAGATATAACATTAGACGCCCAACCTGCATAAAGCTTTAAGTCATTCATAACCGGCATAGTTGTAGGATCAAATCGTACTGTATTTCCGTTATTGTCAATATAATACCATCCCGAAAACCTTGCTCCATCGACCGGTCTTGTCAGTGTGTTAGCCCTGAGATTCGGTATATCATTTGAAAGAACTGTATCTCCTCTTTCAACCTGAACAGACTTTATTCCCGTACCGTCAATATATGACTCCAAATCATTATAGAATGTAATGCCATATTTTACCGGAGCCCATTTTGCATATAAAATAAGTCCGCTCGCAGGCATTTTGCTTACGTCTGCTTCAAATTTCGTACCTTCCGCAAAATCCGGAGATGTATACCACCCGTCAAATGTATAGAAATCTTTCAAGGTCGGATCATAATAGGTAAGGTCTTTTTGTGCCTCCTCAATAGTATTTTTCAGCGGTGTTTCAAACGGAACATTAACAGTTTTATGTGTTTCCCCTCCATTATAGAATAACACCTCATATGAATTTCTTGTATAAAAGAAACGTGCTGTTTTACATCTATTTATAGTTGCTTCATGTGGTCCTTCCGAATCGTCCCATGTATAGACCAGTTGGGTAGTACTCGGATCTTCTTCATTCAAAGAACTGTCAATCGTATAACCCTGTAGCAAAGGTGATGATAACTGAGCAATACCCAGACTGGTTGTAAAGAGTGCGTAATCTTCCATTTTTTTGTACTTAATGCCGTTTTTTTCAAGATCGTGCGTCTCGCTATCGTCAAGCACCGGTATATACAATTCCTGTGTCCAACGTGTAAAGTTATTTTTAGTCGTTACACTCCAATAGGCCAAAAAAGCTACGCCTGTCTGAGTTTCAAGATCACTCACATTATTTGCAAGAACTCTTTCATCGAGTCTTTCATAAAAAGTAGCTACATTTCTATTAGCACCGATAGGGTGAGCAGCCCAATAACTTATCTTAGGTGGCGCCCATGTAGAAAAGAATAATACACCTCCGACAGGAACAGGGTTAGCACCCGAACCACTGCTATTCAAAGATATACGAGGATCCATCAAATCAAGTGGCCACAAATCGCCGATATACTGCCCATACTTAGCCTCAAATTCTATATAATAGAAGTTGGCTATCGGTTTAGCCGGATCTGCCGGATTCGGCGTGAAAGGATCAGATCCCATTTTATACTTTCCGGTTTCAGCCTTGATCTTCGGAATATTGGCAATTTCCGTTACAGCAGAATCCGGCATATTGTATATTCTCTGCAAATCAATAGGAGAAGTTCCTTCCAAATAATTACGGGTCTCATTGGATATATAGTATTTTCCGTCCTTTTCCCACGCATAATAAAATTTGAGATTATATTTTTTTCTGTCATAATAAACTCTGACAACAGTAGAACCGTCGCCCTCTACTGCAACATTTTTCTCGGTATAGCTATCATTATATTTAAAATAATTCTTTTGTCTTTCAATATCATTATTATCCTGTGAAACAAATGATCCGTCCCAAGTATCACCGCCACTTACAACAGTACCGGACAAAACCGTTTTTGTTTCACTTCCCGCATAGCTGTATCCGTCGTCATCAGCATTCTGAACTCTATACACTATGGTATATGTCGTTTCAACCGCTTTCCATATTGCCTTATAATACTTATCCTTTGCAGGAACAATACCGGAGATAAAATTTTCACAATTTTCCGCTGCCTGTTCGGGAGTGATCTTATTACCGGATTCGTCAATATATTCTCCGTTTTCATCGGTAAGTGCCCAACCGAGAAATTCATATCCTGTCTTGACCGGCATCGGAATACTAGAGCGTGTTCACATAAAAAGAGCGTCAAAAATCATAGCCAACATAATGACAGAGAGAAAAATTGAGTCAAGTTTA
>CANQLX010000152.1 GCA_947624835.1 uncultured Clostridia bacterium
AAAAAACCGCAGGATAAAATTCCTGCGGCTGTTAAGCATATCTCAAATTTCAACAAAATCGTCATCATCTTTTTTCGGAGCTCTCGTTCTTGGCTGGATACTCGAACTTTTTTTAGACTGATCATGTGAATAATAATCGTAATAGTTATATTTAGAATAAGAACCTGTCGTTTTATTCTGATAGGTACTGTATATAGCACCAAGTATTTTAACTCCGGCTGTTTCAAGGTTTTTCTTTGCCTGAACAACCATTCCCTTTTCGGTAAAGTCATGCTTTATTACAAAAATAGCACCGTCCATATATTTGCCGAGTGCAGCTGCATCTGTAACAAGGTATACAGGAGGAGTATCATATATAACATAATCAAACTGTTCCTCAAGCTCCTTAACGAGAGACTGCATATTTGGACTTGACAGAAGCTCCGAAGGATTCGGCGGTATAGAACCGGCAAGAAGAATACTCATTTTTGTACCGCTTACTTTATGCAGAACAGATCTGAGTTCAACCTGACCCTTGAGAACATTCGTAAGTCCGTATGAATTTTTATTGGATGCAATATAGCGGTGTATCGTAGGACGTCTCAGGTCACATTCAACAAGACAAACACTCTTGTTGTATCCTGAAAGTGTGAGTGCAAGATTAATGGAAATATTTGTTTTTCCCTCATTTGCAAGTGTAGAAGTAGTCATTATACTTTTGCACTTTTGGGTTGCCTTAAGAAACTCAATATTTGTACACAGCATTTTATATGCCTCAACATAATTGAACGGAGCATTGGGATCAGCAATACTGCATAAACTTTTAACAACGGGCTTATTTTTGCGTGATCTTAAATTAAACATCTTTATTAAACTCCTTTGTTTCCACAGATGGTATTATACCGAGCAACGGTATATCCAAAACATTAACGATGTCCTCTTCTGTTTTGAATGTATTGTTCGTCAATTCCTTGATAAGAACAACAGCAAGAGTCAATACAAAACCTATCAGTGCTCCTATGAGTGCATTCCTTGTTGAATTAGGGCTCACAGGTTTACCACTGTTATTTATCTTTGCCTCACTGATCTCATTTACCGATCCTGCCTCAACCTTATCCTTTATTATTGCAGGAGCCTTGTCCACTATGCAAGCTACAACATCTCTCGCATATGAAGCATCAACGTCAGTCATGGTAATACTTATAACCTGCGTTGAATTTACGTTGGATACAGAAATAGAATTTCTGAGCTTTTCATAGGTCATAGAGCTGTGCCTTGCATAATTGGCTCTGAGGTTCTCATCTGTCAGAACAGGCTGCAGGACCGCATCCGATTTTATTATTATTGAATATACATCCGCAAGACTCTGTGCGGCAGTAATCTCTGCGCTATTGATAACGTTATTATCTTTACTTCTATTATTTACAATAAGAATTGCACTCGCACTATACCTCTTGGTCACGAAAAAGCTCGAATAAACATAGAAACAAGCCCCGAATATAACTGTAACAAGCACTAATGGGATTATATTCTTCTTAAGAACACTGAAAATAACCTTCAGATCGACTTCCCTCTCCCGGACATTTTCATTGTTTTCCTCCACGCTGTCATCTCCCTTATGCACATCTTCCGGTTATTTCCATACAAAAAACCGGCTCTCATACTCGACCATTATATCATTAATGTATTTTAATGTCAATACTTGAATGTTTCAAGAAAATTATTGATTTTTAATACAAATATGTTAATTTTGTCACCGGGTATGGCAACACCATTATTATATAATATAATCATAACCATCTTTACATAATATTATCCATACAAACAGTATTGTCGGAACGAATTAATTTGTTCCGACAACACCCGCATATAACCGGTTTATGCACGTTTTTTAGGCAGGGTCAGTTCAAAAACTTCAGAAAATGCATCTGTTACATTTTTTAGCTGTCTGCGGCTGATCGTTAATACCGTTCCGTTATCAAGCCGCATTTCATTCCCCTTGATAAACCGCACATATTCCATATTTACAATATAGAATCTGCTTATTTCTATAAAATTATATCCGAACATAAGTTTTTTCAAATCCGTGAAGCTCCTGCGTTTCAACGTATATACTTCCTTCAATGTCCTAACATATATTTTTCTATCAACAACCGTCATATACAGTATATCCGAAATACTGATTTTTCTCTCTGCAAAATTGTTTTCCGATACCCTGACTTCAAATGTAAGATATTTGCCTTTATAGTTTTCAATATCCCTCAATATTCGGGTCAGTTCTCCGGACATATATTTTTCAGGCATGAATATGGGTATAACCGATGAAATATTATACTGGAAAAGGTCATATATACGGATTTCATACGATGTAAGGAAAACAAGCTTGAAATTGTTATTCAGTCTCCGTAAAACACCTGCACATTCAGTTGCCTTCATTCCTTGTGTTCCCATATAGAGCAAAACCAAATCAAAGGAATATTCATCTGTCATGAACGACTCCAATAATTCATCTGTGGATGAAAATAAGTCAATATATGCTACAATTTTCTCATTCTTGCATATATCCTGCAAAACTCTTTTTATCGTCTTCAAGACATCTGCTTCATCAGCACAAACAGCTATTCTCATATTTTCCACCCACCGTATAATAATCAACAACACATCCACACCGATACAATTATGATTCTATCATTTCAGCCTCCCTTTACAATATAGTCTGTAGTTATCTGTATAAAATTTGTAGTTATGTGTTAATTAGGCGGTTTAATTATTAAACATTTCAAAAGAAATAAAAACACTTGACAAACTCCGCAGCGTTTGATATAATGTCTTAGTAATCGTTAAGACGAACATATGCGGGTATGGCGGAATTGGCAGACGCGCCAGCTTCAGGTGCTGGTCTTCGCAAGGAGGTGCAGGTTCAAGT
>CANQLX010000153.1 GCA_947624835.1 uncultured Clostridia bacterium
CGGTTATAGGATATTCTCCTTCATAACCGCAATAGCCGAACAACGGGGTCACAAAGTTTTCTTTCATCGGTTCGCCTTTTGTGTGGTTATAAAGCCAATATCCATGTAACTCAGCCGCAGTATCGGCATCTTCCGAGCCTGTTGTTACCGTATTGCCGCCGCCCGTATCAGAAGACACCTCTCCGCCGCCGCTCGAACAAGCTGAACCTGTCACGGTCAAACAACAGCATAACATTAACGTCAAAATTTTCTTTTTCATTTTTTTAACCTCCGTAAAATTATATACAGCAATCCGCCGCTACTAATTAGACGATTTAAAAATGCAAAAGGTTTTATATAATTTAAAATTTTTTTCATCAGTTTGCCGTTCCTCAAACAATGTGTGGTGTCCGTATGCTTTTGCGTAGCAACTATTCAGAAATGCCGATATATCTTTTGGGGGTATAGCATATATGGATTAAAAATTTTGTTCTTAAAAATGAGAACCTTGAAAAATAAAAGAACCATTGGTTACATTCATTCGTTTTGACAAAGTTCTTGATTTGGATATGTTGAGAGTATAACGCATAAAGGGGCAGTGTTAAGGCAACACCGCATAATTGTGGGGTAGATAAAAAATAATATAATAAAAGCATGAACAGACAGATAAAACTGGCAGAAATGAACGATGAGTTTTGGTTCAGCCGGAACCAACAAAAAAGATTTTCTGAATAAAATGGATACGCCGCATACCATGTATGTCGGCGAAGTCATGGATATTTTGATATAACATAGTTGTCCTGTCCCGTCTCTTTGGCAGCGGAGATAAAGAACTGTTCCGCCGGGGAACAGCGGCCATGATCAAGCTGAATTTGGGCATTGGCACCCTGCTGACGCCGGCAGATGTGTTCGATCAGTCGTATTTGTACATTGTCATCATTCTCGTCGGAATGTTCACCACCATTGCCTACAACGGCTGCGTCGGGTTCCTGCGAACCATGGGCAACAGCAGGACACCGCTCTATTTCCTCATACTTTCCAGTCTTTTGAATCTGGGATTGGATGCGCTGTTTGTTATCCTGCTCCATACCGGTATTGCCGGCGCAGCCCCGGCCACAGTGATCGCGCAGGCTGTCTCAGCGACCGCACTTTTCTCATACTCTCTCCGGCGGATTTAAAAGCTGTGTTCCTCTAAAAAAGCTATTGAACGGGATTATTTTAAGTGCTATAATGAAATTGAAATTTTATCGCTGTGGAAAATTAAAGCACAGCAGAGAGGAAAAATCATATGAAACATAGGTTTATGAGGGTCGCACTTCATAGAATATTTTGAGAATCCGGATAGCCGCAGCGGAGCCGAGCCTTCTCCGCTCAATCTCGACTATCTTACGGACAGCTATGCGGACAGCAGTCTTGCGACACCCGAGCCTCTGCCCGAAAGCTATGACCTCAGGGATTACGGCAGGGTGACTAGGGTAAGAAATCAGGGTATGTACAGAACCTGCTGGGCGTTTGCGGCGCTTTCATCTGCGACTTCAAGCATTTTGGAGCAGTTCCCTACAGCTACGTTTTCTCCGGTTCATCTCAACTGGTTTTCGTTTGTAGGTGATGCTGACGCTGAGATGTATCAATATAAATATGATTCGCTGCCGAATGAATCCATATTTAATTTTGGCGGAAACAACAGTATCTCGGTGGGCACTCTTTCGGCTTGGAAGGGTCCTGTAAGCTCGGAGGCTTTGCCTTATAATTCAATAACGGAAAACGGAGAGGATTTATCGGCATTTGAGAATATGCGTTACGATGCAGATTATCATCTTCAAAATGCATTCTTTGTTCCGGTAAATTCAGATGGAGGCATGGTTGATATTGAGGTTGCGAAAAAGACCTTGATGGAATACGGCGGCTTGTCGATGGCTTATTGCAGCGACCAGAAATATTTCAACGATGACACTTGTGCACAATATTGCCCGATGACTCTTACCGAAGTTCCGCCCGATCACGAGGTTCTCATAGTGGGCTGGGACGATAATTACCCGAAGGAGAATTTTAACGAGGACTACCGTCCGGAAAACGATGGTGCGTGGCTTGTTCAAAATAGCTGGGGAACCCTTTACGATAAGCTTGGAGGTTATTTCTGGCTCTCGTACGAGGATAAGACCATTTACGAATCCGGCTGCTTCAGACTCGAGCCGGCGGACAACTATGCCGAAAACTATCAGCTTGATACGGGCGGCTGGACCATGTCTGTGACAGGAGAAAGGACCCGACGGACACCTTGACAACTCAGCAGACAAGCTCAGCCGATGTATCTCTCAACGCAAATGGCGAGCCTAAAGAGCAAAAGCCTGCGGGTGAATCTCAGGACAAGGGCGACAACGTGTATACCGGCGAAAACAGAGAGCTTGTTTCGGTTATGATATGCGCGTTTGTCGTTTCCGCCGCATTTATGGTAGGTCTTGGCTTGCGGCGCAGAAAAGAAACTGATGATTGATTTTACACGAACAGCCATTCGATTTTAACGTATGTTTTTGCCTGTTTCGCTGTTGCATAGATTTATCTCGGTAGGTCTTATCGAGCGAATATGATGTTAGGGGCAGACTGACTTCGGCTGTCGATCAGGTTGGTGCAAGGACGGAGTACAGCTATGACAATTATGACAGACTGATTTCCACAAAGGTGACGAAGGACGGAAAAATTAACACAGAATCGTACACATACGATTGCGAGGGCAACCGTCTTACAAAGAACACAAACGGAAAGCAGACAAAGTACATTGTAGACAGCAACGGTTTGTCACAAATCCTTGCAGAACTTGACAGAACACATACATGGTGTTAAAATGGTATCACAGACAAGAAACGGTATCAAGCACCGTTACCTCTTTGACG
>CANQLX010000154.1 GCA_947624835.1 uncultured Clostridia bacterium
CCACGGTGGAGCAACCCCGGCGAATGCCGGGATTGACAGCGGAGGCACTCCGCAAAAAGGCTTGACCTAAAACTGCCATTTTAATCGCAGTAATTTTCTGCCTGCGGAAAGCCTCGTAAGAGGCTTTCACGACACTTTCTTATTGTTTCCGACAGGTAAACCAAATGTCGGGACAATTAGTTTTTTGACAATTTAAACCCACGGTGGAGCAACCCCGGCGAATGCCGGGATTGACAGTGCCGGCACGGCACCGCTTATTTTAGGTATTGTTTTGAGCTGATTTTATTCTTGATATAGCCGATAATTGAAAAAATCATAAGCATGAACATATTTACAAGCACAATGCTTGCTCCTGCCGGCGTTGAGTAATAGAAAGAAATGTACAGACCAATAAAAAATCCTATGACGGAAATAACAGCCGAGGATATAACAACAGTCTTGAAACTACTGCATATCCTCATGGATATGATAGCCGGAAAAATCATAAGACTTGATATAAGCAGCGTTCCCATAAGCTTCATTCCGATAACGGTTGTAAGAGCTGTGAGAAGTGCAATAATAATATTATATATCCCTGCCTTCATACCGATAGCCTTGGAAAAGCTTTCGTCAAAGGTGACAGCAAAAATTTTGTTGTAGAACAGAATAAACATTACCATAACAACAATAAAAACTATAACGCACAAGATAATATCACTGTCGGAAAGTGCAAGTATGCTGCCGAAAAGATAGCTTTCAATGTCAATGTTAATGCCCGAAAGCGAGGTAACAGTAATACCTACGGCAAGCGCACTCGTTGAGATAAGTGCAATAGCCGCATCACCCTTGATCTTGCCGTTTTCGCTTATCCTCAACAGCAAAAATGCCGCCGCAATTACAATCGGTATTGCAAATTCAAGCGGAGGAAGTCCTGCCGCCGCACCTATTGCAAGTGTGCCAAAACCTGTGTGCGAAAGACCATCGCCTATCATTGAATATCTTTTCAATACAAGGCTTACTCCTAAAAGTGCGGCACAAAGAGAAATAAGTATTCCGCCGATTAAAGCACGAAGCATAAATGTATGTTCAAAAATTTCAAATAATTCCATAAAAAATTAATCCACCCGTGTCGTTCGGACACACTCCTGTTTAAAATTTATTTGTCAGAAAAAAATCTCCGTCCCATAGGACTCATTAAATAATCATTTGCAGTTCCGTAAAAACTTTTGTCATAATTGAGGTGCAATATATGACTTGCATATTTGACAGCTGAGGAAATATCGTGTGACACCATAATAACGGTAATTTTTTCCTTACGGTTAAGCCCTTCAATAAGCTTATACATTTCTTCTGTTACAATAGGGTCAAGCCCCGTTACAGGCTCGTCAAGCAAGAGTAATTTCTTCCCTGCACACAATGCCCTCGCAAGCAGAACTCTCTGTTGCTGTCCTCCCGAAAGGTCACGATAGCTTCGCTTGATAAGCTCCTCAAGACCGAGCTTTTTTATATTATCGCGTGCATCCTGCTTATCCTTTCTTGTATAGAAGGGGTGAAATCCGCTTTTTCCGAGCCGCCCCGAGAGAACTACCTCAAAGACACTTGCAGGGAAATCCTTCTGAGTCGGTGTTTGCTGTGGCAGATAGCCTATACCGCCCGATTTGATGCTGTCGTTTCTTATGATTTTACCCTCGGCAGGCTGTTTGAGTCCGAGAAGTCCTTTAGTCAGAGTACTTTTTCCCGAACCGTTCTCGCCGACAATGCATAGGTAATCACCGTCGTTGACAGAAAAACTCAGGCTTTTCAGCACACCCGTATTTTCATATGAAAAGGATACATTTTCACATCTGATAAGTTCACCCATTCAAGCCAGAGCCTCCTTGAGATTTTTCAGATTATTACGCATAATTGATATATATGTTGCCCCGTCATCAAACATTTTCTGAGATACGTTATGGCAGGAGTGAAATTCGAGCTTCTTAGCACCTGTCGCCTCACATATTGTATCGGCAATCTTGCCGTTGGAAAATTCTATCGTAAACACAACAGGAATTTTCTTTTCCCTGACCTTATTTATAAGAAAGGAGATAGTGGCCGCACTCGGCTCCATATCCGAGGAGCAGCCGGGAAATGCCGCAAAATAGCCGAGTCCGTATTCGTCAGCAAAATATCTCATAGGAAATCTGTCGGCAAAGATAAGCATCTTGTTTTTCGCCTTACTTACCGCTTCACAGAAATCATTATCGAGTGCAGACAGATCCCTTGCATAATCAAGCATATTTTTTTCATATACACTCTTATTTTTGCCGTCAAGCTCCCCAAGAGCCTCCGCAAGCTTTCTTGAAATTGTAAGAGCATTTTTCGGGGAAGTCCATACGTGTTCGTCATATTCTGTTTTGTCACTTTCGCTTTTCTCCTCAACGGTCATACCTGTTGTAATATCCTCCTGTACCGTGTCAACACAGTCGGTAAGGGCGACAACCTTTTTCGGCTGTTTGTCATCAGCCTCAAGTATATCACGTACCCACTCGTCCGATTCTCCGCCGACATATACAAAGAGATCCGCATCCTGAATTTTTATGATATCCTGTGGTGTGGGATCATAGTTATGGCTTTCAGTACCGGGTTTTAGCAGCATAGAAACATTTACATTACTTCCGCCGATTTGCCGTATAAAATCATACGGCGGAAAAATAGTTGTCACGACATTAAGCTTACTGTCGTCATCATTATCATTGTCAGCCTTACAGCCGCACAGAAGAACCGCAAGAAGAGCCATGGATAAAATTATTGCTGTTAATCTTTTCATATATTTCCTCCGTTATTTTCCTGTTTTCCGGCA
>CANQLX010000155.1 GCA_947624835.1 uncultured Clostridia bacterium
ATGTCCATGTTTTCAAGACTTCTGACATCGTTCGGACACATGAATCCGTTGTTAATGCCGATAGCGTAACCGCTCATTCGACTTTGGTAATCGCCGCGGAGTAGTCCGTCCACATTGAATTTGGCGAAGTAACTCATCTTTTCATCGGGTGACAACAGCGTACGCTTGATACTCTGCACCCACCGTGATACCCACGGGTCAAGCGTGTATTTCACAAACTCCAGACTCTGCTGTTCAATGTTGGAAAAGCTGGACTTCTCCAAATCGCCGATCATGTGCGGAGGTACTCTGAAAATACGGGCTATCTCGTCAATCTGAAACTTTCTCGTTTCAAGGAATTGTGCTTCGTTCGGTGAAATCGAGATAGGCGAATACTTAACACCCTCCTCTAAAATTGCCACTTTGTGTGTATTTGTTCCTCCAAACCCCTTGTTCCAGCTTTCACGCACACGCTCCGGTTCTTTGACCGTACCCGGAAACTCCAGAATACCACTTGGTGTCGCACCATTGGCGAAAAACTTACTGCCGTATTCCTCCGTAGCAATCGCAAGCCCGATAGCATTCTTTGCCATAGCGATAGGAGAATATCCTATCAATCCGTCAAAGCCGAGTCCCGGAATATGCAGCACCTCTTGTGGTGACAGTTTTACAGTCGAACCTTTATTGATCGGGGCATCTTCCTGACTGACCATATATTCATAAACGATATTTCCATATTCATCACGGTCAACATTCATTCTGTCCGGCATCAGAGGGTATAGTGCTAATACCTCGCCCTTGCCGTTGCGGATGATCTGTGCATAAGCGTTACCCCATAAAAGCAGGTGTGTCATCAGCGTTTCACGGAATACGAAAGATGTCATTTCCGGGTTCGGTTCATCGTGCAGAAGAAAATACAGTAAGTGTTCAGTAGCCTTTGCCGTACCAGTGTCGGTGTATTTATACAAGTGCAGCGGAAGGCTTGCAACAGCTTCTGACAGTATTCTCACACAGGAACACACTGCCGTTATCTGCATTGCCGACCGCTCATTAACTGATTTTCCGCTTGCGGATGAACCAAGCAGAAAGCTGTATCCGCTGCCGGCTGTTGCATTTTTCGGTGCATCTCTGCTCCGAAATATTCTGCTTAAAAGTCCCATAGTGTTTTATCTCCCTTCAAATAAAAAGAATTCCACGAGAATCATAAACACTTTCGGTATTTACATTTCCGCACCTAACAGCACGGTCAAGTGCCATAATGGCAGCAATCGCACCATCAATTTTCTCTGTCGATTTCTCTTTATCAGCTTTGATATTTCCTGCCGGGTCAGTACGAATAAAAATGTTATCCATCATCCAGCGGAGAACAGGGTGTCCGCCGTGAGCTATTCTCTGCTCAAACGTCAATTTCATTAGCTCTTTGGTCGGTGGCGACATATCCTTAAACCCCTGACCGAAGGGAACAACGGTAAACCCCATACCCTCAAGGTTCTGCACCATTTGGACAGCGCCCCACCTGTCAAAGGCTATCTCTCGGATATTGAAACGCTCACCAAGTCGCTCGATAAACTTTTCAATATAGCCGTAATGAACGACATTTCCTTCCGTTGTTTCCAAAAAGCCCTGTCGCTCCCAGATATCGTAGGGAACATGATCTCGCTTTACACGCAGGTCAATGTTATCTTCGGGAATCCAGAAATAGGGCAGGACATAATACTTATCATCCTCGTCTGTCGGCGGAAAAACGAGAACGAATGCCGTAATATCCGTTGTGCTTGAAAGGTCAAGACCTCCGTAGCAGACACGCCCCTCCAAATCTTCTTCGTTGACAGGAAACTCACACTTGTCCCACTTTTCCATCGGCATCCATCGGACAGCCTGCTTTACCCATTGATTAAGTCTAAGCTGCCTGAAAGCGTTTTCTTCTCCGGGATTTTGTCTCGCTGAGTTACACGCCGCTTGCACCTTATCCATTCCTATTGTGATACCAAGCGAAGGATTAGCCTTTTTCCAGACCTTTGGGTCAGTCCAGTCCTCATTCTCCGCCGCACCGTAGATGCAGGGATAAAAAGTAGGATCAACTTTTCTGCCGGAGATAATATCCATTGCCTTTTGATGAAGCTCATAGCAGATAGAGTGCGTATCGTTTCCGGCTGTCGTGATGATAAAGTGGAGAGTATTTTTTCTTGCATCTGATGTTCCCTTCGTCATCATATCGAAAAATTTCCTGTCCTTCTGCACCCACAGTTCATCGAAAATAAGTGCCGAAACATTAACACCCGACTTGCCCGCAACATCGGCAGATAGAGCTTTGTAAGTGCTGTTGGTCGGCGTGAAATGAATTGTTTTCCGGCTCGGTCTTATATCGCAGCGTTTCCGCAGGGCAGGACAGAGCCGCACCATATCGCAGGAAACATCAAATACGAGAGATGCCTGATCTCGGTCAGCAGCACAGCCGTAAACCTCGGCTCTTTGCTCACCGTCAGCACAAAGCATATACAGTGCAACGGCCGCCGCAAGCTCACTCTTGCCACTCTTCTTGCTGATTTCGATATACGCTGTATTGAATTGTCGATAACCGTCCGCACGAATCGTTCCGAAAATATCACGAATTATTCTTTCCTGCCAGTCGATAAGCTCAAAAGGCTGATTATAGAATTCCCCCTTTGTATGTCGCAGCTGCTCAATAAAACTGACCGCATAATCGGCGGCAGCCTTATCGTAATACGATCCCTTTGCCATAAATTTAGTAGGCGTGTATTTTTTTAGTTTTCTCAATGTTCCACCTCCACTCAAGTCGG
>CANQLX010000156.1 GCA_947624835.1 uncultured Clostridia bacterium
CTGCTGATACTGCTGTACAAACTCTTCCGGCTGCGGCTGCGGACTCGGTTGTGTCTGCTGATACTGCTGTACAAACTCTTCCGGCTGCGGCTGCGGACTCGGTTGTGTCTGCTGATACTGCTGTACAAACTGTTCCGGCTGCGGTTGCGGACTCGGCTGCGGCTGCTGATACTGCTGTTCCGACTCTTCCGGCTGCGGCTGCGGACTCGGTTGTGTCTGCGGATATTGCTGTACCGACTCTTCCGGCTGCAGCTGTGGACTTGGTTGTGTCTGCGGATATTGCTGTACCGACTCTTCCGGCTGTGGCTGCGGACTCGGCTGTGTCTGCTGATACTGCTGTTCCGACTGCGGTTGAGTACCACTCTGCTGAGTCAAAACAGTTTGCTGCTCCGTTTGCGGCATATATGAACTGACTATTACCTTAAGAGGTATTCCGCAATACGGACAATATTTTGCCATGCTGCTTATTTCTTTTCCACATTCAATACATTGAATCAATGACATAATAAACTCCTCCAAGTTTTACTAACATTATGTTTTTTGAGGTTTGACTCCGGGTTTTCCTCTTTTCCGGAACCCATGATGTATTTTGAATATTCATCTTCACAGTCCTCGGTTATAGGCATACCGCATGATACACAGAAACCTGTCCGGCTGCTCATTTGCTTTCCACATTTCTTGCAGTATAGGATAGACATATATAAACACCTCTCAAAAAACTTTAATTTTGGACTGGAATAATAGTAATATATTTTTTTTTAAAAATGTAAAAAATGTCGTGAAATGTATTTTTTATGTCGTGAATTGCAAAAAATAGGTTATCTGTAAGCTTTTAAGCCTATCAGATAACCATTTTTAATTATTTAATTTAACATCACCGCGCCGGCTGCTTCATTATCATAATGGATGTCATATATTCTATGCTGTCACTGCTTATCTGCATGACAGCACCGTATTTATCAAGAGCGGCACGTATATTTTTAAGTCCGTATCCATGATTGTTTTTATCCTCCTTAGATGTATATTTTTCAACCTCATCCAATTCCTCACAATTAACCTTATTTTCTATACTGTTGCTTATATTAATTATTCTCTGTAAATCTGTTTGCTTGAATTGAATATTAATATAACGTTTATCGGCATCAGGTATTTTATTACAAGCTTCAACAGCATTGTCAAGAAGATTGGCAAATACAGCACATATATCTATCGCCTTCCAATCAAGTCCTCCGTCGATAACACCACTTATTGTCAATTTTATATTGTCCCTCTCAATTTCCGAAAGTTTTGATGTAATAATAGAATCCAACATATCATCACCTGTTACTATTCTTGGTGATAATGCCGATATTTTTCCGCAAAGTTGATTTATATACTCCTCTGCTTCACTATATTTCTTCTTGCTCATCAATTCGGAAATAATACTTAAATTATTGTTTATATCATGTCTAAATGCACGTGTGTCTTCCTGTGCTTCACGGTATATATTTGCCGCCACAAGCTCTGCCTCAAGAAACCTTTCATTACGTATCCGCAACTCATTGTAATAATTGCTTTTCAGATTATTACATATCAGGATCGGCATAAATACAGAAAATGCTAATGTTACCAGATTCTGTAAAATATACGTTGTAGAATATCCGTTTGAAGAGAATATAATATCCATATCCATGTTTTCGCTTGTGTTATATACATTAAATAATAATAATGTATATATAATAAACAAAATCACATCAAATGTACTGAATTTAACAAAAATACGGTATTTTGTAAAGCTCATATAGATATAAACAGCCAAAACACAGGTAATTATTGTCAGCAACAAATTAGACAAAACAGAACTGTAAACCCTGAAACACTTCAAAAAATTTTCCAACGACCATGTGATACTTGATTCAATAAATGATGTCAATAATAAACATAAACAATAATCACAGTATGTTTTTTTTATTTTCTCTTTCGGTATATTATTTAACTTAATAACAATCAAAGGAAAAAGACCAAAAAGTAATCCAATACATAAAAAAAATGAAAGCTCTACTTGGGAATATACAACACTCACTATAAAAAAAACTCCGATAATTGCCTCTGCAACTAAGCTTACCAAGGCACACCTCTTTGTAAGTGTGATATCTTCATTAATAAAAGTCTGCATAAAGATAATAACAGTAATATGAACAACATAGATACATATATAAGATATTATATGAATAGTCATAGTGCCTCCCTATTAACAAATGCCATTAAAGCTATTTTAAATTCCGTTTCCCTTGATCTGCTGATCGGAATAAACGTACCCCCCAAAACTTTAGCGTTCCTATCCTTGATCCCTATTACTTTTGAAAGTGATACCATATAGCTTCTGTGAATACGGTAAAAACCGTCTGCTTTGAGCAGGTTTTCAAGATCGTTAAGCTTGCCACGCGTCTGATAATTTCCCGAAACGGTATAAACGATGACATTCTGATTTTGCGACTCAATATAAATTATATCCGAATACTTTATACGATACTCTCCATCATTGTTTTTTATCCATATGTATTTTTCATTGGACATTTTTTTGATAACATGATCTATAACTTCACGGATATCGCTGACTGATACCGGCTTTGTGAGATATCTAAGGGCATTTACTTCATAACCTTTGAGTGCATATTCTATATGTCCGGTCAAAAAAACTATATATACGTTTTCGCTGAGTTCCCTCAATTTTCTTGCAGTTGAGATTCCGTCAAAACCCGGCATTTCTATATCAAGAAA
>CANQLX010000157.1 GCA_947624835.1 uncultured Clostridia bacterium
CAGCGGAATAATAGATATAATACAGCTGCACGGAAAAGAGGACAGTGAATATATCCGTTATATTCGCAGTCATACGGATAAGCCGATAATAAAGGCTGTAAGTGTCAGGGATGAGGAGGATGTATTATCCGCCGATAAGCTTGGGGTGGATTATTTACTGCTTGATACCTATAAAAAGAATATTATAGGCGGTACGGGTGAGGTATTCGACTGGAATATCATACCGAAAATAGATAAGCCGTTTTTCCTTGCGGGAGGTATTAATGAGGATAATATAAAAGCCGCTCTGAGGTTCGGGGCATATTGCCTTGATGTAAGCAGCGGAGCTGAAACCGATGGAAAAAAGGACAGGGCTAAGATAATAAATTTAGTAAATACAGTCAGGAGTGAAGAAAATGTCAAAGGGTAGATTCGGCATACACGGCGGTCAGTATATTCCCGAAACGCTTATGAATGCCGTCAATGATCTTGAAAAGGCATATAATTACTATAAAAATGATGAGCAGTTCAACAAGGAGCTTACGGCACTGTATAACGAATATGCAGGCAGACCGTCACTTCTATACTATGCCGAAAAAATGACAAAGGATCTCGGCGGTGCTAAGATTTATCTCAAGAGGGAGGACCTTAACCATACAGGATCACATAAGGTAAATAATGCACTGGGTCAGGCCTTGCTTGCGAAGAAAATGGGCAAGACAAGGCTTATTGCTGAAACAGGAGCAGGACAGCACGGTGTTGCCACAGCAACGGTTGCGGCTCTTATGGGTATGGAATGTGAAATATTCATGGGTAAAGTTGATACCGAAAGACAGGCACTTAACGTATACAGAATGGAGCTTTTGGGTGCAAAGGTACATCCCGTTACAAGCGGTACAATGACACTTAAGGACGCCGTCAACGAAACATTCAGGGAGTGGGTATCAAGAATTGACGATACACATTATGTACTCGGTTCTGTAATGGGACCTCATCCGTTCCCAACAATGGTAAGAGATTTTCAGGCAGTCATAAGCCGTGAGATAAAAAGTCAGATACTGGAAAAAGAGGGCAGACTTCCCGATGCGGTTATTGCGTGTGTAGGAGGAGGAAGTAATGCAATAGGTGCATTTTATAATTTTATTGAAGATAAGGAAGTACGTCTTATCGGCTGTGAGGCGGCAGGAAGAGGTGTTGATACACCCGAAAATGCCGCAACAATGGCAAACGGCAGGCTCGGAATATTCCACGGAATGAAGTCATATTTCTGTCAAAATGAATTTGGACAGATTGCTCCGGTATATTCGATCTCAGCCGGACTTGACTATCCGGGAATAGGACCTGAGCACGCTAATCTCAGGGACAGCGGCAGAGCGGAATATGTTCCTATAACAGATGACGAAGCGGTTAATGCATTTGAGTATCTTTCACGCACGGAGGGAATTATTCCGGCAATAGAAAGCTCCCATGCCGTAGCTTATGCATTAAAGCTTGCCCCGACAATGGGAGAGGATAAGATAATCGTAATAAATATATCCGGCAGAGGAGATAAGGACGTTGCGGCGATAGCAAGATACAGGGGGGTAGATTTACATGATTAAGCTGAAAGAAGCATTTAAAAACAAAAAGGCATTTATAGCATTTTTAACAGCGGGCGACCCCGATCTTGAAACGACTGAAAAGCTTATATATGAAATGGTGGACAAGGGAGTTGACCTTATAGAGATAGGCATACCTTTTTCCGATCCGATAGCCGAGGGGACTGTTATACAAGAGGCGGATCTGAGGGCACTTTCGGGTGGGGTCACAACAGAGATGATATTTGATATGGTTGAGAAAATACGACCGAATATCGGAATACCGCTTGTATTCATGACCTATTGTAATGTACTTTTCGGCTACGGAACCGAGAAATTCACAAAAAGGTGCAGTGAGATAGGCATAGACGGACTTATTGTGCCTGATGTACCGTATGAGGAGAAAGAGGAGCTTTTACCGTATTGCAGGAAGTACGGCTTGGAGCTTGTGTCACTTGTCGCACCGACATCACATGAAAGGATTTCAAAGATAGCCTCGGAGGCAGAGGGATTTTTGTATATAGTATCGTCGTTAGGAGTAACGGGAGTGAGGAGTGAGATAACGACGGATATCGGGGAGATAGTAAGGGCGGCAAAGGCTGTATCGGATATACCGTGTGCGGTAGGCTTTGGAATATCGACACCTGAGCAGGCGAAAAATATGTCCGCAGAGGCAGACGGAATAATAATTGGAAGTGCGATTGTAAGGATTATTGCAAAATACGGCAGAGATAGTGTTGAGCCGGTAGGAGAGTACATAAAGACTATCTCGGCGGCGTGCGGGGGAACCCCCGCGGGCAATTCGCGGTTTCGCTCACTGCGTTCGCTTTGATTGTTTAGGCGGTAAGTCCGTTTCCGCGATAATTAGTTTGCCTGTCGGAAACCATAAGATAGTATCGTGAGCGGCTCGGCGAGCCGCTCCGCAACTACAAATGACAAACTTATCTGTTATTCATCGAGTAAATTAATGGTCGAGACACAGACTTATTGTTTTGAGTAAAGCGGTTACGGATTGACCGTGCCGGCACGGCACCGGCGGAGTGCCTCCGCTGTCAATCCCGGCATTCGCCGGGGTTACTTCACCGTGGGTTTAAATTGCCGAAAAGCTGATTGTCCCGACATTTGGTTTACCTGTCGGAGTGTGGCAGAAAGTATCGAGAGCGGCTC
>CANQLX010000158.1 GCA_947624835.1 uncultured Clostridia bacterium
AAGAAAATTATTAAACGTTCGCTCAGCCGTCCGACGACGCTTTGCGGAGTCGGCTAACGGCGTGCGGTTGTTATAACATAATTTTTCACCCTTAAAAACTATTTTGAGAAAGTTATTAACTGTTCGGAATAATAAAACTATTTACAATTTTTATATTTCATGATATAATTTGTAAATAAAAGGAAATGGTGTGTTGATTTTTAGTGAGGGATTTAAAAAAATGGTTGGTTTTGGCGGCTGTATGTATACTTTCAGCTGTAGTCTGCGGATGTACGGATTCAAAAGAGACTTCCGGTAATGAAGCGGGCGATATGATACCACAGACAAGTGTGAGAGATGCTATAACATTGGATAGAGCATGGAAAAATGTCTATGCCGGGGTTATATCGGGCACATTAACAAAAGAGAGTAAGTGTGCCGATGGTTCATATTGTGATTGGGCTGCTGACAAGACAGCATCGGCGGCTGAAAGAAAAGAAGCTGCACAATCGGTTACTATAGCACAGGTTCAGGCATATGATGGAACACATATTTTGCTTGAAGATATGTACTATGTTACCGAGGAAGACACAGAAAAGCATTTTGCAATGGGTACAATATTATATTGGGACGGAAATCCTGATAACAAGCCTACGGAAAATCTTTCGGATGAACCCATAACCGAAGATACAACGATTGGAGAATTACATAGCGAATAAGAAAAAAATCCTGCTCCGAATTTTTGGGGGTGGGATTCTTTATTGTTATACAAATATTTAATTAAATTGATATACATATGGAATAGTTGCCGTTTATGACGAATTAACCTGTTGTTTATGACAATCAAAGGGCTTAATTTGTTTTTTATGTTATAATTGCTTTGTAGAATAGGCGGGAGGATGATATAAATTATGGCATATAAACTTGAAAAATTTACTGTTTGACCTTCATACAAATACCTATTAAAATAGTTAAGGTTAGGGGGAATGAGGCTGTGATAATAGCTATTTGTGATGATAATAAGGCGGAAATAAATAAGTATTGCAACAAAATAACAAACATACTGAAAAATGATTTTACCAACATAATTATACAGACATATACGAGCGGTAAACAGATGCTTTTTGAGTTTGATTCCAAAGAAAAGATACCTGACATTCTCTTTTTGGACATTTTTATGCCTGATATGAGTGGTGTTGAGGTTGCGAATCAGCTGAGAACTAAGAACTTTAACGGTGAAATTATTTTTTTGACACAATCAGAAGATTATTGGCAGCCTGCCTTTGATGTTCATGCATACCATTATATACTTAAAAATGATTGTTCTGAAGAAAAATTCGGTGAAATACTTCAAGATGCTGTAAAAACTGTTCTTGAAAAAAATGAAGACTATATCCTGTTCAGCAGTTACGGAGAAACACTTTCAATAAGACTAAGGGATATATATTATTTTGAAGTAAGAGGAAGAATAATAGTTGTTTTCTATTCCGAGGGGAGCTTTGAGTTTTATTCATCACTCTCTAAGCTTGAAGAACAGCTATCACAGCGAAATTTTGTAAGAATACACAGATCTTATCTTGTATCTGAAAATTATGTTGTAAAGTTTTTTTATAACAGTGTGATATTAAAGAATAATACAAAACTTCCTGTTGGAAGAACATATAAGAATATTGTCAGTAAAATGTTTAAAAAGGGAGCATCAAGCTAATATGAAACGGTATTTTTATTTGTTGCTTATAACAAACATTTTTTCGATTATATGTTTTTTTGCGTTTTTGGTTTCGTTACAGGTCCGTGCTGAAAACGGTTGTATATGGGGGGAATGGATTACAGACAGTGAGCCTACCTGTGTACAGCCGGGACATAGACACCGTGTATGTATTCTTGACCCTGCATATCCTCATCAGGAAACGGAGATAATTCCTCCGCTTGGACATGATTACGATGTAGAAGAGGTCTTGCCGGATTGTACCTCAAGGGGAGTAAAAACATATAAGTGTAAACGGTGCGGTTATGAATACTCGGAAGAATATGGCAACTTGGCAGAACATAAGTACAGCTCAGAAGTTACCGAACAGCCTACCTGTGAGGAGAGCGGAGAAATAAGATATACCTGTACCGTATGCGGAATATCCTATACGGAACCTGTGGAAAAATTAGGTCATAAATATAAGGAAACAACTGTAAAGTCACCAAATTGTACAGGTGTTGGTCTGAAAAAATATGTATGCTCGGAATGTAATGACAGCTATACGGAAGAGTTCGGAGTCATACAGCCCCACACGTTTGAGAAAAAAACCGAAATTAAGGATAATGAAAAAATTATTACTGAGATATGTCGTAATTGCGGCTATTCCTATGAAGTTGAAAGAATCGTAATAAAAAATACTGAAGGACCGCCTGTTACCGAAGAAAAAATGCCAAAGAAGGATGATAACTTCATGATTGCTGCCTGTGTGGCAGCCGGAATAGCGGATATTGTTTTGCTGGGTGGATTTACCGTTTCTATTTTATCTGATGTATACGTTTTGAAATGGTATAAGGACAGGAAAAAACAAATAATAAGGCTCAGAAAAGCTACAGGAGGTAAGTATGGAAAATTATGATCTGTTATTTATAGTTTTATGTGTATTATTCATTGTTATTCTGACAGCGGGAATTTGTATCAAGCTATATACCAAAAGTCGTCTTAAAGACATTGATGCTTTTCAGGG
>CANQLX010000159.1 GCA_947624835.1 uncultured Clostridia bacterium
TATATAAATATAAAGCCGGACACGGATAACAGCACCTTTCACCTTTATATTCATTATTCATATTATGTTATAAACAGGTGATTTAACTGTTGTAATTATTTAATTTCGGAGGAAGCTTATGCTTAATATAAACAGCTTTGGTATAATCGGAGGTGACAAACGCCAGCTCTTTTGTGCACGTTCCATGGCTGATGACGGCTACGGTGTATTTCTCACCGGTTTTGATAAAAGCGATAATATGCTTGGACTGAAAAATAGTGATTTAGCCTCAGTCATAAATAACTCCGATGCATTTATACTCCCCCTGCCTGTTTCAAAAGACGGAAGTAATATCTTTTCCCCATTTTCCGAAAGTCCTATCAAAATAAGCCACCTTATAAAGGTGATAGGGAATGAAAAACCCGTCTTTTGCGGAATAAACGGAGCTGTTGATGAAAATACAATTTCATCCATGAATCTTTACAGATACAGCAACTGCGAAGATTTCTCTGTTGCAAATGCCCTCCCGACAGCTGAGGGAGCTGTACAGATAGCAATGAAGGAATATGAAGGGACAATAAGCGGTTCAAAATGTATTGTTATTGGTTACGGAAGAATAGGAAGAGTGCTTTCACCTTTGCTTAAGAGTATAGGTGCAGATGTCACAGTTTCAGCAAGAAAGCTCCGGGACAGAGAATTTATAAGGGCATCAGGTATGACCCCAATGTCTGTCGATAACATGGAAGGAAAATACGATTTGGTGTTCAATACAGTCCCGGCAGTGGTTCTTGATTCCCATACTCTCGCAAGAATAGCACCGGATGCCATTGTTATTGATCTTGCTTCACTTCCGGGTGGAGTTGACGACAGTGCTGCCGAAAGAATGTCGATAAAAGTAATTCATGCTCTGTCACTTCCGGGAAAGGCGGCTCCAAAGACAGCAGGAATCATCATAAAAAATGCAGTTTATAACATAATTAAGGAGGAAGAATTATGAACGGCATAACAGTTGGGTTTGCAATGTGCGGATCCTTCTGCACAATTTCAAGGGCCATTAAAGAAATGAAACGGCTTATCGGACTTGGATACAGAATACTGCCCATAATGTCCGATAATCTCTATAATATGGATACAAGATTCGGAAAAGCGGAGGATATTATACGGGAAGTTAGGGAAATTTGCGGAAGAAATGTCATTCATACCATAGAAGATGCCGAGCCAATAGGTCCGAAGCGAATGACCGATATTATGATTGTTGCCCCCTGCACAGGGAATACAGCCGCAAAGCTTGCAAATGCCGTGACAGATACACCCGTCACAATGGCAGTAAAGTCACACCTGCGGCAATCAAAGCCCGTAATGCTTGCAATAGCAACAAATGATGCCCTTGGCTCATCTGCACAGAATATAGGCAGGCTTATGAATACACGGCATATTTATTTCGTTCCTTTTTCACAGGATGATCCTGAGAAAAAACCAAACTCCCTGGTTTCACATTTTGAGCTTATTCCCAATGCATTGGAGCTTGCACTTTCAGAAAAACAGCTCCAACCGATACTTGCATAAAAATATGGGGTTAAATGCAAAGCAGCTACAGCTTGCACTTAACCCCTTTTTGTTTGATAATTATGAATATCTTCAAACTGAAGTTCAAAAACCGTTCTTATAGGTCAAAAATTATAATACAACCTACATATCATTCCTCAACCTCATATGTTTTGCCGTTTTCGGCAGTAAAGCCGTCGCTTTTCGGATATTTGTTATTTCCGTCGCCATCATTGAATATCAATTTGGCATCGGAAATAGTACCTGCTTTGATTGTATAGCTGTATGTTCCGTCCGAGTTTTTAGTCATCGGCACACCGGGCCAATCAGCAATCTTGTCAACTCCGCCTCCCTGATATACATAAATATTAATACTGTCTTTCCAGTCAGCGGGCTTTTTAAAGTTTACCACAATATCAGAAGCCTCAACGGAATACAACGAACCTTCGGTGACCTTAAGTCCTTCCTTCTGATCTCCGGGATACTGTTTTTCTCCGTCATTAAAAATAACCAATGCATCCTTTATATTATCAGGTATGACATATGAATAAACTCCGTTACCATCAGAAGTCATTTCTACACCTGGCCATTTTGCATTCTCTTCTTTATCGTTGTTGTAAACATAGGCATATATTTTATCGCCCCAGTTTTCGGGTTTTGTAAACCTGACTGCGTTATCAGAGGATGCAACAGATGCAGTTGAACCCGAACCGGCAGTGCTGTCCTGCACATCTTCACCGGATCCGTTTCCCCTCATGGCAAATATAGCTATTATTACGATTGCTATAACAAGTACTACAATAACAACTATACCTGCAACAGGCATTTTCTTATTTGTTGACTGCTGCTGCATGGGTGGATAATTATTGCGGGAAACCGGATTAATAGGTTCATTCGGAACAATAGGCGGCCTGTTGTTTTTCTCAAAATCCCTCTTGAACTTTTCTATAAAATCAGCATCATCCTCATGAGTATTCTCTTCCTCGGTTTTCGGAGACATTGACCATTCTTTTTTTGCCTGAGGTGCAGACTGCTGCACCGATCCCTGTGCAGGATCAGCCGTCCATTGTCTCTTTGCCCTCGGCTCAGTTTGTTGTGTCTGCGGCTGCTGTGCCGA
>CANQLX010000160.1 GCA_947624835.1 uncultured Clostridia bacterium
ACCATACCGCCTATCATTACAGATGCCATTATCTGCCAGCAAACTTGTTGGACGGCAGGATCTGTGACAGATGCGGCAGTTGTAAGCATACCCGTTCCGAATACATAGGCGGCTTTATTAAACGGTCCTCCCATATCTATCGACATCATAGCACCGAGAATACAACCGAGAAGTATTCCAAAATTATTATCGCTAAGCCACGTAAGACCATTATTAAGACCTGTATTGATTATACCCATAACCGGATTTACTGCACACATCATTACTCCGACAATTCCAAGACCTGATAGTGGGTAAATAAGAACCGGTTTGATACCCTCAAGAGCAGAGGGCATCTTATCGCAAAGCCTCTCAAAAAGCTTCATGAGCCATCCTGCAAGGAATCCGGCAAGCAAAGCCCCCAAAAATCCGGATGGTACGGTTTCAGCGGCGGCGGGATCGGTGAATGTAGCACCGTTTGATGCCAGGAGTCCTCCGACAATTCCTACAAGAATACCGGGGCGGTCAGCAATGGACATAGCAATAAATCCTGCCAGTATCGGAAGCATGAAATTGAATGCATAACCACCTATTGTTTTGAACCATGCGGCGGCAGGTGTTACCGTACCGAAAGCACTGTTTCCGGCAGCCTGAACTCCGCTTGCAGAATCAATCAGAAATGCCACCGCTATGAATATTCCTCCGGCAACCACAAACGGAAGCATATGTGAAACACCGTTCATAAGGTGCTTATAAAGCTTTCTGCCTATGCCTTCACCGCTGTCGGCTGTGGGGGCTGAACCGTCTTTTTTATCGGAATGGAATACAGGAGCTTCACCGTTGACGATTTTGTTTATAAGCTCTGCCGGTTTATGTATTCCGTCGGCAACCTTAGTGGAATAAACAGGCTTGCCGTCAAACCGTGCGGTTTCAACACTTTTGTCGGCGGCTATGATGATTCCGTCACATTCCTTTATTTCTTTGGCGGTGAGAGCATTTTTGGTTCCGCCCGAGCCGTCTGTTTCAACCTTGATGGTTATACCCATTTTCTTTCCTGCCTTTTCCAGTGCTTCTGCTGCCATATAGGTATGGGCTATTCCTGTAGGGCAGGCAGTTACGGCAAGAACTCTGAAGCCGCCCTTTTTCTCATTTTTATTTTCATCCTTTTCCTGACTGCTTTCTTCGGGAAACTTTTCGGTTTCCTTCTGATCGATAAGCTTTAAAAATTCGTCGGCGGTTTTTGCGGCCTTTAGTTTCCCCGTAAATTCTTCGTCCATAAGCATCTGCATAAGCCTTGCAAGGACTTCAAGGTGAACATCTCCGTCCGTAGTAGCCGCTATCATAAACAGAAGCTTACATTTATCACCGTCCGGGGAATCATAATCAACGCCCTCCGGTACGGTTATTGCTGCAAGCGATGGCTTTTTGACGGAATCGCTTTTGGCATGGGGTATAGCTATCTCCATTCCTATTGCTGTTGTACCCATTTCTTCTCTCTTGAGTATTCCTTCACGGTATGCGGCTTTATCCTTCAGGTTTCCGTTTTTATCGTGCAGTGAAATAAGCTTATCAATAGCGCTTTTTTTGTCTTTGACCGATACTCCGATTTCGATGCTTTGTTTGTTAAGCAAATCTGTAATTCTCATAATTAATCCCCCTTAAAATCACTTTGATTGAAGCTTACTTAATATTTCGTCGATTTTCTCCCTTGTTGCCAATCCTTCCGAAAAGGCGGTTGCATTTCCGCAGGCAGTGCCAAGTGTAAAAGCATATGAATAATCATTCGTTTTTTCATATCCGGCAATGAACCCCGCTACCATTGAATCCCCTGAACCGACAGTACTTATTACCCTTTCGTTAAGTACGCCCGATCTGTGTTTACGTCCTGTTTCGTCAAATAATACCGCACCGCTGCCTCCGAGGGAAACAATGACATTCTTTGCACCCATATTCTTCAGTTTTTCCGCACAATCCTCTAAATCTGCCTCAGATGTTATTTCCATGCCGAATACTTCAGATAATTCCTGTTTGTTGGGTTTTATCAGAAACGGCTTATATTTCAGTGAATTTACAAGAAGCTTTTTTGCAGCATCAATTATGATATGAATGTTCCGTCCCTTTAGTCTTTCGAGAATTTTTTCATACGAATTATCAGAGAGCTTTTTTGGTACGCTGCCTGCAATAACGAGAGTATCTCCGTCAGATATCATATCTGTTTTATGTAAAAGCATATTAAACTCTTCATCACTGATATGGGGACCCCGACAGTTAATTTCACTTTCCTCTCCGGCTTTCAGCTTGATATTTATTCTTGAAATGCCTTCTTTCAATCTTATAAAATCGGTTTCAATACCCTTGAGTCTGAGTTCCTGTTCAATAGCCTCCCCGGTAAAGCCTGCCGTAAACCCGACTGCCTTATTTTTTATACCAAGCTCGGAAAGTATACAGGATACATTTATTCCTTTTCCGCCGATATGGTATTCTTCATCGGTTGTGCGGTTTGTCATACCGGGAGTGAAGCTGTCAAGACAGACGGTATAGTCAATAGACGGGTTCAGTGTGATTGTATATATCATGTGATCACCTCCCTCGTATAATATGTTTATAGCCCAAAAATCAGGCTATAAAATAGTTAATCGGTTTGATC
>CANQLX010000161.1 GCA_947624835.1 uncultured Clostridia bacterium
TTTTCGGCACTAATCGTAAGCGGATCGGAATCGTCAACGATCTTACCGTCACGGAGTTTAACTATTCTTGTAGAATACTTATCGGCAAGCTCCGGGTTATGTGTTACCATAACGACCAGTCGTTTTTCCGCAACCTTTTTCAGTATTTCCATAACCTGTATACCTGTTTCGGTATCGAGTGCACCTGTCGGTTCATCGGCAAGCAGGATTTTTGGATCATTTACAAGTGCTCTTGCGATAGCGACTCTTTGCATTTGACCGCCGGAAAGTTGGTTTGGCTTTTTATGCATATGTTCTTCAAGACCGACTTCTATAAGAGCTTCCTCGGCTCTTTTTCTTTTTTCTTTACCTTTGATACCGCCGATAGTAAGTGCCAGTTCAACATTTGAAAGTACGGATTGATGGGGGATAAGGTTATAGCTCTGGAAAACAAAGCCTATTGTATGATTTCTGTATGTATCCCAATCCCGTGAATTATACTTTTTTGTAGAAACGCCGTCAATAACGAGATCACCGCTGTCGTAGCTGTCAAGACCGCCTATGATATTTAGCAGTGTAGTTTTGCCCGAGCCGCTCGGACCGAGAACAGAGATAAATTCATTATCCCTTAGATTAAGTGACACATTATCAAGTGCAGTCTGTTCAAGCTCGCCCACATGGTAGCTTTTTGTAATGTTTTTAATTTGCAGCATAAAATACCTCCTGATAAGCATAAAAACGCAAAATCAAAAATATCCGAGACTGCAAAAGTCTACAGATATTTCTATTTTGCATCTTCATACGGAACATTATACCATATTATTGTTATAAAATCCATTAATATCTACGTCATATTTATCTACCTTACATTCTTATGCTTTATGTAAATTTGTCTTGATTTCCATATAATTCCGGTTACCATGAGTATATCTGTTGCAATGAATAACAAGGCAAGAGGTATATTACCTTCATTGACGGAAATAACAGTCGCTGCTATAAGCAGTATAACAAAAAATCCACATATACCCAAGAGAAATGCTATGAGTATATATCTGATTATTTTAGGTACTTTATTTGATGATGCACCTTCAACGCTTCCTTCAATGATCAAGTCAAATAATAATTCCAATAAAAAGCCCATAAAATTACACCCCTGTTAATGAATAGAGTTTTTATATCAATTTTCTTGAGGATACCAAAATATTAAGTATTGGCTGCAAGTAAAGTCCATATAATTTAAACGACAGATTATCACGGAAAATGAACTATTTTATATCAATATCAAGCGGTTCATCAAGATGTTCCGATACATATTTGCCGTTTTTCTTTCTCTGACGTACGCACTCGGTGAGTAGATATTCGATCTGACCGTTCAGAGAGCGGAAGTCATCCTCTGCCCATGAGCAGAGAGCATCGTATAATTCCTTTTTAAGTCTGAGCGGAACCTGTTTTTTCTCGCTCATTTTCCTCACGTCCTTTCTATAAGTCTGTTGGCAGCTCCTGATGTATAGGAGCTGCCAATAAATAATTTAATACAATGAACCTGAATTTACAACAGGCTGTGCATCGTGATTTCCGCAAAGTACTACAAGCAGATTTGAAACCATAGCGGCTTTTCTTTCATCGTCAAGGTCAACAATTTTATTTTCACTCAAACTTTGGAGTGCCATTTCAACCATACCCACAGCACCGTCAACAATAAGTTTTCTTGCATCTACAACAGCCGAAGCCTGTTGTCTTTGCAGCATGGCAGCAGCTATTTCGGGAGCGTATGCAAGATATGTAATTCTTGCTTCAACGATTTCAAGACCTGCCTCACCGACCCTTTTCTGAATTTCTTCCTTAATTCTGCTGGCAACGATTTCACTTGAACCTCTGAGGCTGCCCTCGTCTGCTATGCCATCGCCTGTTGTATCAACATTTGGGGCAACATCATAGGGGTAAATTCTTACAATTTCTCTGAGTGCGGCATCACATTGGAGGGAAAGAAATTCCTTGTAGTTATCAACATTGAAAACGGCTTTGGCGGTATCAACAACTCTCCATATAACAGCAATGCTTATTTCGATCGGATTTCCAAGACAGTCATTGATTTTCTGTTTGTTATTGCTGAGAGTCATCATTTTGAGGGAAATCTTTTTGCTTGCTGCTGTTTCAGAGTTATTCTGAGCAATGCCGTTTTTATCACGTCCAACATCATCGCTTTGTCTTAGTTTTGTTGAGGCTGCCGGATTAAATGCGGAACAAAAGGGATTAACATAGTAAAAACCATCGTTTTTGAGAGTACCCTTATATTTACCGAAAAGTGTAAGTACAACTGCTTCATTCGGATTGATCAGTTTGAAACCTATGCAAAGTATGACATCGACAATGATCATAGCGAAGCTTGCTATTGCCATAATGATATATATGAGTTCGGGTTCCGCACCGCTTTCATCGGCTTTTACCATATTTGCGATAGATACAATCAGACCGGCGATAGTGAGTCCCCAAAGTGCCAATACCAACAGCAGCATAGGAATGCCGAGTCTTTTTTTGGTATAAATTTTTTCCGACATATTTTTTTCGTTTTTCATAATTTTTACCTCCGGATTAGAAATTTATATGG
>CANQLX010000162.1 GCA_947624835.1 uncultured Clostridia bacterium
ACATCTTTACACTCATCTTTCGGCACAAGTCCGGAATCGGCAAGCCTGTTCAAAATACCGGTATTTGTCCTAATTGGTATTTTGTAAATACTTCCTTTTTCATTTTCGAAAACCGAATAGTGTGCAACATCAAATTCACCATAACTAATCTCAGCGGTATCAGGGCAGTACTTTTCCGAAGCAATGTATCTGTCAATGATACGTCCATCAATATTTTTTATATCAGCCATAAAATTAATAAAATTATTATAGCCGTCATTACCATTGATTATATCAGGAATTTTTCGTATATTTTCGGCTGAAAAATCATAATCAATGAGGGCAAGAATGCTGTCGGGAACACGTTCAATAATTTCTCTCAGACTCTCTTTTTGTTCAGGATTAAAGCCTTTCAAATACGTAAGCTCAGTAAACTTGTTTTCAAGCTTTATATTATGTTCATAACTCCGAAGTTTTGACCAATCTGCAAAGAGAAATTCATCCGCACTCCACGGTTCAAAAGTGTTTTGAAATATTTTGACATAACCCTCTAATTGCGATGCAGTATATTGTGCTGACTCCTCCAATGCAGGAACGAGAATTGCTAAATAATTATCATCACGAAAATAAGCAAGGTCGATAAGCGGTTGGATAATAGCCCGATTTTCTTCGGGTATATTTGAGAATTTATTAACAATGTAGTCTATGTATTTAATTCGTTCGGAAAAGCTCTGACGTGCATTAACAACATCAGAAACAATACCCTCAAATTCGGCTTTGTCCTCGGCATTTATAGTTAAGGTGGTATTTTTTCCGTTTGTCCTGCCGGAAAAATTAATGCCTGCTTTTTTTAATTCTTCCGCAACTTTCAGAGCTAAATCGGTATTCAAATTCTGAAAATGACGGTTTTTAATATCACGATAGGGGATATTCCCGATAATATGTGTTTTCGGAACATACGACACGGAAGAGTTATCGAAATGTATTTCTCTGAACTGTGGTAATTTTGCAAGACTGTCTGCGTCCCGTTTGTCAACGGCAAACTTAGCCAAAGCTATTGTCACTTTATTGCCTTTAACATAATAGCAGTAATTCACACCTGCTTCGTCAAGAATTTCAGTTATATCCTGAACACGTTCTTTTTCAACGTTAAAAATACTTTTTTCACTGTTAGGCGTTGCTGTATTCCATAATTCATTTCCATATAGTTTCATTTTTATGTACCTCCCACTTTTGCTCCGGTGGGGCAAAAGTAATATATTAAGAATTTTCTCCGGTTTCGACTTTCTCACGAACTTCACCGGATATCATTTTGTCCTGCCGATATTTTTCCTCAATAAGCTTTGCATTTCTGGATATTTGCTCACGACTAAAAATTGACGAAATACTGATTTCTTTTTTACCGGAAGTACAATCATTTCTTTTTAAATTATCAATTTCTCTCTCGGTTTCTGCATTGAGATGAATAATCTTACCTAATTCCTGCTTAATACTTATCGGATCTGAATGATAATTATTAACATATGTGCTGCATAGAGCTTGCTGTATATCATTCGGAAAACTTTTTACTGAAGAAACAGACATATTAAGTATCTGTGCAATTTCCGGAATTAAACTCAGATAATTCTCGCTTTCGGTATAATCAATTTTTCTTTCCATTTACTCTTTCTCAATGCCTTGTGATCTTTGATGGGATTTATTTTTATCTTCAACCTGCTTTGGCTTGGAAGTGATAGTTTTAGCACTCTTGGCAATAGCCTCTTTACTGAACGGATTAGTTTTTTTCGGATTTCTTTTTGTATTTTCTGACTTATCGGCAGGAATATTATTCAAAACACCGTCAATGTTGTTGTAATTTTCTTCAATAGCCATTTCAGTATTTTTAAGAGGATTATCAATTTCATTTTTGAAAGCTGCTAATGCGTTTGAAATACTTTCAGAATTAGAAGCTCTGAAGCTTATCTGATATCGAAGAATGCCACTACGTTTTTCAGTATTATTAGTATTCGGTTTGCTTTCAAAAATCGCAAACTCTAAGTCGTTGCGACTCTTCAAAAAATCAGCTTGCTCTTGAGTTATCTGCAAATATACCATTTTGTCCTTGCCATCACTTTGACTAACAGCTTTCTCCATGTCATAATTAATAATTCCGTTGCGAGTATAATCGTAAAAATCATCACCGATGGTATCCGTTGCTTTTTCTAATTTACCATTTTCATAAGAAAAACCTGCTTCTTTAATGTGTTTGGCAGTTTCAAATGTAATTTCTCCGATAAAAATCATATCATTATCAATTTCGGCTAACAGTTTATCCTTAATGTCCTTATCATTATCGGGCACATTCTTTTGACTGTCGGTAATTGCTTTATCGGCTTCATTTATTACAGTACTATCAACAATTTCCTCCGACAGATTATTATTGTTTTTAATTTGATTTTCTATCTGCTCAACAGAATTATTAACAATCTGTTCAACCTGCTCATCGGGAAGCTGTTTAAGACTTTCCAACTTTTCTGTCATGTCCTCAAGCTTTGCGATTTTTCTGTCAATATCGGATTTTTTATCTTCAAGCTTTGCAATTTTGTTGCGGAGCTTAACCTTTTGGAG
>CANQLX010000163.1 GCA_947624835.1 uncultured Clostridia bacterium
TTTTTAAAAAATTTCTTAAAATTATTTTGTCACTTATAAGAATAAATATAATACATTAAATTGTACAATTCATCCTATGCTTTTTTGGAAAAAATTTGTTAAAATGTTGAAATTAAAATGATAATTATATATAATAACTTTAGCATGGCTTATTTGATTAAGAAGGGAGTAAAATAATGGAACAAAAATATATCAAGCCGCCTGTTGAAGTGAGGTACAGAGATGAGCTTGAAGCTCTTGCCGCCGCTGATACAGGAAGAAAGCCTGAAAACTGGAAACTTTCACCCAAAGCCGTAAGAACATTTATATTAGGCTCGCCCAAGCCTTTGAATTATAACGGACAGAAAATTGAAATACACAAGAAATTCTTCGGAAATGATGCACTTGTTGAACGCTGTATAATAACACTTGCCGGCAGCAGAGGACTTATGCTTATAGGTGAACCCGGAACGGCAAAGACAATGCTTTCCGAGCTTCTCTCCGCCGCAATAAGCGGTACAAGCACGAATACGGTTCAGGGAACAGCCGGAACAACCGAGGATATGATAAAATACAGCTGGAACTATGCCCTTTTGCTTGCAAGGGGACCTGTCCGTGAGGCACTCGTACCGTCACCACTTTATGTGGGTATGTCAAAGGGAATAATTACACGCTTTGAGGAAATAACACGAACACCGGCAGAAATTCAAGACAGCCTTATTTCTGTCATGAGTGATAAGGTACTCAATGTACCTGAGCTTGAGGAGGACGGACTTGTGTTTGCAAAGCCGGGGTTCAACATAATCGGCACGGCAAATATAAGGGATAAAGGCGTAAATGAAATGTCGAGTGCTTTAAAGAGAAGATTTAATTTTGAAACCGTAGATCCCGTAAAGGATGTACGTCTTGAAAAGCAGATTATTCTTAACGAGGTAGAACAGAGTGCTGAATCAAGTCATATTGAAATGCCCGTTGATACGGATGTTGCCGAACTTCTTGCAACGACCTATCATGAGCTTAGAGAGGGCATTTCAGATTCGGGAATGAAAATAGAAAAGCCCGCTGCCGTTATGAGTACGGCTGAGGCTGTGTCTGTTTACTATCAGACGCTTTCAAGTGCGTGGTACTATGAAGAGGATGAAATGAGTATCTCGGAACTTACGAAAAATCTTAATAATGCCGTATGTAAGGATACAAAAGATGATCTTGAAAAACTCAAGGCGTATTTTAATACGGTTGTAAAATTCAAGTCGGAAAAGGTCGGTGGATTATGGAAGAAATTTTACGAGGCGAGGAAATATTTGAAATAATTCCTTTTGCCTATGATTTGCCGGTTTTGTTCTTTCCCGTTCGACATCACAGCCCTGCTTGTTCATATCATCTCCGTAAAGTAATGGATAAATATAAGCCCGACTGCATACTGGTTGAGGGACCGCAGAATGCGAATAAGCTTATTACCGTACTTACAGACGAGGGAACAGTACCGCCTGTGGCATTTTATTATTTCTATAAAGACAGTGAAAAGCTTATAAGTGAGGGAGCCGATGACTATAAATGCTATTATCCTTTTTTGAGTACCTCACCGGAATATAATGCACTTGTTTATGCAAGAAACAATAATACAGACTGTGCCTTTATTGATTTGCCATACGGAGAAATACTGATTAATACCGCAGAGAATAAGGGACTTCGCCGCAAAAGGGAGGTTCCGAGTTACAGTGATGATTATTATCTGTCCGAGGGCAAATTCTTTGCCGCATTATGCGAAAAAACAGGAATGAGAAGCTTTGAGGAATTTTGGGAAAGATTTTTTGAAACGGATGCCCTTTATATTGATACCGAGGAATTTATCTCAAGAATGTACACTTACTGTTGTCTGTTAAGACAGAATACAGCTTTGGACGATATGTTGTCAGACGGCTGTATTGTTCGTGAAAGTCATATGTCGGAATGTATTAAAAGTGCCATGGAAACACACAGCAGGGTGCTTGTCGTGACGGGCGGATTCCATTCATATGGATTATATAAGCTTGTCAGTGGCAGGGAAAAGCCGATTAAGGTAAAGCTGCACAATTTCAGCGATAAGGTGCAGGACGTATACACAATGTGCTATTCATATGAGGCTGCTGATGCACTTAACGGCTATGCTTCGGGTATGCAAAACCCCGGATTTTATAATGCGGTATGGACGGAATTGAAAAATAAAACTGAAGCCGGAGAGGGCATTGAGAATACATACGATAACGTAATAATGGACACACTTTTGAAATGCGGCAAGGAATGTCGTAAATCAAAAATGCTTATAACAATGTCGGATATTTCCTCGGCAACTGTAATGTACAGAGGTCTTGCTGCTATACGTGATAAAAAATCGGCAGGTCTTTATGAATTGTATGATGCAGTGCAAAGCTGTTTTATTAAAGGCGAATTAAATACTTCGAGCAGTCTGCCGCTTGATATACTTAATAAAATAGCCGCAGGAAGCTGTATAGGAAAACTCAGCGACAGAGCGGAAAAAGTACCGATAATAAAAGATTTTGAGGAATTATCACAA